>CAZMRX010000365.1:0-5631 GCA_964568755.1 uncultured Acidobacteriota bacterium | reverse complement strand
GAGGTGGGCGGCGGCAGCGCCGACCTCTCCTACCTGCGCCGCGGCGAGCCCGTCTACTCCGGGACCTACGCTCTCGGCGCGGTGCGCATGCGCCAGAACCTGGCCGCGTTCCACGGCAGCCACGAGCAGCGGACGCGGCTGTTCCACCGCACCGTGCGCAACATCGTGGAGGACATCCGCCGCGAGTTCCCGCTGCGCGAGGCGCGCCACTTCCTGGCGACGGGCGGCGACGCGCGCTTCGCGGCCGACCAGATCGTCGGGGACGACGCGAAGCACCCCGCGCGCGTGATCCCGCGGGAGCGCTTCCTTTCCTTCTGCGAGGCGACGGTGGCGCTCGACGACGAGCAGCTGGTCGAAGCCTACCGCCTCCCGCTGTCCGAGGTGGAGACGCTGGTCCCGGCGCTGATCGTGTACCGCGAGCTGCTGCTCGAGACCCAGGCCGCGCACGTGCTCGTCCCCGAGGCGACGCTGCGGGCCGGGCTGCTGCTCGACATGGTCCGGACCGACGCCGGGCAGGGGATCGAGGACTTCTCGCGACAGGTGCTGGCCTCGGCCGAGGCGCTCGGCGAGCGCTTCCGCTACGACGCCAGCCACGCCCGGCACGTCGCGCGCCTGGCGGTGAGCCTGTTCGACGACCTGCGCTCCGAGCACGGGCTCTCGGCGCGCGACCGGCTGCGCCTCGAGGTGGCCGCGCTGCTGCACGACATCGGCATCTTCGTGAACCTGCGCGGGCACCACAAGCACGCCCAGTACATCCTTTCGGTCTCGGAGATCTTCGGCCTGAGCCGCGACGACATGGCCATCATCTCCAACATCGCCCGCTACCACCGGCGCGCCGCGCCCAACAAGTCGCACCTGCCGTACATGGCGCTCGACTCCGACGCGCGCGTCCAGGTCAATAAGCTCGGCGCGATCCTGCGCGTCGCGAACGCGCTCGACGCGGACCACCTGCAGAAGGTGGGCGGCGTCAAGGTGATGCGCGAGAACGACCAGTGGGTGCTCGAGGTGGACGGCGGCGGCGACATGACGCTCGAGCGGCTCGCGGCGCTGGCGCGCGCCGACATGCTGACGGAGGTGTTCGGCCGCAAGGTGGCCTTCCGCGAGGGGGGCCGGTCGTGAAGAAGGCGCGCAAGCGCGAGCCGGAGCTGTTCCTGAACCGCGAGCTGTCGTGGCTCGAGTTCAACGGCCGCGTGCTCGAGGAGGCGTGCGACCCCACCAACCCGCCGCTCGAGCGGCTCAAGTTCGCCTGCATCACCGCCAGCAACCTCGACGAGTTCTTCATGGTGCGCGTGGCGGCGCTCAAGAACGCGCTCGCCGAGGGCGACACGGCGCCGGACGTGGCCGGCCTCACGCCCGCACAGCAGCTCCAGCAGATCTCCGAGCGCGCGCACGCGATGGTCGAGCAGCTCTACGCAGCGCTCACCGGCGAGATCCTGAAGGCACTCGCCGAGCGCGGCCTGCGGCTGGTGCGCCCCGGCGACCTCGAGCCTCCGGCCCGTGCCGCGCTCAGCCGCTACTTCCGCGACGAGGTGCTGCCGGCGCTCACCCCGCTCGCGATCGACGCGTCGCGCCCCTTCCCGATGCTCTCGAGCCTCAGCCTCAACCTGGCCGTGCTGCTCGGCCCCGCCGACGGCGAGGACGACCCGCGCCTCGCCGTGGTGCAGGTGCCCGGGCGGCTCTCGCGGCTGGTGCGCCCGCCCGGCGTCGAGGGCATGCTGCACGTGCTGCTCGAGGACGTGATCTGGGCCGAGCTCGCGAGCCTGTTCCCGGGGCAGGAGATCCGCGACGTGGCGGCGTTCCGCATCGCGCGCGACTCGGAGCTCGACTTCGACGACGAGGGCGGGCGCGATTTCCTGCAGGTGATCGAGGAGGAGCTCAAGAACCGCCGCCGCAGCGGCATCGTGCGGCTCGAGATCGAGGACGGGGTGTCGCCGCCGCTCGTCGAGCTGCTGATGTCCCGGCTCGAGCTCGCCGTGGAGGACGTCTACCGCATCCGCGGGCCCGTCGACGTGCGGCCGTTGATGTCGCTCGTGGAGCTGCCGCTGCTCGAGGACCTGCGCGACCCCCCGCTCAAGCCCCAGCAGGCGATCGAGACCTCGGACCTGTTCGCGCTGCTCGACGAGCGGGACGTCGTGCTGCAGCACCCCTACGAGTCGTTCGACCCGGTGGTGGCGCTCGTCTCCTCCGCCGCGGACGACCCCGACGTGCTCGCGATCAAGCAGACGCTGTACCGCACCAGCGGCGACTCGCCGGTGGTGCGCTCGCTCGCGCGCGCCGCCGAGAACGGCAAGCAGGTGACGGTGCTGGTGGAGCTGCTCGCGCGCTTCGACGAGCAATCGAACATCCGCTGGTCGCGGCGGCTGGAGGAGTCGGGCTGCCACGTGATCTACGGCATCCGCGGCTACAAGACGCACTCGAAGATCCTGTTGATCGTGCGGCGCGGCCGCCAGGGCATCAGGCGCTACGTGCACCTCGGCACCGGCAACTACAACGAAAAGACCGCGCGCGTCTACACCGACTTCGGCCTGATGACATCCGACCGCGACATCGGCGAGGACGCCTCGGCGTTCTTCAACGCGCTCACCGGCTACTCCGACCCGCCGCGCATGCGCAAGCTGGTGATGGCCCCCACCCAGCTGCGCGAGCGCGTGCTGCGCCTGATCCAGCGCGAGCGTGAGCGCGCCGAGGCGGGGCAGCCGGCCGAGATCCGCGCCAAGATGAACTCGCTCGTGGACGAGGAGATCATCCGCGCGCTCTACGACGCGGCGAAGGCGGGCGTGAAGATCCGCCTGGCGGTGCGCGGCATCTGCTGCCTGCGCCCGGGGCTCAAGGGCACGAGCGAGGGGGTCGAGGTGGTCTCGGTGGTCGACCGCTTCCTCGAGCACTCGCGCATCTTCCATTTCAGGAACGGCGGCGACGAGGAGGTGTACCTCGCGAGCGCCGACTGGATGCCGCGCAACCTCGACCGGCGCATCGAGCTGCTGTTCCCGGTCGAGGCGCCCGAGGGGCGGCAGAAGGTGCTGCAGGCGCTCGACGCCATCTTCCAGGACAACGTCAAGGGACGGCGCCTGCAGCCGGACGGCAGCTACAAGCGCAAGCGGCCGGCGAAGGGCGAGGAGGCCTACCGCTCGCAGCTCGAGCTCTACCGCGAGGCGAAGCGGGCGGTCGATCGGCTGCGCGCCGTGAGCGGCGTCACGCTCGACCCGATCCGCTCGCCGGTCGGGTGAGCCGGGCACAGGCGGCGCCCGTGCCGGAGCCGGAGCTCGGCTCCGAGGAGCGCGCCGCGCTCGCGCGGGGGCTCGCCCAGTTCAACGACCGGCACTTCTTCGAGTGCCACGACACGCTCGAGGAGGTCTGGTCGGGCGTGCGCGGCGCTCCGCGCGACTTCTTCCAGGGGCTGATCCAGGTGGCGGTGGGCTTCTACCACCTCGGCAACGGCAACCGGAAGGGCGCCGCGAGCGTGCTGCGCCGGTCGCTCGAGCGGCTGTCCCGCTATCCCCCCCGCTACGCGGGCGTCGCGCTCGAGCCGCTGCGGGCGGCCGTGGGCGAGTGGCTGCAGGCGCTCGAAGCGAACGGCGCCGTGCCGGACGAGCCGCCGCGTATCGAGCGCGTGTCGGAAGGGACGGCGTGAGCGACGCTCCACGCGCCACGTCCCGCCGCGGCCTGTTCGAGCGGCTGCGCGGCCGCGATCCCGAAGCGGGCCACTGGCTCAAGCTGCACCGCCCGGCGATGGCCTGCCGCTTCGAGGTGACGCTCGCTGCCGAGGACGCGCGCCACGTCGAGGACGCGCGAGCTGCGCTCGACGAGGTCGACGCGATCGAGTCCGTGCTCTCCTGGTTCCGCGACACGAGCGAGCTGTCACGCGTGAACCGCGAGGCGTCCGCGGGGCCCGTGGTGGTGGGTTCGTTCCTGTTCGCGCTGCTCGGCCTGTGCCGCGACCTGCACGCGATGACGGGCGGCGCCTTCGACCCCGCCAGCACCGCGCTGTCGCGCGCGTGGGGCTTCCTCGACCGCCGCCCGCAGCTGCCTCCGGAGGCAGCGATCGCCGAGGCGCGCGCCCGCTCGGGAATGGACAAGGTCGTGCTCGACGCGGCCGCGCGCAGCGTGCGCTTCACGACCTCCGGCGTCGAGCTGAGCTTCGGCGCGGTGGGGAAAGGCTGGGCGCTCGACCGCGTGGCGGCGTCGCTCGCCGGGCGCGGCGTGCGCCGCGCGCTCGTCTCGGCGGGCGGCAGCAGCCAGCGCGCCTGGGGCGGGGAAGCCTTCGAGCTCGCGTTCGAGCCGCAGCGGCAGGTGCTCGGGCGGCTGTTCCTGCGCGACGCCGCGCTCGCCACCAGCGCTGCCGGCGAGCAGCACTTCGAGGCCGAGGGCCGCCGCTACGGCCACGTGCTCGACCCGCGAACGGGCTGGCCGGCCGAGGGCGTCCGCTCCGCAAGCGTCGTGGCGACGGACGCGTCGGTGGCCGACGCACTCTCGACGGCGTTCCTCGTGGCCGGCCCCACGTTGGCCGAGTCCGTGTGCGCGTCGCGGCCGGGGACGCTCGCGCTCCTGGTGCTGGAGGAGCGACCCGACGAGATCCGGATGATTGGCGCGCGCGACGGCGTGGCCGTGGAGCCCGCGCGCGGCGTCGCCGTTCGCGAGAGCACGCCCGACGGGATGCGCTTGGGCGCGGCTGGCGCCGGGCGCGCGTGAGCCCGGGAATCGGCGTGCGGCTGGCGGACGCCACGCCGTGGATCTTCCTGGACGTGGTGGTGCCGGGGCTGGCGCTGTTCCTCCTGTCGCGGGTGTGGGGGATGGTGGCGCCGGGCCTGGGACGGTGGCTGGGGCAGCGCGTGCTCGCGTTCGGGCTGCCGCTGGTGCTCGTCGCGAGCGTCGTGGGGCACGTGGTGGCGCCCGAGCAAGCCCTCGCTCTCTCGGACGGCGTGGATTTCACCGCCTTCGTCCTGTGCTTCCCGCTGGGTGCTGTGTGGCTCGCGGCGCTGCTCGTTCGCTTGACGCGATGGCTTCTCAAGCGGGAGGCCGCGCCACGGCGAGGGCTGGCGCCGGCGGCCGAGTGGTTGCGGGTCGCTGCGGCGACGCTTCCGGTGCTGGGCATAGTGGGCCTGGTCCAGTGGGATGCGGCGCGCGACGAGGTGAAGGCGACGGAGCGGCGAGCGGGCGATCTCCGGAAGATCGTTCGAGCCCTCGAAGCGACCGAGCAGAAGGCCGCGGAGTTCGCGCGGGAGCGCGAGTTGCTGGCGGAGAAGCTCGAAGTCCTGCATCGGATCGTCCCGCGGTCACCAGAGGTTTCGGAGCTGGTGTCGCGTCTCGAAACGCAAGCGGGCGAGTACGGAGTGCAGCTACTGGAATGGTCGAGCGCTGCCGGCGAGGCTGGAGACGTACTGCAGGCGCACGAGGTCACGCTCGTGCTCGGCGGCGAGCTGCAGCGCCTGCGGGATCTCGTGGAGAGGAGCCACAAGCTGGCGCGCTTGCTCGCCTGGCGGCAGATCACGGTTCGCGCTGGCCGAGCGACCGCGCTCGTCGCTTTCTATAGCGCCCCGGAGAAGCCGCCCGCGCCACCTCGACGCGACGTCTGCCAGCATCCGAGGGGCAAGGTCTGGCTCTGGCCGTACACGGCGAAGGTGCGCGTCGCTC
>CAZMRX010000364.1:0-5634 GCA_964568755.1 uncultured Acidobacteriota bacterium | reverse complement strand
TCGGCGGTATCGGCGCCGACCCCGCCTCGATCACGGACCGCTTCTCGGCCGCATACCTGCTGGCCGTGACGTCGCTCACGCTGCGCGAGGTCGGCGAGCTCGACGAGCAGGCCCAGGCGGCCGGCAGGCGGCTCGCGACGCTCACGCTCGAGACCGAGGTGCGCTTCGCCTCTGCCGAGGCGCGCGCGGCGTTCGCGGAGGAGCTCGCCTCTGCGGTTGCCCAGCTCGCGGCGCGCTATCACGACGCACAGGCGCCCGGAGGGCGCGCTTTTCGCTTCGTCGTCGCGGGACACCCGGCGACGACGCCCCAGGAGTGACGCGATGGCTCAGCAGACGACCGACAAGGCGCGCGTGATCGACACGAGCGTGGAGATCGCGGCTCCGGTTTCCGCCGTCTGGAAGGCGCTCACCGACCCGAGGGAGCTCGAACGCTGGTTCCCGCTCGAGGCACGCGTGACCCCCGGCGTGGGCGGCGAGGTCTTCATGTCGTGGGGCGCGCCCTGGGAGGGCGGCTCGCGCATCGACGTGTGGGAGGAGAACCGGAGGCTGCGCACGCGCGGCTTCCTCGAGCACGGCGAGGCGTCGATGGTCGAGTACACGCTCGAGGCCCAGGGCGGCCAGACGGTACTGCGGCTCGTCCACTCGGGGTTCGCGCACGGAACCGACTGGGAGGACGAGCTCTTCGGCGGCACGGAGCGCGGCTGGCGCTACGAGCTGCGGAGCCTGCGCCACTACCTCGAGCGCCACGCCGGCACCGATCGCAAGGCGCTCTGGCCGCGGGCGAAGGTGCGCGGCACGGCGGCCGAGGTCTGGAAGCGGCTGACGGGCGAGAACGGGTTCGCCCGCGAGGGACGCATCGAGGGGCTGAAGGAGGGCGACCGCTACCGCGTGACGGCCGCGACTGGGGACGTGTTCGAAGGCCGCGTGGTCGTCAACGACCCGCCCTACGAGTTCTCCGGCACGGTCGAGGGCTTGAACGACTCGCTCGCCTGCCTGCGCGCCTACGAGGTGGGAGGGCCAACGCCGGACAGCGGCCACGTCGCCTGCCTGTGGCTCTCGACCTGGGGCGCCCCCCAGAAGGAAGTCGAGGCGCTCGGCGAGCGCTGGCGCCGACTCCTGGACACGCTGGACGCCAGCGAGGCCTGAGGGCCCGAAGCGTCCTGCGACCGCGACGCCTTCTATAGAATGGCCGGGAATGTCCCGGCCTTCGTCGGTGCTGTGTCCCTCGTGCGGAACCCTGGTCGGCGTCAAGGACCGGCAATGCCTGAGCTGCGGGCGGCTCTACCCCGGGATGTGGGGCTTTGCGCACCTGCTCCGCAACGTCGGCGACGACATGGGCTTCGCCGGGCTCGTGATGTGGGCGTGCGGCGCGCTCTACCTCGCCTGCCTGGCCGTCAATCCCGAGGGTGTGCAGGGGTCGGGGCTCACCTCCTTCCTGTCGCCGAGCATGGAGAGCCTGTTCCTCTTCGGGGCCAGCGGGGCCGGGCCCGTATTCGGCGCCGGGCGCTGGTGGACGGTGCTGAGCGCGGCCTGGCTGCACGCCGGCGTGCTGCACATCCTCTTCAACATGATGTGGGTGCGCGACCTCGCGCCGGCGACGGCGCGGCTCTACGGCCCGGGCCGGGCCGTCATCATCTACACGATCTCGTCCATCACGGGCTTCGCGGCGAGCAGCCTCGCCGGTGAGTTCCTGCCGTTCCTGCCCCGATTCCTGAGCGGCGCGGGCTTCACGGTAGGGGCGTCGGCGCCGATCTTCGGGCTCGTCGGGGCGCTGCTCCACTACGGCCGCCGCGGGGGAAGCTCCCACATCGGGCAGCAGGCCAAGAGCCTGGCGATCACCATGGCGATCTTCGGCTTCATCATTCCCGGAGTCGACAACTGGGCGCACGGCGGCGGCTTCGCGGGCGGCTGGCTGGCCGCGCGCTGGCTCGATCCGCTCAAGCCCGAGCGAGCCGACCACGTGCTCGTTGCGCTCGGCTGCCTGGTCCTCTCACTGCTGTCGGTCGGCTTCTCGGTGGTCTACAGCCTCCGGTAGTCCCGTTCGTGAACCACAGTCCCAAGGGCGTCAGGGCTGGAGCGTCGCCTCGAGCCGATCCGCCAGCAGGCAGGTGCTCGCGAGCGCGAAACGCTTCTGCCGCGCGTCGCACTCCAAGAAGCTAAGCGTGTGGGCGCTGTAGCGGAGCTGGGCGATTCGGTACTCCCGGGCGTCTACGGTCCCCGCGAGGCCGGCCTCGCGGAGCAGCTCCGCCGCGAGCTCCCGAAGCCGAGCCACGGCGGCGTGGACCTTGGCGAGCGCGGGGTCGGCCAGCAGCTCGCGCGGCGGGTCGCCGGCCGGGGTGAGCAGGTCCTGCTGCAGGCCGAGGTGCTGCTCGAGTGCGAAGGCCCGCGCGAGCGCCGCGTCGTCGGGCAGCGGGAGCATGATGAACTTCAGGTCGTTCTCGAGCTTGGCGACGTCGTCGAGCACGTGGCCGGTGCGGGTCCAGAAGTAGTCGATCAGCCAGGTGTTGAAGGCGTCGTCGAGCAGCACGTTCGCGAGGTTCAGGTCGCCGTGCACGATCGCGCACGCGACCTCTTCTTCCCGTCGCTGCCGGCCGCTTTCGTGGAGCCGCTCGTAGAAGCGGCGCGGATGCGGCAACGGCCCGGCCCGCTCCGGAAGTCCCGGGACGAGAACGCCCCCCTCCGCTTCCCGGCCGAGCTCGGCGACCCGTGCGAGCGTCGCCTCCGCGTAGCGCGGCTGGAAGCCGTAGTAGGCGAACAGATCGAGGCGGTCGACTTGCGGGCTCTGGTAGAGGCGGCGCAGCAAGCGCTCGATCACGCGGTCGAAGAGAGCACGCGTGGCCTCGGGGCCGTCCGCCTCGCGAAAGGCGCGCTGCAGCGTGCGGACCTCGCCCGCGTGCATCGTGGCGAAGTGGTACTTGATGGCGCCGCGCGTCTCGAGGTCCACGTAGTCGGCGAGGCGGGGGGCGTTCGCCCCGAGCAGGTTCTCGACGCCCTCGACGGCGACGCGCTCGCGGGCGATGCGGTCGTGGCGGTCGAGCTTGGTCACGAACGGGATCTCGCGGCGGCCCATCCGGTCGACCGGGAACGAGCCGAAGACGCGCGAGCCGGAGTAGCCGCCGCCGATCGGGACCAGGCGCACGGAGCGGCACTCGCGGTAGAGATGCTCGACGAGCCGCCGCTCCTCGTCGTCGAGGCTCGTGCCCTCCGGCAGCTCGAGCGTCGGGCGCGGCCGGCCCGCGGGCGCGGCCGGTAGGGCGGCGGACGCCGCGATTCCCATGAAGCCCAGGAACTCCGGGATGCTGTCGACCACCGTCACGCCCAGGTTCGCCGCCATGTGCTCGAGCGCCTGGCGGTGCGCGAGGCGGCTGCGCGAGGCCGTGAGCGCGCCGCACACGGCGACGTCGCGGATCCCGAGCCGCGTCTGGAGCTCGTAGGCCAGGTACTGCACCTTGAAGTCGGTCCAGACGCCGATGATCCCGGCACGCACCGGCGGCGTCAGCAGCGGACGCAGCGCCTCCTCGAGCGTCGTGCCGACGAAGTCGGACAGCACGGCCGAGTCGACGACCGTGCCGCCGGCCTGCACCAGCGGAGCCAGCGGAGCCACGAACTCGGCGCCGCTCGTGCCGCGCACGCAATGGCTGCCGAAGTGCTCGAGGTGCGCGCGCGTCGCGGGGTCCGCGGGGTCGTGCCAGTCGCGGATGTGTACAGTGGCGTGCTCGCGGCCCGCGCCGGCCCTGAAGGCGCCCAGGAAGCGCGCGAGCGGACCCTCCTCCGCCCAGGCGCCCTCCGGGTCGCCGAGCAGCCGCCGGCTCTCGGCGCGCCCGATGTGCAGCTCGTTCGGCAGCGGCGCCCCCGCCTTCATCGGCGCGACGAAGTCGTTCTGCAGGCACTCGCTGAAGAGCAGGTAGCGCACCGCCCGTCACCGCCCGCCGGCGGGCGTCGCCAGGTACGCCTTCGACGCCGCCTCGTCCCTGAGCGGCGTGACCTTGTCCGGGTCGATTCGGACCATCAGGTAGTCGATGTGGTCGTCGATCTTCGTGAACCAATGGCCGGTGCCCGCCGGAATCACCACGACGTCGCCCGCCTTGATCTGGTAGGCGACCCCGCCCCGGATCTCCGATCCGTTGTGGCCGGGGCCGTTGAACTCGCGGACGGTCCGGGCCGTGGCGGGGCGCCGCTGCCGGTTCGCGATGTCCGGTCCGAGGACCAGCGTGGCCGAGCCGGAGGTCACGTGATAGACCTCGCTCACGAGGTCGTGCTCGGCGACCGAGTCCGGGAGGGGCGCGTCCAGCTTGCCGCGATGGACCATCGCGATGCCGACGTGGGCCTTTCCGATCTCGACGTCCCTCACCTGCTGATCCGTCAGCTTCTCCGCGATCGCCTTCTCCGTGTAGGCCTGGAGCTCGCTCGCGGGAATGTAGTACCCGGGGCACATGCTGCACGTGGGCTGCGGGTCCGTCAGGTTGATCCTGGCCTGTGCCGCAACCACGGCCCCGACGAGACACGCGGCGCCGGCGGATCCCAGGAGAACGCTCTTCATGTGGCCTCTCTCTTCACGCGAATGGGCGGCGGCTAGCGCGCGCCGGGCCAGGGCACGCCCTGCTCCGGCTTCGTGACGGGGCCCACGCCCCTGAAGATGAAGCGCTGCACGCGCGCGCCGGTGTAGGTCTCGGTGGCGTACAGGTTGCCGCTCGAGTCGGTGTCCAGGTTGTGCACGCCGAAGAACTGGCCGGGCTGGCGTCCCCCGTCGCCGAAGGCGGTCAGCACTTCGAGCGTGCTGCGGAGCACGATGCTGATCTTCTGGTTCACGCCGTTGGCGACGTAGAGGTAGGTCTGCTGCGGATCTCTCGAGAACGCGATGTCCCAGACCGAGCCCGACCGCAGCGTCTGCTTCTCGAAGAAGGCCTCCTTCACGAACGTGCCGTCCTTGCGGAACACCTGAATGCGGTCGTTCGCCCGGTCGCACACGTAGACGAGCCCGTCCCGCGACACGCTCGCGCAGTGCACGTTGCTGAAGTGCCGCGCCGGCGGCGCCCCTGGATCGTAGGCAGGAACCGGCGCGTCGTCGGGCATGGCGCCGTAGGCGCCCCAGTGCCGCTTGTAGCGTCCGGTGGCGGCGTCGAGCACGACCACGCGACGGTTGCCGTACCCGTCGGCGACGTAGACCTCGTCGGCCGCGGGGTCGGCGAAGATCTTGGCCGCGCGCCAGAAGTTGCGCGGGTCGTTGCTGCCTTCGTGCACGCCCTGCTTCCCGACCTGAAGCAGGAACTGGCCGGACTTGGTGAACTTGAGGACCTGGGTGTCGGCGTTGCCGTTGCCCCCGATCCAGACGCTGCCGTGGTGGTCGACGGTGATGCCGTGGTTGCTCTCGGGCCACTCGTATCCCGCGCCGGGCCCGCCCCAGTGGCCGACGAGGTTGCCCTCCGGATCGAACTCGAGCACCGGCGGCGCGACGCTGCAGCAGGTGCCCGCCCTGGGCTCGACGTCGGCCGCCTTGAAGTTGTCGTCGACGCTCTGCGGGCGATGGATGACCCAGACGTGGTCCCGGGCGTCGACCGACAAGCCGACGGTCGCCCCCATCACCCAGTGGTTCGGCAGCGGCTTCGGCCAGAACGGGTCGACTTCGAAGCGGGG
>CAZMRX010000363.1:0-5654 GCA_964568755.1 uncultured Acidobacteriota bacterium | reverse complement strand
CGCCATCGCTCCGGCCCTCGAGGCGCTGCTCTCGGTGGTGGACGAGGTGTTCCCGATCGAGCTCGCGGACGTCGAGCGCGCGCGCGACATGCTGCTCGCCAACCCGCCGCTGTCGGCCAGGGACGCCGTCCACGCCGCCGTCATGGAGCGGCGCAAGGTCGGGACGATCCTGACCTTCGACTCCGGGTTCGACTCGCTGCCCGGAATCAAGCGCCTCGGCTGACCGTCATCGCATCGACTGCGACGCGAGTCGCGCCGCGGCCTCGGCGGGCAGCATCGCCTCGATCTCTCGCCACATCGCCTGCCACGCCGCTGCCAGCGCGGTGAGCGCGTCGGGATCGAGCCGTGGGCCGCTGCGCCGCTCGACGACGGCCGCCGCGCTGCTCGCGGCCCCGGCGACGATTCCTCGCAGGGCCGCCTCGTCGAGCGCCCCGGGCGCCGCGGCGGCGCGCACCACGCGCACCACGTACGCGTCGCCGCCCGTCAGCAGGCTCAGCGCCTTTCCCGCCTCGGGAGCAGCCTGCCGCGGCGCCTCGAGACCGAGGCGCAGGAAGGGGATCGACCAGTTGTCGGCGGCGAACAGCCCCTCGGGGTTGGCGAGCCACACCCACGCGTGGACCATCGCGAGCCGCGGGCCGTGGTCGGCGTGCTCCGAGCTGTGATGGTGCGGCGCCAGCGTCTCGTCGTCGACGCTGCCGGAATGGGCGTGCCAGGCGGCGCGCCCCGCCGGCTCCTCCGGAGGGACCTCTCCATCGAGAAGCGGCAGGGCGTAGGCGATGCCCAGCAGCCGCGGCGTCCCGCCGAGCGTCACGTACGTGAGGATCTCGGGCCGCGTCGGGTCGTAGGCGCCGTCGAAGACGAGGCCGATGTGGATCCAGTGCTCGCCCATCCCCGGGAAGTCGTCGCCGATCAGCCGATACCCGTCGGCGATCGCCGCGTCGCGATCCTGGTACCGGGCGGTCGCGTGGCGGGCCCGTTCGGCGAAGGCCTCGGAATCGACCGTTGCGGACCTGGCGGAGTCGGACGCCCCCCGGGCGCCAACGGAGGCGAGCGCGACCCACGCGGCCAGGACCAGCCGTCTCACGGCCCCAGCCTCTGGATCTCGGCCTCGCCGTGGATCTCCAGGAGACGCCGCTGCAGCTCGGGCGACAGGCCCTGGGGAAACCGGCTGACGAGGCGCAGCCGCTCGCGAACCTCGTCCGTCGGCGGCGTGCCGTCGCGCAGATCGCAGCGCTTGCCCATGCCGTCGAAGCGCGCGGCCTCGATCCTGGCGAACGCGACCAGGACGAGGCGCGTCTTCCCGTCCGAGCTCTGCATCGGCACCTGCTTCTTGCCTTCCTGGCGCACCTGGGCGAGCGTTCCCAGCACGAGCAGCCCCTCGGCGCGGACCTCGAGCAGCTCGCCTGTCACCTCGGTCCAGGCGCGGGGCGCGCTCGACTTCGTGACCGTGGCCTCGACCCGCACGCCCTTTGGGCCGCGGGCCGGCTCGAACCGCGCGAAGCGAGGTCCGGCCGCGCACGCCCCGAGGCAAGTGGCGCAGGCCGCGGCGAGCAGGGCTCGAGTCACGGGTGCCCCCGCCTAGTGCACCGGGACGCGCAGCGTCTCGAAGCGCGCCTCCAGCGATGCCTGCCGGCCGCGCCAGCGGTCGAGCGCGTCGACGAGGGCGTCCTCGCCCGGCACGAACAGGCGCGGCGGGTGCGAGGCGCGGAGCCAGTCGCCGCGCACCCACTCGGTGTAGTAGCCCTGCGACGACAGCAGCAGCGTCCGACGCTCCCCGCGCGCGAGCGGCGCCGGGTCGAAGCGCGCGAAGAACCGCTGTCCCGGCGAAGTCCGCAGGTAGTCGTTGTCGGGCGCGCTCAGGCTCCGCAGCGCCGCGGGCTCGACGAGGCCCCCGGACCCCGTGACCTCGGCGAGCGGCACCACGCGCGGCGGCTCCCGGCGCACCGACCGGGCGAGCGTCGCGGTGTCGATGCGCCAGGCGTCGGCCACGAAGGTCAGGCGCAGCCGGATCTCGTCCTGCCCGGGCCGCACCGGGACGGTCACCGCCACGTCGTGCCACGCGATCGGGCCGGGGTCGGCCACCTGGGCGAGCGGGTGGAACTCCCCGTCGCGCCACTCGAGCACCCGGAGCCCCAGGTACTTCCGGCAGAAGCGCCCCAGCTCGACCGCGTTCGAGATGCGATCCAGGCCGTCCTGCCAGTCGATCGCGCGCGGGCCGGCGTCCGCCAGCATCACGTCGTAGAACAGCACGGTGTTGAGCAGGCTGCTGCGCGCGCGCAGGACGAGGGCGGCCTCGTCCGTTCCGCGCGGCGCAGGGAAGGAGAGGTCGATCCAGTCCTCCAGGTTGCCGGCGCGGGCGGCCGCGAGCGTCGGCGCGTCCGTGCGGAAGGCCTCGCCGTCGTCCCGGGCGAGAGTGCGCCCGAGGTCGAGGCCGGCCCGGCTCCTGGCCGACAGGGGAGGTCCCCGCGGTCCCACGACCACGGGCGCGCCACCCTGGTCCGGGACCACGGTCTCGGCCTCGTCGTGCCGCACCTCGTACACCTGGAGGTGATTGATGTAGTGCGTCTCGAGCGCCTCGTTGCGGACCTCGAGGCGCAGGCGGCCGTCGGGGTCCGTGTCCACCGACAGCCGATCGAGGTCGCGGTCCTCGAACAGCCGCACGATGCTGTGCGAGAACGTCTCGGCCTCGAGCCGTGGCGAGCCCCCCGGGCTCGAGTACACGGTCGGGCAGGAGCCGAAGATGGCGACAGCCAGCGCCGCGCTCGCGAACACTCCTGCCGCGGCCCCGGCGAGCGACAGCAGCACGGACGAGGTCGCGTCCACGTCGTCCCGGAATCGCTCCATGGCCACGACCCGGTCGAGCGGGATCTCGGTCACGGGCTGCGATGCCTGGAGCGCGAGATCGTGGCGGACGCCCTTGCCCTGCACGCGCCCGCGGCCCACGGTCGCCCCTTCCACGAACACCACCGTGGACCCGTCCGCGAGGTGGGCCTTCACCGGGCTCTTGACCTCGACCGGCTCGCGCGGCACAGGCTCGACCCTGACGCCCCTGGACACGACGCACGCGCTCAGCAGCAGCGCCAGGGCGGCGGTGACGCGCCGTCTACCGCGGACCCCCCGGCCGTCGCCCGTGGCGCGCCAGTCTGCAACCATGGACTCTCCCTCAACCCGCGTCCCGGTGGCCTTTGGACGGACGCCCCTGCGGCGTTTCCGCCCGGCAGCAGGGTTTCAAAGGCCCTGCCAGGAGAGAGAAGCGGCTGCGTGCCCGCGTTACAGAGAAGCCGGCCGCCCGGCTGACGCGCTCAGCGCGCCCCGTCTTCCTGAAGCACCTCGTCGAGCACCGCGAGGAAGACTGCGGCGTCGTCGTCCGAGAACACGAGCGGCGGCCGCAGCTTCAGCACGCTCGCGAACGGCCCGTCCGTGCCCGTGAGCACGCCTCGCTCGCGCAGGCGGTTCGCGACGTAGGCCGCTTCCTCGGTGGCCGGCTCGAGCGAGGCCCGGTCGCGCACCAGCTCCACGCCCAGGAAGAGCCCGGCCCCGCGCACGTCGCCGATCAGCGCGTGGCGGCCCTGGAGCGAGCGCAGGCCCTGCGCGAGAGAGGCCCCCACGCGCCGGGCGTTCTCCTGCAGCTTCTCCTCCTCCAGCACGTCGAGCACCGCGAGCCCCGCCGCGCACGCCACCGGGTTGCCGCCGAAGGTGCTGAAGAACTCCATCCCGCCATCGAAGGCGGAGGCAATCGCGCGCGTGGTCACGACCGCGCCGAGCGGGAAGCCGTTCGCGATCGGCTTACCGAGCACGACGATGTCCGGCACCGCGTCCTGCGTCGTGAAACCCCAGAACGCCTCGCCCAGCCGGCCGAAGCCCGTCTGCACCTCGTCGGCGATCGCGACGCCGCCGGCCGCGCGCACGTGGCGGTACGCGTCGGCCAGGTACCCGGGCGGGAACACCACCTGCCCGGCGACGCTCGGCAGCGTCTCCGACAGGAACGCCGCGAGGCGGCGACCCTCGCCCGCCAGGCGGTCGGTGATCGCGCCGATCTCGTCCGCGTACTTCGGCCCCGCCTGCGGGTCGTCGCGCCGGTAGCGGCCGCGATAGCCGTCCGGCAGCGGCGCCACGTGCACCCACTCGCGCTGCCCGCCCCCGCCCGGCCCGAGGAACTTGTACGGGCTCACGTCCACGAGCGTCGTCGTGTGGCCGTGGTAGGCGTGCTCGAGCACGATCACGTCCTGGCCGCCCGTCGCCGCGCGCGCGAGCCGCAGCGCCAGTTCGTTCGCCTCGCTGCCCGAGTTCACGAAGTAGCAGACGCCGAGCGACTCCGGCAGCAGCCGCGTCAGCCGCCGCGCGTAGCGGACGACCAGCTCGTGCAGGTAGCGCGTGTTGGTGTTGAGCAGCGCCAGCTGCTCCTGCGCCGCGCGCACCACGCGCGGGTGGCTATGTCCCACCAGCGGGACGTTGTTGTACGCGTCGAGGTACGCGCGCCCGGCGTCGTCGTAGAGGTACTGCCGGAAGCCGCGGACGATCTTCAGCGGCCGCTGGTAGGAGAGCCGGACGTTCGGCCCCAGCAGCCGCCGCCGCGCCGCGAGCGTCTCTTCGGCCGGCTCCGGTGCGCTCAGAGCGGGTCGGCCCGCGGCCCGATCCAGGCCCTCGGGGAGGAGCTCGACCACGCCGCGCACCTGGGCTGTGGCGTCAGGCTCGCCCTCGGATGGCCCCGCAGCCCGCTTGGGTCCGAGAGGAATCCGCAGCAGCAGGTTCGGGTCGGGCGAGAGCGCCTCGTAGAGCCGGCGCCGGCCGGGCAGCGCCACGCCGGGGAAGTCCGCGTCCTGCTCCAGCAGGTCGAGGATCAGCTGGAAGTGCAGGTGCGGCGGCCAGTCGCCGTTCGACGGCGGCGCGCCCACGCGCGCGATCGCCTGTCCCTTCTCGACCGTCTGCCCGAGCGAGAGGCCGGCGAGCGTGTCCTCGGTGAGGTGGCCGTACAGCGTGAAGAACGCCGTGGCGTCGGGCGCCTCGTGCCGCAGGATCACGAGCGGCCCGTAGTCCTGGGGCTCGCGGTTGTTCGCGAGCGTGTGAACCACCCCGGCGAGCGGCGCCCGCACCACGGCGCCCGGCTCGACGAACAGGTCGATCCCGAGGTGCACCGTGCGGCGCTCGTCGATCGGGCGGCCTCCCGGGGCGAACAGCGGCGACAGGTAGATCCCGCGCGTCTCGCCGTAGCGGCCGACGCCGAACGCGGCCCCGGCCTGCGCCATCGCGCCGAAGATCCGGGGCGACAGCGCCTCCGTGCGCACGTTCCTCGGATCGGCCCCGAGGAAGACGCTGCCGATGCCCAGGTCCAGCACCAGGTGCGGCGCGCGCCGGACGTCGAGGTCGAGCACCGAAGCCGCGTCGGTCGTGGCGAGCCACGCGGCGAGCTTCGGCCCGTGGGCGAGCGGCGGCAGGCGGCACGCCTCGCGCAGCACCGCGGCCGCGAAGCGCGGGTGCAGCCCCTCCAGCCGCTCGAGAGCGGCCCAGGCCGGCGCCTCGCTCACGCTGGTGTAGGCGTCGGCCCGCCCCGCCTGCGCGCGCCTCGCGGCCACGATCACGCTCGTCGCGAGCCGGGCGCCGACGAGCGCCGGCACGATCGCGATCTCGGCCTCCTCGAGCGGGAGCTCCGCGTG
>CAZMRX010000362.1:0-5685 GCA_964568755.1 uncultured Acidobacteriota bacterium | reverse complement strand
GGCGCGGTCCCCGGTGCGCTGCCGCCCGTGATCGGCTGGGCCGCGGCGAGCCACCGCCTGGAGCCCGGCGCATTCATCCTCTTCGCGATCGTCTTCCTGTGGCAGATCCCCCACTTCCTGGCGATCGCCTGGCTCTACCGCGACGACTACGAGCGCGGGGGCCTCAAGGTGCTGCCCGTGATCGACCGCGAGGGGCGGCTCACCGGCCGCCAGGCCGTGCTCCACAGCGTCGCGCTCCTCGTCGTGAGCCTGGCCCCGGTCGCCGCCGGCCTCGGCGGCACGCCCTACCTGGTGGGAGCGCTGACCCTGGGCGTGGGCCTCACCCTCGCCGCACTGCAGCTCGCCCGGTTGCGCAGCCTCCCCGCGGCCCGCTACCTGTTCCTGGCGTCCGTGCTGTACCTGCCGGCGCTCACCTCGCTGCTGCTGCTGGCCAGCCTCTGACCGTCCGCGACCTGCCGACTCTCAACGCGGCGCTCAACGCCACCTGCGCCTGCCTGCTGCTGCTGGGCTACTGGCTCGTGCGCCACGGCCGGCGCGAGGCGCATCGGCGCACGATGATCGCGGCGCTCGCCACGTCGGCGCTGTTCCTGGTTTCCTACCTCACCTACCACTTCCAGGTGGGCTCGGTGCGCTTCACGGGCCAGGGCTACGTGCGCACGATCTACTTCGCGGTGCTGATCAGCCACACGATCCTCGCGGTGGTGATCGTGCCTCTCGTCCTCGTGACCGTGGCGCGGGCGCGCGCGGGCCGCTTCGAGGCCCACCGCGGCATCGCCCGCTGGACGCTGCCGCTGTGGCTTTACGTGTCCGTGACGGGGGTTGTGGTGTATTGGATGTTGTATCGGATGTGAGCGGGGTTAGGGTGTGAGCCGGGCGAGGGTGTGAGCCGGGCGAGGTGTGAGCCGGGCGAGGTGTGAGCCGGGCGAGGGTGGGAGCCGGGCTAGGAGTGAGCCGGGCGGAGGGTGTGGATGGCGGACCGGCTTGAGGGGGGCCTTGACAGCCCCCCTAACCCCCCCGGTGAGATCAATCCGCCTTTACTGGCTTGGGGGCGGGGGGGGGCTGGTCCGCCGTCTTCGGGGACGGGGGCGTCTGGCGGGCCTCGGCGGTGCTGCTCTGGCTGCCGCCGCCCTTGCCCGCCGTAACGCCGCGCACGTAGTGCGTGATGTCGTACATCTTCAAGCGATCCACCATCCGGATCGGCTTCGGGAGATCTCCGGCCTGGGCGCCGACCGCCAGTGCTGAGAGCACGACCGTAGCCATCGCGAGCCGCTTCATCAGAGCCTCCTCGAGCTCCCCGGGGGGAGCGCTGCCGCCAAGGATACGCCCCTCTGCTCTGGGCGGCAAGCCGAACCCTCGCGCGGACTGCGGTTTACAGGACTCCGCTGCGCCGCAGCGCGTCCTGGACCACCTCCAGTGCCTTGGCGGGCAGGTCGTACCGCTCGAGCTCCTCCGGCTTTGCCCAGGCGACGTCCAGGGCGTCGGAGGCGGCCCGCGCCTCGCCGGAGCGGAGCCGGCAGAGGTAGTCCACGATCACGTAGTGGTAGCGGACCCGCTCGCCCTCCCGCTCGATCCGATCGAAGGCTGTCAGTAGCTCGAGCGGCTCGACCTCCAGGCCGGTCTCCTCGCGCATCTCGCGCACGAGCGCCTCGTGGAGCGACTCGCCAAGCTCGACGGTCCCGCCGGGGACCACCCAGCGCCCGTAGAGCGGCTCCTTCCCGCGCCGGATCAGGAGCACCCTGCCCTCGTGGACGACGACGCCCCCCACGCCCACCGAGGGGGCAGCCGGGCTCACGGAGCCGGCTGCGGCTGGTCCACCGCCAGCGGCGGCCGCGAGTCCGGCCGTCGGCGCAGCGCGGAGAAGGCCCACGCCGCGGGTCCCGACAGCGTGTAGAGGCCGGTGGCCGCCAGCAGCGACGCCTCCGTCTGCGTCGCCACGATCAGGAACAGCAGCGCGATGCCGAGCACGCTGATGTAGCTGCGGCGCCGCCGGAGGTCGACGCCCTTGAACGAGCGATAGCGAAACGTGCTCACCATCAGGAAGCCGAGCACGACCACGAGCGAGAGCATCGCGATCGACTCCCAGCGCTCGCTGCGCGGCTCCGGCAGCACGAACACGACCGCCGCGATCTGCGCCGCGCCCGCGGGGATCGGCAGGCCCACGAAGTAGCGGCCGTCCACGACGTGGCGCTGGACATTGAAGCGCGCGAGACGCAGCACGCCGCAGGCCAGGAACAGGAAGGCGGCGGGCCAGCCCGCGCGCGGCACCAGCTCGAGCGCCCAGCTGTAGGCGAGCAGCGCGGGAGCCACGCCGAAGGACACCGTGTCCGCCAGGCTGTCGTACTGGGCCCCGAACTCGCTCTGCGTGTTCGTGAGCCGCGCGATGCGGCCGTCCAGCATGTCGAGGATCACGGCGCCGCCGATGAGCGGCGCGGCCTCGGCGAAGCGGCCGTCGAGCGTCCGCACGATGGAGAGGAAACCCAGGAACAGGTTCCCGGTCGTGAACAGGCTCGGCAGGATCGACGCCCCCCGCCGGAAGTGGCGCGCGCGTTCCAGGTTCATGATCGCCGCCCCGGGCTCTCCGCCCGGGGCGGACAGCGCGGGAAGGGCTCGCTCAGGGGTGAGCCGCGGTCTCCCGGCCCCGGCGCGCGATCTCCTGCATGCGGTCCTTCAGCTGCAGCTTCTTTTTCTTAAGCGTGGACTCCTCGACCTGCTCGTCGTCGCTCAGGACGGCCTTCTCGGCCAGCTCGCCCAGCCGGCTCTCGTACTGGTGATGCTGCGCCTCCAGTTGGCTGTATTCCTCGTCCGTCATGGTGCGGGTGGGCGAGACCGGTTCCTGCGGCATCGGCGCCTCCTGCCGGGTTGAGGGAGACCCTCGGGTTGGTTTCAGTCGTGCATTGGCGGGGGGTGGGGGTTGCCCATCCCCCGAGTGGAAGCTAACACCTTGGGCGGATCAGTTCAAGATCGATCCGTCACGCCTCGCGGGCCAGCACCAGCGCGTCGTCCGCCGGGTCGCGGTAGTAGTCGGGACGCCGGCCGAGCGGGACGAAGCCGGAATCCGTGTAGAGGGCGCGTGCGGCGTCGTTGCGGGCCCGGACCTCGAGCAGCGCGCGCCGCGCGCCCGCCCGCCGGGCGCACGCGAGCGCCGCCGCGAGCAGGAAGCGGCCGAAGCCGCGGCGGCGGGACTCGGGACGCACCGCCAGGTTCATCAGGTGCATCTCGTCGAGGACGATCCGGAACGCGCAGTAGGCCGCGATGCCCGCGCGGCCCTCGAGCACCAGCACGGCGTCCGGCGCGCTTCGCTCCAGCTCCGCCCGCACCAGCGCCCGGCTCCAGGGGTGCAGCGACGAGGACTGCTCGAGCTCCGCCACCGCGTCCTCGTCCGGCGCTCCCGCCCGCCTCAGGAAGACGCCTCGGCTCATGCGCGGGCGGGACGGATCGCGGCTCCGCGCAGGTAGACCGGGCTGAGCGCCGCGGGGGGGCCGGAGTCGGGCGCGCGCCCGAGGGCCACGCGCGCGAGCGTCGCCGCCAGGAAGCCGCTCGTCTCGGGGAAGCTCGCGCCCGCGACAGCGGCCCCGATCTCGCCCCGGTGCGCCTGCGCCGCCCCGCCAACGAAAGCGGCTCCCGCGGGCGCGCTTCGGAGCGCGTCCTCGAGCGGCCCGACGTGCCGCTCGCCCTGCAGGCGGCGCTGCGCGTCGTACACGGCCCAGAACACCTCGTCCCGGAACGCGTCGACGAGCGCCACCACCGGCCCCTCCGTCGCGGCCTCCTGCGCCACCACGTCGAGGGTCGAGACTCCGAGGCAGGGACGCCGGCTCGCGAGCGCGAGGCCCTGCACGGTGCCGATGCCTATGCGCAGCCCGGTGAACGAGCCCGGTCCGCTGGTCACCGCGTAGAGATCGATCTCGGTCGCCCCGACCCCGAGCCCCCGCAGCAGCGCGTCGACCGCCGGCAGCAGCCAGCGCGAGTGCCCCGACTCGGTCACCACCCTCGCCTCCGCGAGCAGGCCCGACCCGTCCGCCACGGCCAGGCTTCCCCTCGGCGACGTCGTGTCGACGGCGAGGACGCGCACGGGCTAGCTTATACTCCACCTTCCCCCATGTCGTCCCAAGCACTCCTGGGCACCCCGGCGATGCAGCAGTACCACCGCATGAAGGCCGAGCACCCGGACGCGCTCGTGTTCTTCCGGATGGGCGACTTCTACGAGCTGTTCTTCGACGACGCGGTGGTCGCCTCGCGCGCGCTCGAGATCGCACTCACCTCGCGCTCCAAGGACAAGGACGGCCAGCCGGTCCCGATGTGCGGCGTGCCCTACCACGCCGCGGGCGGGTACATCGCGCGCCTGGTGCGCCAGGGCTTCCGCGTGGCGCTGTGCGAGCAGATGGAGGACCCGCGCACCGCCAAGGGCGTGGTCAAGCGCGAGGTCGTGCGCGTGATCACGCCGGCCACGCAGCTCGAGCAGGGCGCGCTCGACGCCGGCGAGAGCTCGTTCGTGATGGCCGTGGAGCCCGGCCCGCTGAGCCTGGGGATCGCCTGGCTCGAGCCCACGACCGGCGAGTTCGCCGTGGCCGAGTGGGACGGGCCGGGCCGCTTCGAGCGCCTGCGCGACGAGATCGGCGCGACGCGCCCGCGCGAGCTGCTGCTGCGCGCCGGCGTCGAGCTGCCCGACTGGCTCTCCGACCCCGCGCAGCCGGAGGCCCAGATCCCGCGCGCGCCGGTCGAGGACCGGGCCTTCGACCTCGAGCGCGCCCGGCGCGAGCTGCTCGCCCACTTCGGCGCCGCTACGCTCGAGGCCTTCGGCTGCGAGAGCCTGCCGCGGGCGACCGCCGCCGCCGGGGCGGCGCTGCGCTACCTGCGCGAGACGCAGAAGCGCGACCTCACCCACGTCACGACGCTGGTCACCCGCGGCTCGCAGGACGTGCTCGCGATCGACTCGCTGACGCGCCGCAACCTCGAGCTCGTCGAGAGCCTCGCCGACGGCGAGCGGCGCGGCACGCTGCTCGACGTGCTCGACCACACCAGGACCGCGATGGGCGGCCGGGCGCTGCGCGACTGGATCCTGCGCCCGCTCGTCGAGATGGAGCGCATCCAGGACCGCCTGGACGCCGTCGAGGAGCTGGCCTTCCGCGCCCTCGACCGCGGGCGCCTGCGCGAGGCGCTGGCGCGCGTGCAGGACCTCGACCGCATCCTGGGCCGGATCACCCTCGGCACGGCGGGGCCGCGCGACCTGGTGGCGCTCGGGACCTCGCTGCAGGCGCTGCCCCCGGCCGCCGAAGCGCTCGCGGAGTGCCTCGCCCCGCTGGTGCGGCGCGGCCTCAAGGAGCTCGACCCACCGCTCGACCTGGCGGCCGACGTCGAGCGCACGCTCGTGCCCGACCCGCCGGCGATCGTGCGCGAGGGCGGCTTCGTTCGCGACGGCGTCGACCCGGAGCTCGACGAGCTCCGCAGCACCAGCCGCGGCGGCCGCGAGACGATCGCGGCGATCGAGGAGCGCGAGCGCGCGCGCACCGGGATCGCCTCGCTCAAGGTCCGCTTCAACCGCGTCTTCGGCTACTACATCGAGGTGAGCCGCTCGAACCTCGCGCTGGTCCCGCCCGACTACGTGCGCAAGCAGACGCTCGCGGGCGTCGAGCGCTTCATCACGCCCGAGCTCAAGGAGATGGAGGTGAGCGTCCTCGGCGCCGAGGA
>CAZMRX010000361.1:0-5694 GCA_964568755.1 uncultured Acidobacteriota bacterium | reverse complement strand
GCGCGTCGAGCTCGTCGATGAAGATGATGCACGGCGCGGCCTTGCGCGCCTGCTCGAACAGGTCGCGCACGCGCGCGGCGCCGACGCCGACGAACATCTCGACGAACTCGGAGCCCGACATCGAGAAGAACGGCACGCCCGCCTCGCCCGCGACCGCCTTCGCCAGGAGCGTCTTGCCGGTGCCGGGCGGGCCGACCAGCAGCACGCCCTTGGGGATGCGGGCGCCGAGCGCCCGGTACTTGGCGGGGTTCTTCAGGAAGTCGACGACCTCCATGAGCTCCGCCCGCGCTTCGTCGACGCCGGCGACGTCCGCGAAGGTCACCTTGCCGTGCTGGCTCTCGTCGTAGATCTTGGCCTTGTTCTTGCCGAGCGACAGCGGCCCCATGCCGCGGCCCATCCGGCTCATGAAGTAGAAGTAGACCGCCGTCAGGATCCCGATCGGCAGCAGCCAGCCGAGCAGGAAGCCCTCGAGCCAGGAGGTCTTCTCGATGTGCCCCGCGAACGAGACGCCCTTCTCCTGCAGCTCCTTCACGAGCGTGGTCTCGTCCATGCCCGGCAGCCGGCTCGCCTGGATCCGCTCGGGGCGCTTGCCGTCCTCGGCCTTCACCTCGCCCAGGATCTCGCTCTGGCGCAGCTCGACCTTGGCCAGCTTGCCGTCGCGCAGGTTCTTCAGGAACTCGTCGTACGCGACCGCCTTCGGGCCGGTGCTCCTGAGCAGCGCGCTCTGCAGCAGCAGCAGCGCCGCGAACGCGAGCAGCCAGTAGCCGCCCGAGAACTGGAACTGACGCTTGCGTCGATCGTCCATGGTCATCACTCCGTTGCCGAAAGACGCCTAGCCGAGCCCGGCCAGGGTCTTGAAGTTCCCGGCCGCCACCGCTGTTTCGACGACGTCGGGTGGCTTAACGGAAGCTACGCCGGAGACCGCGCTTGCGCAAGTTATTGAGTAGATATTGACTAGAGTTTACAGATCCCTCGCGCCTAGCCGTCCAGGCCCCGCAGGTCCGCGAACACCTGGATTGGCCCTGTCGGAGATCGGCGTTTCCGTGCCGAGGTAGAGGATTCGGCAGCCTGCGGAGGCGACGACGAGGGCCCGGGCATCGCCTACCGCGCGCAGCAGCGGGGCCACCATCGTCTCCAGGGACGTCAGCGGGCCCAGGCGCGCCGACGCGCCGAGGAGCGCGCGGGTCAGCCGGGCCGACTCGAACGATTCGACCAGTCGCAGGAGCTGGGAGACGTCGCCGGTGGCGATGGCGGGGGAATCGGCCGGGGAGGGCAGGCGAACCAGCACAGCCGCCGCCGCGACGGTCGGAGCGGGCGGGGCCGCGCCAGGAGCCGCCGCAGGTCTCCGCCTCTCACCCGCTCGCTCCCGCTCGCCGGAGTGAATCCGGCTCGCTTCGCAGCCCGTAGCCTGTGGCAGTGGCGGAGTGTTCGGGCCCCGCTCCCGCTCGCGAGGTAGGAAAAGCACTTCGAGTGCTACTTGAAGCGACTCGCCCCGGGGCGAGTCGCGGTGGCCATCGCGCGGTGCTCTACCTCAGGTCGATGGGCGTTCCCTTGAAGACCAGTCGGCGAGGCACAGCCACCAGGCCGGGGCGATAGCTGACGTCGAGCTCCCAGCCCTCCTGGTTCTCGTGAGCTGCGAAGCCACCGGAATTCCCGGCGAGCCTCTCGACGTCCGCTCGCGGGAACAGGGGAGACTGCCAGTCGATCGAGCTATCCAGGGGGTTGAGGACGAAGTACCGCCCCCGGATCAGGTCGAAGGGGTCGCGAGGCCGGAGTGGGATCCTGAACGTCGGGGCCGTGGCCCAGACGTACTCGTGATACGAGGCCCACGCGAGGATCGCCAGCGTCTGGAACGCGGCCAGCACCAGGATTCGTCTCATGCGGGGACCTCACGCACCAGCGTTCTTCGGCGGGACTTCTCGAGCGCGCAAAGGATGAACAGCAGCAGGCAGCCGGTGAGCGCGAGGGCCGTTCCTCCTGGAGGTAGTCGCCAAAGAAGTCGAAGTACCGCGTCACGATCCCCGCGAGCAGGGCCAGGTGGCCCAGGTTCACCCACGACTCCGACCCGCGCCGAGCGCCCGCGCGAATCACGAGGACGGCAATGACGCAGATTACCAGCGCGGCAGCGGCCGGGGGCACCCCACCGCGCGTGGCGAGGCACCCCCTCTCACTGGCCCGCTCAGCCGATCAGATCTTCCCGCCGAACGTGTAGACGAGGCCGACGGTGAGGCTGGTCTGCGAGTCCTTGAAGCCGCCGTCCTCGTCCGGGAACACGGCGTCGTCCGCGAAGTCGGTGCGGTACTCGAGCCGCGCCTTCAGGCCGCCGGCGATCAGGTGGTCGCTCGTGAGCGTGATCGTCTGGGCTTTCGTGCCCAGGAGCATGAAGCCGCCCTCGGTGTCGTCGACGTACTCGTAGCGGCCGACGACGGCCCAGCTGGGCCGGGCCTGGAGCTTGGCGTAGGCGGCGAGGCCCCACCACTCGACGTCGCCTTCCTTGCCGTAGTCGAAGTTGCCCATGAGCGTGAAGCGGTCGCCGAGGCCCACGCTCAGCGTGGTGTCGAAGAGGTGGCGGGTCTCGACGTCGATCAGGTTGCGCGTCGGCTCCTTGCCGACCATGTAGTTCAGGTACCAGGTGAACGTGGAGCTGGGCTTGAGCGTGGTGTTGAGGGCGAAGGTCTTCTCGCCGTCGAGCTCGGTGCCGTTGTTCCAGCCGTTGAGCAGGTAGCCGGCGATCGACACCTTGTCGCTCGCCGCCACCGTGCCCCGCAGGCCCACGTGGTAGAAGGGAATCGCGTAGCCGAACAGGATGGAGCGCGTGTAGTTCCAGTTGTCCTGCGACTCGATCACCTCCGCCCCGATCGGCGTCACGAACTTGCCCACGTCCCAGGTGACCTTGCCCGTCAGCAGGCTGACGTAGGCCTGCTGGATGTGCTTGTAGATCTCCTGGCCGTCGTCCTCCGGCTCGTAGGCGGCCACGAGGTCGGCGGTCTTGCCGAAGTCGAGGTCGACGCGAAAGCCGACCCGGCTCTCGGGCGTCACGCCCTTGGCGAAGGCCACCTCGGCCAGGCTCAGCGAGAAGGCGTTGTGCTGCACGTCGAAGGTGCGGAAGGCGGGGTCGACCCCGTTGAAGTTGTAGCCGTAGTAGACGTCCACGAAGCCCGTGACGTCGATCTTCGGCGCCTCGGGCTCCGGCGTGGGCGACGGGGTCGGCGCGGGCTCCTGGGCTCGGGCGGCGCCCGCGCACAGGAAGAGCGCCGCGACGAGCGGCAGCGCCGTGCGTCTCGACAGGCAAATCGCGCGTGACATAATCGATTTCTCCACTGGTCGTTCGAAGGACAACGGAGCGGCGCGCCGTGGCCGCGGCGCGCCGCCGGTTTCTTGAGCTCGCCTCACCGGCCTACGTGGCGGACACGCTCGACATCCCGAGCGCCGTGCCCTGCGACGACGGGCCCAGCCCCGTGTAGGCCTGCATGCCGTGCTCGCCGACGTCGAGGCCGTCGCGCTCTTCCTCCGGGCTGACGCGGATGCCCACCGTCACCTTCAGCAGGTACCAGACGGCCGCGCTCGCGAGGAAGGTGAAGGCGCCGACGGCCAGCACGCCCTTGAGCTGGGTCGAGAGCAGCGCCGCGCCGCCGCCGTAGAAGAGCCCGCCCGCGGTCGCGAAGAGCCCCGTGGCGAGCGTGCCCCAGACGCCGTTCACGAGGTGCACCGAGAGCGCGCCGACCGGGTCGTCGAGCTTCCACTTGTCGAACGCGAGCACCGCGAAGACGACGAGCACGCCGGCGACGCCGCCGATCGTGACGGCCGCCGGCACGGTGATGAACGCGCACGGGGCGGTGACCGCCACGAGGCCGGCCAGCGTCCCGTTCAGGATCATGCTGAGGTCGGGCTTGCCGAGCACGATCCAGGCGACGACGGTCGACGCGAGACAGCCGGCGGCGGCGGCCATGTTGGTGTTGATCGCCACGAGCGAGATCGCGGCGACGTCGACGGCCATCGTGCTGCCGGGGTTGAAGCCGAACCAACCGAGCCACAGGATGAAGGTGCCGATCGTCGCGAGCGCCATGTTGTGGGCCGGGATCGGGTGCACCCGGCCGTCCTTGCCGTACTTGCCGATGCGAGGTCCGAGGATCATGACCCCGGCGAGCGCGGCCCAGCCGCCGATGCTGTGCACGACCGTGGAGCCCGCGAAGTCCTTGAAGCCCATCGTGCCGAGGAAGCCGCCGCCCCAGGCCCAGTGGCCGCCCACGGGGTAGATGAAGGCGACCAGGATGGCCGAGAACACGATGAAGCTCATGAACTTGATGCGCTCGGCCACCGCGCCGCTCACGATCGTGGCCGCGGTTCCCGCGAAGACGAGCTGGAAGAAGAACTTCGCGAACAGCGGGACGCCGGTCCAATTGAGCGACGTGAAGACGCCCTGGTAGGCGTCGCCCGTCGCCGGGCTGTTGTCCACGCCGCCCAGGAACCAGCCCGAGAGCCCGAGGAACGGGTTGCCGTCCCCGAACATCAGGCCGAAGCCGACCGCCCAGAAGGCGATCGAGGCGACCGCGAACACGATGAAGTTCTTGGCGAGGATGTTCACCGCGTTCTTGGCCTGGCACAGGCCGGTCTCGAGGGTCGCGAAGCCGGCATTCATGAAGAACACGAGGCAGGCGGCGACGACCACCCACAGTGTGTCCATTGCGACCTTGGCTTCCGTCAAATCCATCATCTCCTCCACTGGTGCGAGAATTCGATCGTTCTGGCCGGAACGATTGGCCGAAGCGGCCTCTAGAGCGCGGCCTCCCCACGCTCCCCGGTGCGGATGCGCACGACTTCCGCCAGGGAGCTCACGAACACCTTGCCGTCGCCGAACTTGCCGGTGGCGGCCGACTTGACGACCGCGTCCACGGCCTTGTCCGCGAGGTCGTCGGGCACCGCGACCTCGATCTTCACCTTCGGCAGGAAATCCACCTTGTACTCGCTGCCCCGGTACGTCTCGGTGTGTCCCTTCTGCCGCCCGAAGCCCTTGACCTCGGTGACCGTCATCCCCACCACCCCCACCTCCTGCAGCGCGGTCTTCACCGCCTCCAGTACGTGGGGTCGCACGATGGCTTCGACCTTCTTCATGCCGCCTCCTATCCGTCCGATCGTTTCCGAGAATCCGCGCCGAGCGCCGCGAGGAGCGCCTGCTCCACGGCCGGCAGCGCGTCCCTGTCGAGCTTGCGTCCCTGCGCGTCGCACACGTAGAACACGTCGAGGGCGAGGGCCTTCGCGGTGGCGATGCGCGCGGAGGCGATGTCGAGGCCCGCCTCGGCGAGCGCGTGCGCCAGGCTGTAGGCGAGCCCGGGCTGGTCGGGGGCCTTCACCTCCACCACCGTGGCGAGCGCCGAGGCCTCCTGGTCGAAGCGGACGGACGGCATGCGGGCCGCGCGGCCGCGCGGGCGGCGCGCGCGCGTCGCCGACTGCGCCTGCCAGCGCTCGAACGCCCCGGGCACGTCGAGCCGCCCGGCCACCGCCTCGACCAGCGCCGCCTCGATGCGCGCGCGCCGCTCCGCGCGCAGCGGCCGCTGCCCCGGGACCTCGGCCACGCGCAGCGTGTCGAGCACGACGCCGTCCTTGCGGGTGTAGAGGTCCGCGCCCAGGATGACGATCCCTTGCACGGCGAGCGTCCCGGCGACGAGCGAGAACAGGCCGGGCCGGTCCGCGGCG
>CAZMRX010000360.1:0-5702 GCA_964568755.1 uncultured Acidobacteriota bacterium | reverse complement strand
CCTACGACGACAACGGCATCAAGATCTTCGGCCGCGACGGCTTCAAGCTTCCCGACGCGGCGGAGGCCGAGATCGAGACGCTGCTGCGCGAGCCCGAGCGCCTGGGCGAGCGCAAGACCGGCCCCGGGATCGGCCGCGCGGTCAAGCTCGAGGACTCGCGCGGGCGCTACGTCGCCTTCGTCAAGAGCACCTTCCCGCGCGACCTGACGCTCGACGGCGTGCGCGTGGTGGTGGACGCGGCCCACGGCGCCGCGTACGTGGTCGCGCCGCTCGTGTTCTCGGAGCTCGGCGCGCGCGTGTTCCCGCTCGGGGTCCGGCCCAACGGCACCAACATCAACCGCGAGGCGGGGGCGCTCCACCCCGAGCACGCCTGCGCGGAGGTGGTGCGCCGCGGGGCCCGCATCGGCATCGCCCTCGACGGCGACGCCGACCGCGTGATCGTGATCGACGAGAAGGGCGAGCTGGTGGACGGCGACGCCGTGATGGCGATGTGCGCCACGCGCATGAAGCAGGACGGCGAGCTGCGGCGCGACACCGTGGTCGCGACCGTGATGAGCAACCTCGGCCTCGAGCGCGCGCTCGAGGCGCAGGGGATCACCCTGGTTCGCACCGCGGTCGGCGACCGCTACGTGGTCGACGCGATGCGCAAGGGCGGCTACAACCTCGGCGGCGAGCAGTCGGGGCACCTGATCTTCCTCGACCACGCCTCGACCGGCGACGGCCTGATCGGCGCGCTGCAGGTGCTCGCGCTCATGATCCGCACCGGCCGCCCGCTGTCGGAGCTCGCGCGCGAGGCGATGGAGCGCGTGCCTCAGGTGCTCGAGAGCGTCACGCTCGCGGCCCGCAAGCCGCTCGAGGACATGGCGGCGCTCTCGAAGCTCGTCGAGCAGGTCAAGTCGAGCCTCGGCAAGGACGGGCGCGTGCTGGTGCGCTGGAGCGGCACCGAGCCCAAGCTGCGCGTGATGGTCGAGGGCCCGGACGAGGGCCGCATCGGCACCATGGCGCGCGACCTGGTGGACGCCGCCCGCAAGGACGTCAGCTAGACGCCAAGATTCAAGACCTGACCCCGCCGTTTCAGTGCGGGTGCGCCGCGTAGTGCTGGCGCAGCAGGTCCTTGCCGTAGTCGTTGCCGTTGGGCGTGCGGACGACCGTGTGGATGTGCTCCGGGTTGGGCAGGCTCGGGTCCTTGGCCAGGTGGCGCAGGCCCGCCGGGCTCTGGTGGTCGAACTCGATCAGGATCACCGGGCTGTGGATGCGGTAGTAGAAGACGCTGTCGGGCTCGCCGCCGCCGATCCAGGCGAAGTAGGTGTCGTCGAGGTGGGCCCGGACGTCGCTGATCTGCACGCGGGCATGGTCGTCGCGCAGGTTGCCCACGTACTCGGAGATGAGCGCCAGCAGCAGCTGCTTCTGGGCGGCGTCCAGCTCACTCGCCCGCACGCCCGCGTAGGCGACCACGACGTTGTCCTTGAAGGCCTCTGCCACGTTGTCGTTCCCGGTCTTCGAGGCTCTGAGCACCGCCTTCGCGCGCTGCTCCTCGGACAGCGCCTTTAGCAGCGCCAGCCCCTGGTTGCGCTCGGACTGCAGGATGCTGGTCCCCGCGTACTTGCCGGCCTTCGCGGTGATCGGCTCGGAGCCCCAGAACGCGGGCGACATCACCACCTGGTCGCCCAGCACGAAGTAGTTGACGATCAGGTGGTGGCCGTCGACCTGGAAGCCCCAGGGCTCGCTGGCCGACGGCACGCCCATCACGGTGACGTAGTACAGCCACTCGCCGTACTCCACGAAGTTGTCCTGGTTCAGCTCGCCGAGCGTGTGGTTGAGCCGCATGATGTCGCGCGACAGCGTGAGCCCCTTCGCGCTCAAGCCGGCCCGCAGCAGGGCGAAGGCCGCGTCCCGCTGGGCCTCGGTCATCTCCTGGAAGCTCACGCCCTGGCGCACGTAGAAGTGCTGGTTCATCCACTTGCGCCACTCGGAGTCGTCGACGGCGAAGCTGGTGCGCTTGCGCTGCTCCGGCGAGAGCGCCTCCAGGAAGGCCGCGGCGGCCTTGCGCACCGGCTCGGTGGAGACCCCCGTGTGGCGGACCGGGAACAAGCCCGGCACCAGCTTTCCGTCGGTGGTGACGCCGCGGAACGGCTCGGCCAGCCCGCGGGCTTCGAAGTCCTTCGACCTCTGGAGGAAGCGCGCCTCCCGATCGGCCGCGCTCGGCTGCTGCGAGAGCGCGCGGGCTCCGGCAAAGGCGCACAGGGCGAGTAGCACCGCGACGGATGTCGCTTCGGCTTTCTTTGTCATGGGGACGCCCATTCTACTCGCCCGAGCCCCTGCACCTCGTGGCTCGCGTGTGGGCCGTCGCCCCCATCCCGCGGGGCCGGCCCGATGTAGGATCCGCTCGGACGGAGGACCAACAGATGCGCGCATCGAAACATCCCGCCCTGGTGCTGGGGTTGCTGGCCGTGTCCTCGGGAGCGCTGGCCCAGGAGGCGGCGCCGAGCGACGCGATGGTCAAGGCACGCGTGGACGCGCTCCTCGCGCAGATGACGCTCGAGGAGAAGGTCGGCCAGCTCACGCAGGCGGGCGGCATCGCCTTCGGCGGCGGCCCGGGCCCGGAGGAGGCGCTGCGCAAGGGCGGCGCCGGCTCGGTGCTCTGGGTCAACGACACCAGGCGCTTCAACGCCCTGCAGAAGCTCGCCGTCGAGGAGTCGCGGCTCAAGATCCCGGTCCTGTTCGGGCTCGACGTGATCCACGGCTACCGCACCATCTTCCCGATCCCGCTCGGGATGGCGGCGTCGTGGGACCCGTCCGTCCACGAGCGCGCCGCCGAGGTCGCGGCGAAGGAAGCCCGCGCCGCCGGCATCCACTGGACCTTCGCGCCGATGGTGGACATCGCGCGCGACGCGCGCTGGGGACGGATCGCCGAGGGCGCCGGCGAGGACCCTTATCTCGGGGCGGCGATGGCGGCGGCTCAGGTGCGCGGCTTCCAGGGGCCGTACCTGGGCGCGCCCGACCGGCTGCTCGCGTGCGCCAAGCACTTCGCCGCCTACGGCGCTGCGGAGGGCGGGCGCGACTACGACCCCGTCTACGTGCCCGAGGGCCAGCTCCGCAACGTCTACTTCCCGCCCTTCGCCGCCGCGGTGCGCGCCGGTGTCGGCTCGTTCATGAGCGCCTACATGGACCTGAACGACGTGCCCTCGGCGGGCGACCCCTGGCTGCTGCGCGACGTCCTGCGCGACGAGTGGGGCTTCGCGGGCTTCGTGGTGAGCGACGCGATCGCGGTGCGCAACCTGGTGACGCAGGGCTTCGCACGGGATGGCAAGGACGCCGCGGCGCGCGCTCTCGCCGCGGGCCTCGACATGGACATGGCGAGCGGGACGTACGCCCAGAACCTGGTCGCCCTCGTGAGGGAGGGCGTGCTCCAGGAGACGCAGATCGACGACGCGGTACGGCGGATCCTGGCGGTGAAGGTGCGGCTCGGCCTGTTCGAGCAGCCCTACGCCGACGAGGCGCGCGCCAAGGCCGCCGTCGCCGATCCGCGTCACCGGCTGGAGGCCCGCCGCGCCGCGCAGCGCTCGATGGTGCTGCTGCGCAACGAGAAGAAGCTGCTGCCGCTGCCGCGCTCGCTCACGAGCGTGGCCGTGATCGGGCCGCTCGCCGACTCGAAGGCCGACACCGAGGGCTCGTGGATGGTGTTCGGGCACGTGCCGGCCGCGGTGACCGTGCTCGAGGGCGTCAAGGCCCGGCTGCCGAACGCGCGGGTCGCGCACGCGCCCGGGCCGGAGATAAGGCGCGAGGTGCCGTCCTTCTTCGAGGACTTCATCCCGGGCCCGAAGAAGCCGCCGCAGACGAAGCAGGCGGCCGAGGCCGCCTACCAGCAGGCGCTCGAGACGGCCCGTGGCGCCGAGCTCGTGATCGCGGTGATGGGCGAGCTCGCCAACATGAGCGGGGAAGCCGCGTCGCGCTCCTCGCTCGACCTCCCGGGACGCCAGGAGGAGCTGCTGCGGGCGATCGTCGCGATGGGCAAGCCCGTGGTCCTGGTGCTCATCGGAGGCCGGCCGCTGTCGATCGGCTGGGCGGCCGAGAACGTGCCGGCGATCCTCGAAGCGTGGCAGCCGGGCACCGAAGGCGGGCACGCCGTCGCCGACGTGCTGTTCGGCGACGTGAACCCCGGCGGCAAGCTGCCGGTCACGTTCCCGCGCGGCGCCGGGCACGCGCCGCTCTACTACGCGCGCAACCTGACGCACCAGCCGGAACGCTCTCCGCAGTACAAGTCCCGCTACTGGGAGGGCCCGACGACGCCGCTCTACCCGTTCGGCTACGGGCTCAGCTACACCACGTTCTCGTACGCGAACCTCAAACTCACTGCGCCGCAGGTGAAGCTAGGCGCCGCCGCCACGGTGTCGGTGGACGTGACCAACGCGGGGGCGGTCGCGGGCGACGAGGTGGTGCAGCTCTACGTGCACCAGAGGGCGGGAAGCGACTCGCGCCCGGTGCGCGAGCTCAAGGGCTTCAAGCGCGTCGGCCTGAAGCCGGGGGAGACGCAGAGCGTGAGCTTCACGCTCGGCCCCGACGAGCTGCGCTACTGGAGCACGTTCCGGAAACGCTGGGTGCAGGACGCCGCAGTGCTCGACGTCTGGGTCGGCGGGGATTCGACCGCGTCGCTCCACGCCGAGCTTTCCGTCGTACCGTGAGCACCAACCAGGAGGACCGACCCGTGACCCTGACCCTGTTCCGCTCGTCCGCCCTGCTCATGGGCCTGGCCCTGGCCCCGACGCTCGAGGCCGCTTCGGCCCCCGTCCGCACCGAGAGCGGCCTCGTGGCGGGCGTCGCTTCCGAAGGCGTCGTCTCGTGGAAGGGCGTTCCGTTCGCGGCGCCTCCCGTGGGCGACCTGCGCTGGCGCGCCCCACGCCCGGCAGCCGCCTGGGAGGGAGTGCGAGCGGCCTCCGCGTACGCGAACGACTGCATGCAGGAGCCCTTCCCGAGCGACGCCGCGCCGCTCGGGACCCCGCCGAGCGAGGACTGTCTCTACCTCAACGTCTGGGCGCCCGAGAAGCCGGCGGCGGCCAGGCTCCCGGTGATGGTCTGGATCCACGGCGGCGGCTTCGTAAACGGCGGCAGCTCGCCGCCCGTGTACGACGGCTCGCACTTCGCACGGCGCGGCGTCGTCTTCGTGAGCTTCAACTACCGCCTGGGCCGCTTCGGATTCTTCGCGCATCCCGCGCTGACGAAGGAAGCGGCGGGCGGTCCGCTCGGGAACTACGGCCACCTCGACCAGATCGCGGCGCTGTCGTGGGTCCACAGGAACATCGCGGCCTTCGGGGGCGACCCCGGCAACGTGACGCTCTTCGGCGAGTCGGCCGGCGGCGGCTCGGTCCACACGCTGATGATTGCGCCGCCCGCTAGGGGGCTGTTTCACAAGGCGATCGTGCAGTCGGGGGGCGGTCGCGCGGGTGGGATCATGGCGATGCGCCACGCGCGCGAGCCGGGCTCGGACGGGAGCCCGTCGGGAGAGGCAAACGGCGTGGCGTTCGCGAAGCTCGTGGGCGTGACGGGCGAGGACGCGGCGGCGCTCACGGTGCTCCGCAGGCTGCCCGCGAGCGACGTCGTGCGCGGCCTCACCTTCATGAGCATGGGCCAGCAGCGCGACACCTACACAGGGCCGATGATCGACGGCCAGGTCGTCCCCGAGGCGGTCGAGACGGCCTTCCGCG
>CAZMRX010000359.1:0-5711 GCA_964568755.1 uncultured Acidobacteriota bacterium | reverse complement strand
CGCGCGGCGTCGCCAGGGCTAGCGGGTCCAGCCGGGAGGCAGGCCGGTGCGGCGGAACTCCTCCTCCAGGTCGGCGAGGGCCTGCTTCGCCTGCCGGAACTCCGCGCTCTCGACGAACTCCTTCACCTTCATCTGCACCGGGACGCCCTGGTAGTACTCGGTGCGCACGACCTCCTGCCAGCAGGCCGCCTCGGCCAGGGCCAGCTGCTCGCGCGCGTTCGCGAAGCGCAGCCGCCACTCGGCCTCCTGGAGCTTGCGCTCCTGGCGCTCGCGCTCGAGCTCGGCCAGCGCGGGATCGTCCGCCTCCGCCTCCCCGGGCTTCGGCGCGGGCGCCGCCGCGTCGCCCTTGCCCGGGGCGGACTCTGCGCCGCTCTCGGGCTCGCCTTCAGCCGCCGGCTTCCCTTTCGCGAGGTCGGCGTCCGTGAACACCTTCGCCGGCGCGGGCGCGGCCTGGCGCTTCTCGCGCTCGCGCGCGGCTGCGGCGCCCAGGCCCTGGGCCTGGGACCAGGCGGGTGCTCCCGCCACCAGCAGCAGGACGAGGCAGCCTTTCGTCATGGGGCCACGCTCCTTCGAAGGCTAGTCGCTCCGCAACGACGTCACGGGGTCGACGGCGGCCGCCCGGCGCGCCGGCAGGTAGCACGCGGCGAGCGCGGCGACCAGCAAGACGGCGGGGACGCTCAGGAACGTGAGCGGGTCCGCCGCACCGACCTCGAACAGCAGCGAGCGCATCGCGCGCGTGAGCACGAGCGCGGCGGCCAGGCCAACGGCAACTCCGGCAAAGGCCAGCGCCATGCCCTCGCGCAGCACGAACGCGAGCAGGCGATGCGGCGTGGCGCCGAGCGCGAGGCGGATCCCGAGCTCGCGCGTGCCCTGGCTCACCTGGTACGCCATCACCCCGTAGGTGCCGATGGTCCCGAGCGCGAGCGCCAGGGCCGCGAACAGGCCCAGCAGCAGCATCGAGAAGCGACGGCGCGCGAGCGAGGCGTCCACCCGCTCGGCCATCGAGCGCAGGCCGTAGACCGGAAGCTCGGGGTCGAGGCCGCGCACTTCGTCCCGGACGGCCGCCGCGAGCGACGCGGCGGCAGTCTGCCTCCGCAGCGTCACGTTCATCGCGCGCGTCGGGTACTGGGCGTGGGGGTGGTAGAGCGCGATGCGCGAGTCGCCGTCGAGACGGTCCTGCTTGATCCGGCCCACGACGCCCACCACCGTGAGCCACGGCGTGCTCGCGTTCGCGTCGAACCCGCCCGAGCGGACGCGCTTGCCGAGCGGATCCTGCCCCGGCCACAGCTGCTCGGCGAACGCCTGGTCCACCACGATCACGCGCGGCTTGTCGCGCGTGTCGTGCTCGTCGAAGAGCCGCCCGGCCACGAGCGGAATCTCCATGGCCTGGAAGTAGTCGCCGCCCACGACGCGGATGTCGGCGTTGACGAACGCCTCGCCCGGCGCCGGGGTGCGCCCTTCCACCGTGATCGGCCCCCACGCCATCATCTGGCTCAAGGGCAGCGCCGAGACGCCGCCCGCCGCGGTCACGCCCGGCAGGCTCGCGAGTCGCTGCCAGAGCTGGCGGTAGGTCTCGAGCACAGCGGGCGACTCCGCGTAGCGCTTTCCGGTCATGGTCAGCTCGAAGGTGAGGACGCCCGTCGGGTTGAAGCCGGGCGGCACCTGCTGCACGCGCGCGAAGCTGCGGGCCAGCAGGCCCGCGGCGCAGAGCAGCACGACCGAGAGCGCTATCTCGCCGCCGACCAGCGCCCGCCGCAGCGTGTCGCGGCGGGAGAAGAGGCCGCCCGCCGCCGACGACCCGCGCCGCCCTTCCGTCAGGTTCGACTGCAGGTCGGGGCGGCTCAGGCGCCACGCCGGCGCGAGCCCGAATACGAGGCCCGAGACGAGCGACACCACGAGGACGAACAGGAGCACCCCGGGGCCGACCTCGATCTCGTGGAGGCGCGGGACGCTCGCGGAGCCGAGGCGCACCAGTCCCTGGACACCCGCCGAGCAGAGCAGCAGACCCACGGCCCCGCCGCCAAGCGCCAGCAGCAGGCTCTCGGCGAGCTGCTCGCGCACGAGCCGAGCCCGGCTGGCCCCGAGCGCCGCGCGCACGGCGACCTCCCTCTGGCGGGCGCTCGCCCGGGCCAGCAGCAGGTTCGCGACGTTCACGCCCGCGATCAGGAGCACCAGCGCGACGGCGGCGGTCAGGACGAGCAGCGCCTCCCGGACGTTGCCGACCACCTGCTCGTGGAGCGGCACGACGTCGAAGGTGAGTCCCCCGTTCGGCGGATAGAAGGCGGCGTGGTCACGGCGCAGCCCGGCCGTGATCCGGTCCATCTCGGCCTGCGCCGCGTCGCGCGACACGCCCGGCTTCAGCTTGCCGAGGATGTTGTAGTCCTCGCGGTTGCGGACGGACGCGGCGTCGGAGGCGAGCTGGAGCGGCACGACGACCTCGGAGTGGAGCGCGCCGCCGAGCGTCGGCATCACCTCGCGCGGGAGGTCGAAGCCCGCCGCGAGCACGCCGATCACCTGGTACGGCTCGCCGTTCAGGACCAGCGAGCGCCCGACGACGCCCGGGTCGCCGCCGAAGCGGCGCAGCCAGGTCGCGTGGCCGAGGACTGCGGTGCCGCCCGTGCCCGGGACGGCGTCCGCCGGCTCGAACAAGCGGCCGTGCGCCGCGCGCGCGCCCAGCATCGGCAGCAGGTTCGTCGACGCGCGGATCGTGCCGAGGCGCTCCGGCGCCCCGTCGCCGGTGAGGTTGTAGTTCGCGCCGATCGCGATCGCGAGCTCCTCGAAGCCGCGGTGGCCCGACTGGATGTCGAAATACTGCGCGGTCGAGAACCAGTCCTCCGTGATGCCGATCCCGGGCGAGCGGTTCCACAGGATCACCAGGCGCTCGGCGTCCGCGTAAGGCAGCGGCCGCAGCAGCAGCGCGCTCGCGACGCAGAAGACCGCCGCGTTCGCGCCGATCCCGATCGCGAGCGACAGCACGACCGACGCCGCGAAGCCGGGGCTGCGCGCGAGGGCGCGCAGCGCCTGCGCGAGGTCGCGCGCCGCGCCGCTCACGCGAGGCGCTCCAGCCAGAAGCGGCGGGTGCGCGCGAGCGTCAGGATCGCCTTCTCGGTGAACGTGCGCGCGTCGGCGAACTCGGCGAGCGCCTCGTCCTGTCGGTGGACGTAGGCGCCGAGGTCGGCGAGCGCGAGCCAGGGGTCGCGCGCGTCGAAGAGCGCCTCCCTCGCCCAGTCGAAGGCGCCGTGCGTCGGGGCGTAGCGCGGGCCCACGAGCGCGTCGAGCGACAGCCGCACCAGCGGGTCGATCGCGTAGACGTCCTGCGGCCGGTACACCCGGCCCTCGCGCCAGGCGTGGGTCTCGAGCGGGCCGAGGCCGAACAGGAACAGGTTGTCGGCACCAAGCGCGGCTTCCAGCTCGCGCAGCGTCCCGTCGCGCGTGCCGAGCATGACCGCGCCGCTCGCCGCGAAGCCCAGCGCCCGCGCCCCGGCCGAGCCCGAGCCCGCGGTCCCCGGCTCGTTGGCCAGGTCCGCGCCGGCCACGAGCAGGCTCACGGCCGCGGCGTCGCAGCGGGGCAGCACGGCGACGCGCAGCGCCTTGCGCACGCGCTCGTCGCGGTTGATGGCGTCGGCCACGGCCTGCAGCAGCTGCAGCACCCGCTCGTCGGCCGGCACGTCGCCCAGGCGCGCCAGCACCACGGTGCGGGGCGCGGGCGGCGTCCAGCCCCCGGCTGCCAGCCGCAGGTGCTCGCGCACGAGGCCGAGCGCGCTCAGCAGCGGCCGCTCCCGCGCGGCGAAGTGGCCGAGCCTCACGTCCACGAGCGCGTCCGGGTCCGTGTCGACGCCCGTCTCCTCGCGCAGGAACGCAGCCAGGCGCTCGCGGTTCGCGCGGCGCGCCTTGCGGAAGGCGCCCCGGAACGGCGCCTCGAAGGCGAGCGACTCGAGCCGCGCGAAGCTCTCCGCGTCCTCGGGCCAGCCGTCGCCGAGCGCGAGCGTCAGGGTCTCGGCGAGCGGCGGGTTCTGGTCCTTCACGATGCGGCGCGCGAACACGGGCGTCGCGCGCGCTTCCAGGGCCTCCCCGCGCAGCACGGCGAAGTCGGCCAGGATCTCGGCCGCGGGGCCCTCCCACGGCTGCGCCACGGAGGCCTGCGACGAGCCGACGATCGCGAGCTGCCCGAGCCGCAGGCGACGGCCCTCGCCCTCGCGGAACAGCGACAGCCGCCTGCGACGGCCGAGGTCGCCCGGCCAGTGCGCCTCGACCTCGTCGAGGTGCCGGCGGTTGATCTCGAACAGGATCTCGAGCAGGCGTGGCGCCTCGGACTCGAGGAAGGCCACCTGCCAGAGCGGCCGGCTCGGCTCGCTGCCGGGGCAGCCGAAGCGCGAGGCTGTCGAGCCGCGGGTGCGGGCCCAGGCCTCGTCCCAGCCGAGCCCCTGCTCGTCGAGCAGGACGCGCATGCGCTCGGGAATCACGAAAGCGCCGCGTACGTCGGCGAGCAGCAGGCGACCGGCGTCGGCCTCGGCCGCCCGCACCGCCTCAGCCGCGAGCGCGAGCTCGGCGCGCTGCCGGGGAGCATCGTCCTCCGCGACGTCGGGGGCGGGTGGAAGGCGGTGCTCGTGCACCGTGGACCCGCCCGCCCGCAGGGCCGGGACCAGCTCGTCGGCCGTCTCGAGCCCGGCCTCGGCGGCGAGAACGTGGACGACCCGGCTCTCGGCTCTCGGCATTCCCTCTCATTCTGCCCGAAGGCCGGACCGCGCGGGGGCCTCTTCGACCTCCTGCGGTATAGTCGCGCGAATGACGCTCGACCCCGCCCTGGGCCTGCTCTTCAAGTCGCACCCGTGGCACGGGGTGGCGATCGGGCCGGAGGCGCCCCGGCGCGTCACGGTCTTCATCGAGATCGTGCCCTCGGACACCGTCAAGTACGAGCTCGACAAGGAAACGGGGCTGCTCAAGGTGGACCGGCCGCAGCTCTACTCGAACGTCTGCCCGGCGCCCTACGGCTTCGTGCCGCGCACGCTGTGCGGGGGCGAGGTCGCGGCGCTCGCGGAGGAGCGGACCGGGCGGCGCGGCCTCGTGGGCGACGACGACCCGCTCGACATCCTGGTGCTGACGGAGAAGGACTTCACCCACGGCAACATCCTGATGCAGGCGCTGCCGATCGGCGGGCTCGGCATGCTGGACCGCAACGAGGTCGACGACAAGATCGTGGCGGTGATGGTGAACGACGCGGTCTACGGCGGCGTCGACGACATCGGCCGGCTGCCCAACCTGCTGGTGGACCGCCTCAAGCACTACTTCTTGACCTACAAACAGGCCCCGGCCGACAGCCAACCCGCGTGCGAGCTGCTGCGCGTGTACGGGCGCGACGAGGCCTGCGAGGTGATCCGCCGCAGCCAGGTCGACTACCGGGAGCGCTTCGCTCCCGTGCTCGGGCCGCATCTCGGAAAGGGCTGACGTGGAAACGATCGTCGTCACCGGCGGTGCCGGCTTCATCGGCGCGAACTTCGTGCGCAGAGCACTCGCGCACACCGACGCGCGCGTGGTGGTGCTCGACAAGCTCACCTACGCCGGCAACCTGGAGAGCCTGGCCGACGTGAGCGCGAGCCCGCGCTTCGCCTTCGTGCAGGCCGACATCGCGGACCGCGAGGCGGTGCGCTCGGCCTTCCGCGAGCATCGCCCCGCGGCCGTCGTCAACTTCGCGGCCGAGACCCACGTCGACC
>CAZMRX010000358.1:0-5719 GCA_964568755.1 uncultured Acidobacteriota bacterium | reverse complement strand
TCCAGCCGCTCGCGCGCGGCCGAGCCCAGCGTCTCGAACTGGACGCCCACGCCCCACGCGGCGCGGCGAGAGGTCCCGCGCGGCACGCAGCCGCGCACGCGCGCGTCGAGGTCGGTGCGCTCGCCGCCGACGAGCAGGTGCAGGTGCAGCGGCGAGTCGGGCGCGAGCGGCACGGGCGCCTCGAGCATCAGGCCGCCCGGTCCGATGTTGACCAGGCGCGAGCCGACCACGAGCACGGGCTCGGCGAGCTCCCCGGGCTCGAGGCGCGGCGCGTGCCGGCGCTCGAGCGTCACGTCCTCGCGGCGCGCGCTCACGGCACCTCGCGCACCACCCGGAAGCCGCAGTCGGCGGCGCGTGCGTGCGGCGGACGGCCCGCCCGCGATCCGGGCTTGAGGTCGCGCAGGTGGCGACGCCAGGAGCCCCCGCGGCTGACGCGGGTCTCGCCGCGCTCGGGCCCGCGCGGGTCGTAGCGGCGCATCCTTCGGTAGGCGTCGGGCGCGTACCAGTCGTGGCACCACTCGTGGACCACGGTCCCGATGTCGAGCAGGCCGTAGCCGTTGGCCGTGCCCCGTCCCACCGGCCACGGCCCCGACAGCGGCGGCTCGGGAATCTCGCCCCGGGGAATCTCGTCGCCCCAGGAGGTGCGCGCCGCGTCGAGCCCGCCGCGAGCGGCGTGCTCCCACTCGGCCTCGCTCGGCAGGCGCCAGTGGCCGCCGAGCGTCTCCGAAAGCCAGTAGCAATAAGCCGTGGCCTCGAACCAGGTCACTCCGACCACCGGCTGGTCGGGACCCCAGAAGACCGGGTCCTTCCACCAGGGCGGCTCCGGCGCCCGGCCCGCGGCGAGGAACCAGGCGTATTCCATGTTGGTCACTGGGGTGCGGCCGAAGCGAAGCGGTCGCACGTCGACCGGGTGGGCGGGGCGTTCGTCGGCCCGTCCCTCCTCGCAGCCCATCGAGAACCGCCCGCCCGGGACGAACAGGGTGGACGGCAAGACGATCGAGTGTCGCCCCGTGACAGGAGCTGCAACCGCCATGGTCTACTCCCTACACATAAACCGAATACTTCATCTGCGGCCTGTAACCCGTCTTCTTCTAAGAATCTTGTCTTGAAGCAAGGTTACAGGCCATAATATGACACGTCACTTGAGATTCGTCCAGAGAAAAGTAGGGGGCTGAACGCTGTGAGACTCGTCCTGGCCGGTGCTCTCGCGATGGTCACGGCGACCTCGCTTGCGGTCATCCGTCCCGCGTTGATGACGGACGAGGAGCGCCTGGCGACCGACACGGTCCGCGCGCAGCGGCTTCGTGCGGACATCCGCTTCCTCTCGAGCGATCGGCTCGAGGGTCGCGCGCCCGGCACCCGCGGGGATCGCCTCGCGCGCGAGTACGTGGCGGCGCGCTTCGAGGCCATCGGTCTCGAGCCGGGAGTGGGCGACGCCTGGGAGCAGCCGGTCGAGCTCGTGGGCGTCACGACCTCCGCCCCGGAGGAGCTGCGCGTGACGCGCCAAGGCGGCTCCGCGTCGCTGCGCCTGCGCGACGACTACATCGCCTTCAGCGGAAGCCAGGAGCGCGAGGTCCGCGTGGACGACGCCGAGATCGTCTTCGTGGGCTACGGCATCGTCGCGCCCGAGCACGCCTGGGACGACTACAAGGGCGTCGACCTGCGCGGCAAGGTGTTGCTCGTCATGAACAACGACCCGGAGAGCGACCCAGGCCTGTTCGCGGGAAAGCGTCGTCTCTTCTATGGGCGCTGGGACTACAAGTACCTGATGGCGGCCGAGCGCGGCGCCGCGGGCGCGATCGTGATCCACACCAACGCCTCGGCCGGCTACAGCTGGTCCGTGGTGCAGAATTCCTGGTCGGGCGAGCAGCTCAGCCTGCCCGCCCCGGGCGAGGCGGTGCTGCCGCTCAAGGCCTGGGCCACCGAGGACGCCTGCCGGAGGATCGCTCGGCTCGCGGGCCACGAGCTCGACGCGCTCCGCGCCCGCGCGGAGGACCGCGACTTCCGCCCGGTGCCGCTCGGCGTGCGGGTGTCCGTCGTGCTGAAGAACGAGATCGCCCGTCGCGCGAGCGCCAACGTCGTCGGTCGACTGCCCGGGAGAGAGCCGGCAGGGCTCGCGAAGGAAGCCGTCCTCTACACGGCGCACCACGACCACTACGGGATCAAGCCCGACGCGTCGGGCCAGCCGGCGGTCTACAACGGCGCGCTCGACAACGCGGCCGGCGTCGCGACCCTGCTGGCCGTGGCCGAGGCGTTCGCGGCGCTGCCCGAGCGCCCGCTGCGCACGATCCTGTTCGCGTCCGTGACCGCGGAGGAGCAGGGCCTGCTGGGCTCCGAGCACCTCGCGCGGAACCTGCCGCTCCGCCCCGGGCTCGTCGCCGCGAACATCAACATCGACGGCGCCAGCATCTGGGGCCGGACCGAGGACGTGCCCGTGATCGGGCTCGGCAAGTCCTCGCTCGACGATTGGATCCGCGCGATCGCCGAGATGCAGGGGCGCCGGGTCGTCCCGGAAGCCTTCCCGGACAAGGGCTCCTACTACCGCTCCGACCACCTGAGCTTCGCGCGCCTCGGCATCCCCGCCGCGTACCTGGAGGCCGGCACCGAGGTGGTCGGCCGTCCATCCGGCTGGGGGCGCGAGAAGCGGCAGGCCTGGCAGGAGGCGCACTACCACCAGCCCTCGGACGACCTCACGCCCGAGTGGAACTTCGACGGCGTCGTCGAGGACGCGCGGCTGCTGTTCCTGCTGGGCGTGAAGGTCGCGAACGCGCCGCGCTCGCCCGCGTGGCGCCCCGGCGACGAGTTCGAGGCGGCGCGAAAGAAGGCGCTGGCGGAGGTCGGGCGCTAGGGTGCAGGGCCTGTGGCTCGAGGGGCGGGCGCTGCGGCTGCGCGACGACCTCGAGGCCCCGGTGCCGCCACCAGGCGAGGCCTTGGTCCGCGTCCGCGTCGCCGGGATTTGCAACACCGACCTCGAGCTGGTGCGGGGCTACTACCCCTACGCGGGTGTCCCCGGCCACGAGTTCGTGGGCGTTGTCGAGCAGGCGAGCGCCGCGCCCGAGTGGGTCGGAAGGCGCGTGGCGGGCGAGATCAACGCCGCCTGTGGAGAGTGCGCGACCTGCCGCGCCGGACGGCGCAGCCACTGCGAGAAGCGGACGGTGCTCGGGATCGTCGCGAGGAACGGCGCCTTCGCCACGTACCTGACGCTGCCGACCGCGAACCTGCACGCCGTTCCGGATGGTCTGCCCGACGAGGTCGCCGTCTTCACCGAGCCTGTCGCCGCGGCCCTCGAGCTACAGCAGCAGGTGCGGGTTGCCGCATCGGACCGCGTCGTGGTGATCGGCGCCGGCAAGCTCGGCCACCTCGTCGCGCAGACGCTTGCTGCGACGGGCTGCCGCCTGCTCGTGGTGGGCCGCAGTCCGCGGCCGCTCTCGCTCCTCGCCGCCCGTGGCATCGCCTCGGCCACGGCCGAGGGGATCGAGCCGCGCGGCGCGGACCTGGTGGTCGAGTGCACCGGCCACCCCGACGGCCTGGAGCTCGCGCGCCGCGCCGTGCGCCCGCGCGGCACGATCGTGCTGAAGAGCACCTACCACGGCAAGGCCGAGGTCGACCTGGCGCGCTTCGTCGTGGACGAGATCACGATCGTGGGCTCGCGCTGCGGGCCGTTCGCCCCGGCGCTCGCGCTGCTCGCCTCGGGCCGCGTCGACCCGCGCGCGCTCGTCGAGGCCCGCTACCCGCTCGCCGACGCCGTCCGAGCCTTCGAGCACGCCGCACGGCCCGGCACCCTGAAGGTGCTGGTCGACTGCCTGGAGCCGTGAAGAGCCAGGACCAGGGCGAGGGCGTCGTCAGTCGATGGCAGCCGCAAATCGTCCTGATCCTGCAGCCCTCCCCGACGGCGCTCGTGCACAGGGCGCGGCTGAAGCTCGTGATCCACCCAGCCAACAGCTTCCTGACCCACGAGATCGTCGCGAAGACCGCGCTCGGGATCGGCCTCGACGAGACCCCGCGCTGGGGTTAGCCGCGACCCGCAGCAGGGTTACCGCCTTGCGGCCAGCCAGTTGACCAGCACGTGGACGGGTTCGCCAGCCTGGCGCACGACCGGGGTGTTGACCAGGAAGCGCTGGCCGTCGCGCGCCGCGGCATAGCGGCTTCTGCGGGAGTCCGCTGGCAGGACCGGCTCGAAGAGCGGCACCGGTGTCCCCGCTTCGAAGAACGCGCCGTCCGTCTTCACGGCCACGGCCATCAGAGTGGAGCCCGAGATGTAGAAGAGCTCCCGGCCGTCGCCCCGCCACTGGGCCTCCACTCCGCCGCCCGTCGAGACCTGCCACCGGCCCGGGCCGCGCCTCCCGTCGGCGGCAACGCTCTCGACGAAGACCTCGGCGCGCTGGCTGGCGCCCCCGGGTGGCGCCTGGTCGTAGGCGATCAGCCGGCCGCTCGGAGCCAGCGACCCGCGCTGCTCGGCGTTCGGGGTGGTGAGGAAGGGGATCGGCTGCGGTCCGCTCCCCGTGCCGAGCGCGTCGAGGGGCAGCAAGTAGAGGTCCGCTGGCGAGCGTCCCGGCCAGTGGTTCGCGACCAGGAAGCGGCCGTCCGCCGAGGGGTACTCGACGTGCCACTGCCCGGTGGAAGACCCCAAGACCCGCTCCTCCTCGCCGGTTCCGCTCGTGGGCTTGCGGTAGATCTCGCGCCGCCCCGAGCGGTCCGAGCCGAAGAAGATCCAGGAGCCGTCCGCGGACGCGGCTCCGCCGAAATCGTCCGCGGCATCGAAGGTCAGCCGCCGGCCCGTCCCGCGCACGGCGTCGAAGACCCAGACGTCGCGCGTGAGCCGGTCCGGGTCCCAGCGGTCGACAGTCAGGCTCCGGTCGTCGGGAGACAGGGTCGGGTTCGCGTACCGCGAGGACTCTCCCACGGTGCCCAGCGCTCGCCCCGACCGGTCGAACCAGGTGAGGCGGGTCTCGGGCGAGGCTGCCACGGCGCCCCAGGCCGCGACACCGTCGGCCGAGGCGGTGAAGGTCGCGCTCTGAACGGTCCCCAGAATGCGCGGCGTCACCGGCTCGACCACGCGGAACGGCTCTCCCGACAGCTCCAGACGGTCTGCGTCGAAGCGCTGGGCCACGAGGGCCGCATCCTTGACGAACAGCAGGTGGCCGGAAGCGGAGTAGGCCGCGTTGCCGTCGCTCGCGACGATCCGCCGGCGGTCCGGAGAATCGAGCGACGCGGCGTAGATCCCCTGCTCTTCCGGGCGGATCGACGTCGAGAGGTAGAGGTAGCTCCGGCCGTCGGGCAGGAAGTGCGGCAGGTAGCGGCCGGTCTCACCCTCGTCCCGCTTTCCGAGCGGCACGGGCTCGCCGCCGTCGGCCGCCACGCGGTAGAGGTCGTGGTCGTCCGCGAAGACGATGACACCGTGCTCGCTCCAGGCACCGCCCCCGAAGCTGCCGCGAAGCGCGCACACGGCGCGAGGCGCACCGCCCGTGAACTCGACGGCTTTCAGGTGACCAGGAACCACGAAGCCCACCTGCCGTCCGTCCGGGGCCCAGAAGGGCTTCGCCCCTCCGTCCGAGCCCGCGAGGACGGACGTGCTGCTCGAATCCAGGGCACGCACGTACAGCCGCTCGCTGTTGCCGACCAGGGCCGGGAAGACAATGCGGTCGCCCTGCCGCGACACCGCCGGCACCTGATACGGCAGGAACTGGCCGCCGGCGGGAGCCGGGATCTCGAGGTGGAC
>CAZMRX010000357.1:0-5721 GCA_964568755.1 uncultured Acidobacteriota bacterium | reverse complement strand
GCGATGGGTCCCACGACGCCGCGAGGCCGAGCGGCACCGGGAACATCGTGCGGTAGCCGTGGATCACGTCGAGCCCGTAGAGCACGGGGATCTTGAGGCGCGACTCCTCGACCGCGACCTTCTGCAGCTCGTTGAAGCGCTTCGTGTCGTTGAGCCACAGCACCGACCCCGCCGCGCCCTGCCGCAGGCTCTCCTCGGGCTTGATCCCGGGGAACAGCCCCCCGGCGATCTGGTTCAGCTGCCCGACCTTCTCCTCGACCGTCATCTGCGCGAGCAGCCGATCGACGCGAGCCTTCACCTCGGCGTCGGTGAGGGGTGCCGCGAGCGCGGGCTGTGCACCAAGCAGGAGCAGGCCAACCAGGGTCCCGCCCCGGCGAACGAAGGTGGTCGTGGAATGCCGCATGTGAGACCTCCAGCAACCGGGATGCTATTTGGCACTTAGTGCCATTGTCAACACCCAGTGTAGAATCTCAGGGAATGAGCCGGGAGGGTCTCGCCGCCCGCAAGCGAGAGGTGGTGCGCGAGGCGCTGCGCCTCGCCGCCGAACGCCTGATCGCGAAGCGCGGCTACGAGAACGTGACGATCGAAGAGATCGCCCGGGAGGCCGGCGTCTCCCGCCGAACCTACTTCAGGTACTTCGAGACCAAGGAGGACGTGGTGGTCGCCGGCTCCGACCGCTACGCCGACGACCTGCTGGCGGCCGTCGCCGCACGCCCGCAGCGGGAGCCGCCCCTGCTTTCGATCCGCAACGCCCTCGTCCCCGCCCTCGAGGAATCCCTCAGGAACGCCGGCATGATCCGCAGCGTGATCGAGATGCTGCGCGGCAACACGGCCCTGCGCCGCGCCATGCTCGAGCGCCGCAACCGCTTGGAGGAGCGCCTCGCCGCCCTGCTCGCGCGCCGCATGCAGCGCGACCTGCGCAGCGACCCCGCCCCTGTCCTGCTCGCCTACGTGACCCGCGCCCTCACCGACACCGCCTTCAACGTCTGGTACGACCAGCAGCGCACGGACATCCCCGCGCTGGTGGACGAGCTGCTGACGGCGCTTCGCAGCCACACGGGTCGAAGCGCCTCTCCCCGGGGCGCCGGCCGGGCTACGAGGAGCCGGCGGAGAGCCGCGCCCGGCTCTCGTGGAGCTTGAGCACGGCGCTCGCGACGTCGTCCATGTCGGCGCGCGTGCCGAGCAGCAGCCGCTGGTGGAAGCCGACGTTCTCCTCGCACAGCCGATCGCCGCGGGCAGTCGTTGTTAGAGGCACTGGCCGCCGGCCGGAAGCGGACCGGCGGTCGCGCCTCTTCTTCGTCGCCGACGACGGCAGCCGCGGCCCGGCGCTGTAGCGCGCGCCCGTCCCCTGACGGAGGCGGTGCTGTTGCCGCGTCGCCGGGCGGGAGACTAGACTCCCCCGTCCTACGCGAAGGTCGGCCATGTCGCTGGCGGCTGGCGTGCGTCTCGGTCCGTACGAGATCGGCGGCCTGATCGGGGCCGGCGGCATGGGCGAGGTCTACCAGGCTCGCGACACTCGCCTCGACCGGGCCGTCGCCGTCAAGGTCCTGCCCTCCGAGTTCACGCTGGACGACGCGCGCCGGGCGCGCTTCGAGCGCGAGGCTCGGGCGATCTCGGCGCTCGCCCACCCCCACATCTGCACGCTCCACGACGTCGGGGAGCAGGACGGCCAGGCGTATCTCGTGATGGAGCACCTCGAGGGCGAAACGCTCGCGAGGCGGCTGCTCCGCGGGCCGCTCCCGCTCTCGCAGGCGCTCGAGCTCGGCGCGCAGATGGCGGACGCTCTCGGCGCGGCACACCGGCAGGGCATCGTTCACCGCGACCTGAAGCCCGGGAACGTGATGCTGACGGGCCACGGCGCGAAGCTCCTCGACTTCGGCCTCGCGCGACCCATCGGGCACTCGGGGACCTCGGCGGGCGAGAGCCTGACGGCGTCGCCCACCGACGCGTCGCCGCTCACGGGACCCGGCGCGATCCTGGGGACGGCGCCGTACATGGCGCCCGAGCAGCTCGAAGGCCGTCCCGTCGACCCGCGCACCGACCTCTGGGCGCTCGGCGCCGTGCTCTACGAGATGGTCTCAGGCCGCCGCGCGTTCGAGGGGTCGAGCGCGGCCAGCCTCGCCGCGGCGATCCTCGAGCGCGAGCCGGAGCCGCTCGCGGCGCTCCAGCCGCTGACGCCTCCCGCGCTCGAGCGCGTCGTCACGCGGTGCCTCGCCAAGTCGCCCGACGCCCGGTGGGAGTCGGCGCACGACGTGGCGGGCGAGCTGCGCTGGATCGCGTCGCCCGGGAGCGCCGCCGCCTCGGCCCCGTTCCGCCGCGCCGCGTGGCGCCGGCGGAGCCTCGTGCTCGCCGGCCTCGGCCTCGTCGTCGCGAGCGCTGGGCTGGGCGCCCTCGTGTCCCGGCGCCTGCTCCTCCCCGCGACGGCGCCGGACGTGGTCCGATCGCGCATCGGAGTCGAGCCCGCGGAGGAGCTGAACGGCGGAGGGCCCTTCGGGCGCTTCCTGGCACTGCCGCCGGGCGGCTCGCGCACCGCGCTCGCCTGGACACCCGACGGCCGAGCCCTCGTCTTCGCTGGTAGACGCGCCGGAGCGCAGCAGCTCTACCTGCGTCCGCTCGAGGCGGACGCGGCGAGCGCGCTCGACGGCACGAGCGGCGCACAGATCCCTGCCGTCTCGCAGGACGGTCGCTGGGTGGCGTTCTACGCGAACCGCGCGATCCGGAGGGCTGCACTCGCGGGCGGACCCGTCTCGACGCTGGTCGACGGCCTGGACATTCCCTCCGGCCTGGCCCTGGGTGGTGAAGGGGAGGTCTACTACGATGCGCCGGACCGTGCGATCTGGTCGGTCTCACCCGAGCGCGCGCCGACGCGGGTGACACGACGGCTCGAGAGCGAGACCTCGCACGGCCTTCCCCACGCGCTGCCTGGCGGGCAGGCGCTGCTCTACACCGTGCGCCGCCGACAGTGGACATGGGGTGACGAGGAGGTCGTCGCCCACGTCCTCGCCACGGGCGCACGCAGGCCGATCCTGCAGGACGCTGCGGACGCCCGCTACGCGGCGCCGGGCCACCTCGTCTTCCTCCGCCGGGGCACGCTCTTCGCCGCGCGCTTCGATCCTGAGCGGCTCGAGGTGAGCGGCGCACCGGTCCCGGTGCTCGGCGCCGTGGCCCAGGCCCTGACGAGCGGCCAGTCGCGCAACGTGACCGGGGCCGGGCAGTTCTCCGTCGCGCCGACGGGCGCGCTCGCCTACCTTCCCGGCGAGATCGTGCCCCATCTGACGCAGAGCCTCGTGACGATCGACCGCGCGGGCAGCGTGCGCAGGCTGAGCACCCCGACGCGCAGCTACGTCTCGGCGCTGGCGCTTTCTCCGGACGGCCGCCGGCTCGCGTTCATCACCACCACCCTCGGGGAGCAGCCGCTCTGGATCCACGACCTCGAGCGCGGCACGCTCGACAAGCTGAGCGCCGGCGGCGAGACGGACTTCCCGCGCTTCACCCCCGACGGCCGGCGCGTCGCGTTCGGGAAGCTGGACCGAAGCGGGCGGGCGGTCGCGTGGCAGCACGCCGACCGCATCGACGCTGCCGAGGTCCTCGTGCGCGGGTCCGCCATCCAGTCGTCCTGGTCCCCGGACGGGCGGAGCCTCGCCCTCGTCGACGCCGACGACATCTGGATCGCCAGCATCGGAACGGGAGGAGCCGTGCTCTCGCCCCTCGCGCGTACGCCGGATCGCGAGGGCTGGCCCGAGATCTCCCCCGACGGGCGTTGGCTCGCGTACGCCTCCAACGCCTCCGGTCGGTTCGAGGTCTACGTACAGCCCTTTCCCGGCCCGGGGGCGCGCCAGCAGGTGTCGCTCGAGGGCGGGGAGAGCCCGGCGTGGAACCCGGCGGGTGGCGAGCTGCTGTTCCTGTCGACCGCCGATTCGGACGGGAGGCGTCGCATGTGGGCCGTGGACGTTCTCACCAACCCACCGCTCAGCATCGGATCGCCTCGGCGTTTGTTCGAGTTCTTGCAGACCGATCTCCGCCTGGCCTGCCAGCCGGTTCGCTGCTACGCCGTGGCGCCGGACGGTCGCCTCTTCTATGGAACACAGGCGGTACAGCCCCTGCCGGGATCGTCCCCAGCCGCGACCGAGATCCAGCTCGTCCTGAACTGGACGCAGGAGCTGAGGACCCGGCTGGGCTCCGACGCCCCATAGCAGCCGGATCCTCGAGCACCCCGGCCTGCGCTCGGCCCAGGAGCAGGATCGGCCCCCGCCGCATCGCGAGATCCTCCGTGTCGCCGAGCAGGGGGAAGGTTGGGGAGTGCCGGCCAGCTGGGAATGAGTCAGACCGCCCGGGCGGTTCCTCCGGGCCGTGATGGCGGTCTGTCCTCTGGAAGCGCGCGACAGATGCTGCGGGGCTGATTCGTACGCCGTGACGCCGCTCGGCAGGCACCTCGCGCCACCGGAAACCCACTCCTGGCTCGCTGCGCTGTGTCGCTGCGACTCCCCCCGGGACCCTCTCAACCCTCCAGCACCCAGAGCCGCTCATCAAATCACCCACAGGTCACCGCGATCAGCGTGCCGACGAGGCCCCAGGCCGTGAGGTAGGCCGAGAGCCGGCCCCAGCCGGCCAGGATCGGGTGCATGGGTCAGTTCTTGACCTCGACGCCTCCCTTGATCGCGAGCCCGGTCACGATCAGGCGCCGCTTCGCTCCCGGCGCGCCCCTTCGGCATCGAGACGTGCTGGCCGAGGTGCGCCTGGCGCTCCTCGATTGGCTCGACCGCCACGCCCTGTGACGGGCAGCCTCAGGCGCCGAGCCGGGCTCGGCTCTCGTGGAGCTTCCTGACCGCGCTCGCGATGTCGTCCATGTCCGCGCGCGTGCCGAGCAGCAGCCGCTGGTGGACGCCCACCGTCTCCGCGCACAGCCGATCGGACCGCGGGCAGTCGTTGTCGCTCGCGAAGCTCGCGAGGAGCTCTTTCGGATAGGCCCGGCGGTACGCTCGGGAGGACAGCGCCTGCTCGATCAGGCCTTCCCTGTTCATCCCGCGGTCCTCGACGACGCCCAGCCCCTTCGAAGCCGGAATGCCCTCCGCCTGGAGCGCCGCGAGGAAGCGGTCGCGAGAGGGGCCGCCGAACGCTTCCGCCTGGTAGCGGAAGCCGTAATAGTAGAAGGCCTTCTGCGTGACGTCGGCGTAGTCGCGTCGCGGGACGATGCCGGGGATCGCCTGGAGCTTCGCCGTCAGGTACTCGGCGTTGGCCGCCCGCAGCTTCGTCTCCTCCACGACCCGCCGCATCTGGCTGATCAGGATCGCGGCCTGGTACTCGGCCATCCGGCTCTTCGAGGCGACGATCGGGTAGCCGCCCTGATCGCGCCGCATGCGGCCGCGCGGCCGGCCGAGGTTGTGGATCGAGTGGCAGAGGTCCATGAGGTCGGCGTCGCGGCCGAGGATGGCCCCGCCCTCGCCGCACGCGAGCGCCTTGCCGGTCTGGAAGCTGAAGCAGCCGAGATCGCCGAGCGTCCCGGCCTTCCGGCCCTTCCACTCGGCGAGGTGCGCCTCGCAGGCGTCCTCGACCACCTTGAGGCCGCGCCGCGCGGCGACCGCGCCGATGCGGTCCATGTCGCACACGCCGCCCAGGATGTGGACGGGCAGCAGCACGCGCGTCCGGGAGGTGACCCGGGTCTCGATGAGCGCAAGGTCGTGGACGCCTGCCTGGTCATGGACGCCGAGCACAAGTGGTACG
>CAZMRX010000356.1:0-5738 GCA_964568755.1 uncultured Acidobacteriota bacterium | reverse complement strand
CGAACAGGACGGCGCGGTTCATGGCAGGCGACGCTACCGGAGGTTCTCGATCAGCATCAGGTCGCCGAGCCGTTGCGATCCCGGCCGGCGCCCAGCGCCGCGATGATGCGCTCCGGGTCGTAGACGCACCCGCGCCAGATCCCGCCGCTCGCTTCCTGGAGCGCGGCCCAGAGGCGAGTGTCGGCCGGGAGGTCGGCGCGCGGGGCGAGGCCCGGGTGCGGGGGGCGGGACGCGAGCAGTGCCTGCGCCGGCTCCGCGGACAGCGGGCCGTCGGCCGTGCCCACGAGGTCCACGCGGCCGACGTGGCCGATCCGGTCGATCTCGATCTCGACGATGTCGCCGTCGCGCAGGCGGCCGATCGGCCCGCCCGCGAGCGCCTCGGGGCTGACGTGGCCTATGCAGGCTCCCGTCGAGACGCCGGAGAAGCGAGCGTCGGTCAGCACGGCGACCGACTTGCCCCACGGCAGGAACTTGAGGGCCGAGGTGACCTGGTACGTCTCTTCCATGCCCGTGCCGAGGGGGCCGAGGCCCGCGAGCACGAGGACGTCGCCGGGCGCGAGCTTCGGCTCGACGAGCCCCTTGATGGCGGCGATCGCCGCGGCCTCGGAGGTGAAGACGCGCGCGGGGCCGCGGTGGTGGTAGACGCCGTTCTCGACGACGGAGGGGTCGATCGCCGTGGCTTTCACGACCGAGCCGCCCGGCGCGAGGTTGCCGACGGGGAAGACCGCGGTGGCTCCCGCCAGCCCCCGGCTGCGGGCGGTGTCCGGGTCCATCACCACGTCGTCGGGATCGACGCCGTCGGAGGCGCGCAGGCGCTCACGGACGCGCCGCCGTCTCTCGCTGGCTTCCCACCAGTCGAGGTCCTGGTCGAGCGTCTCGCCGCTCGCCGTTCGGACGGCCCGGTTGAGCAGTCCCATGCGACGCAGGTGCAGCAGCACCTCGGGCACGCCGCCGGCGAGGAAGACGCGCACGGTGGGGTGGTTCCTCGGGCCGTTCGGCAGCGCGTCCACGAGCCGCGGCGCCGCGCGGTTGACGCGCTGCCAGTCGGAGACGGTCGGGACCCGCAGCCCCGCGGCGTGCGCGATGGCGGGCAGGTGCAGCACCAGGTTCGTCGAGCCGCCGAAGGCGGCGTGGGCGAGCATCGCGTTCTCGACGGCCTGGTTCGTGAGCAGCCGCGCGAGCGGGAGCCGCAGCGCGGCGAGCCGCATCAGCGCCAGCGCCGAGCGACGCGCCGTGTCGAGCCAGACCGGCTCGCCCGAGGGCGCGAGCGCGCTGTGCGGCAGCGCCATGCCGAGCGCCTCGGCCACCACCTGCGCGGTCGCGGCGGTGCCGAGGAACTGGCAGCCGCCGCCCGGGGTGCCGCAGGCGCGACAGGCCAGTGCCGCGGCGTCCTCGAGGCTCACGAGGCCGTGCGCGAAGCGCGCGCCGAGCGTCTGCACCGCGCCCGCGTCCTCGCTGCCCTCGGCCGGCAGCGTCACGCCGCCGGGCACGATCACGCCCGGCAGGTCGGAGCAGCCCGCGAGCGCCAGCATCGTGGCGGGCAGGCCCTTGTCGCAAGTAGCGATGCCGAGGACGCCCGCGCGCCGCGGCAGCGAGCGGATCTGGCGGCGCATCACGATCGCGGCGTCGTTGCGGTAGGGCAGGCTGTCCATCATCCCCGGCGTGCCCTGGGTGCGGCCGTCGCACGGGTCGGTGCAGGAGGCGGCGAACGGCAGGCCCGAGGCCTCGCGGATCGCCTCGGCGGCGGCGCGCACCAGCAGGCCCACCTCCCAGTGGCCGGTGTGGTAGCCGAGGGCGATCGGCCGGCCGTCGTCGCCACGCAGGCCGCCCTGCGTGCTCAGGATCAGGTAGGGCGTGCGCGTGGCCTCGCGCGGGTCCCAGCCCATGCCCGCGTTCTGGGTCAGGCCGAAAAGATCACCGCTCGGGGCCGTGCGCAGCATCTCCGCGTCGAGCGGAAGGCTGCCAGCGGGACCCGGCGCCCGCGAGCGGACCGCGCCGGGGTCGGCGTCGCCGAGGACCTCCGAGAGAGCCGGCACGCGGTTGGTGAGGCTCACGGCGTTGTCAGCTGGCGACAACGGCAGCTCAGGCCGCGGGAACGCCCGTGGCCAGTGTGAACACGAGGAAGTACTGGTACGGCAGGAACGTGTGCTCGGCGCTGAGCCGGAAGCCGGCAGCCTCCATCTGCTTCACCACGTCCTCGCGCGCGATCTTCATCCCGAGCGGCGGGCCGATCGGCAGCTCGCGCTTCTGGAAGTCGATGTGCACGACCTGGCCGCCCGGCTTCAACATGCGCTTCATCAGGGCGAGGTACTTGGCCTGGTCTTCGACGTGGTGCCAGGTGTCCACGATCACGAAGCGGTCGACCGAGGCGTCGGGCAGCAACGGGTCGTCGGGGTCGGACAGGACCGTGACGACGTTGCGCACGCCGCTGTCGCGCAGCCGCCGGTTCAGGTGGCGCACCATGTCCGGGCTGATGTCGACGGCGTAGACGCGCCCCGCGTCGCCCACGGCGCGCGCGAAACGCACCGCGAAGTAGCCCGAGCCGGCGCCAATGTCGGCGACCACCTCGCCGGGGCGCAGGGCGAGCGCCGCCATCACTTCGTCGGGCTTCTGGTAGGCGTCGCGCTTCGGGTCGTCGAGCGACGCGATGTACGCCATCGGGTCGTTGTGCCGATGCTGCATCTGCTGCGGCGTGGCGGCGGCCTGGGGTGAAGAGGGCGTGGCAGCCAGCAGCACGAAGAGCGAAACGGTCACCGCGAGTGCTTGCTTCATGAATTCTCCAGGCCCGACGCGGGCCGTCCGAACCGGGAGTCGCATCTAGGAACCAAGCGAGACCGCCCCGGTCGCGATCTCGCGGACGGCGGCCAGCAAGCGCTCGACTTCGTCGAGCGTGGTGTAGCAGGCGCAGCCGGCGCGCACGACGCCGTCCGCGGCGTGGCCGAGGCGGGCGACGGCGGTCGTCGCGTAGAAGTCGCCGTTCGAGACGAAGACGGCCCGCTCGGCGAGCGCGCGAGCGACGGCCTCGGAAGCGACACCGCGGAGCGTGAAGGAGACGGTCGGGGTGCGCGGCTCGCTGGGTGGGGGACCGTAGACTGTGACGCCTTCGATCGCCCGCAGCCCCGACCACAGGCGCTCGACCAGCTGTTGGCCGCGAGAGTGGAGCAGCTTGAACGCGGCCTCCAGCCGAGCCCGCCGCGTGGATCCGTCGGCGAGCGACGCCAGGAAGTCCACGGCCGCGGCGGCGCCGACGATGCCCTCGTGGTTCTGCGTGCCCGTCTCGAGGTTCTCGGGCGAGCCGTCAGGCGCGGGCTGGAGCTTGGGCAGGTCGAGCCCTTCGACGAGCTCGTGCCGGCCCCAGAGCACGCCGATGTGCGGCCCGTAGAACTTGTAGGCCGAGCAGGCGAGGAAGTCGGCGCCGAGCGCCGCCACGTCCACGAGCGTGTGCGGCGCGTAGTGGACGGCGTCGACGAAGACGAGGGCTCCCGCGGCATGCGCCTGGTCCGCCACGCGCCGGACGTCGTTGATCGTGCCGAGCGCGTTCGAGGCGGCGCCGATCGCCACCAGCCGTGTTCTCGGCCCGATCGCCGAGACGAGCGCGTCCATCTCGAGCTGCCCGGTCGCCGTCCGGAAGGGTACGGCTTTCACCGCGAGGCCGCGCTCCTTCGCCAGCTGCCGCCAGGGGTCGACGTTCGCGTGGTGGTCGAGCTCGGTGACGACGATCTCGTCCCCCTCGTTCCAGCGCCGGCCGAGGGCGCGCCCCAGGTGGAACGCGAGCGTCGTCATGTTGGCGCCGAAGGCGATCTCGGACGGCCGGCCGCCCAGGAAGTCGGCGAGCGTCTCGCGCGCGGACTCGATCAGCGCGTCGGTCTCGACGCTCGTCGGGTAGGCCCAGTGCGTGTTGGCGTTGTGGTGGAGCAGGTAGTCGCTGATCGCGTCCACGACGGACTGCGGCACCTGGGTGCCGCCCGGGCCGTCGAAGTAGGCGACCGGCGCCCCTTTGTGGCGGCGCGCGAGAGCGGGGAAGCGGGAGCGGATCGTCTCGACGCTCGCCGCCGTGGTCAGGGCTGTCGTCATCGGCATCACTCCATCTTGACTCGGATTCGCCGGTATTCCATCTGCCCGCGGTCGCCCTCGACGCCGATCGGCCCGGAGGCAGGAAGCGCGAGCGCGGCCTCGAGCAACTCGCCGTTGCAGGTGGCGCGGGCCACTCCGTCCTTGACCGTGACCACGAGCTCGTTCCAGTCCTGCGGCTTGTAGCTCTTCAGCTGCCGGTACGGCCCTGCGAGCCGGTAGTCGCGGCACTGCAGCTGCGGGCCCCGCAGGAAGACGCCGCTGTCGGCATTCGGCGTCGCGCGAAACTCGAGCTTCAGGACGAAGTCGCGCGGGAACTCGCGCGTCGTCCAGAGCTGCTGGATCTTCCGGTACTCGCGCGGCGCCTTCACCACCAGACGCCCGCCGATCACGGCAAAGCGGCCGTCCGGCGACGCCGTGAGGCCGTCGAAGGCGACCGCCTCGGTGACGATCGGCCAGGCGGCTGCGGCGGGATCCGAGGCCTGCCAGCGCGCAGCGCTCGCCTTGTCCTTCTCGGACGTCGGCCGATAGCCCCAGCCCGTGAGGTCGCGTCCGTTGAAGAGGCTCTCGAAGCCCGCTTCCGGCGCGAACGCGTCGTCGCCGGTCTCGGAGAAGCCGAGCGTTGCGAAGACCGGGCGCAGCGCCGCGGCCCACCTCGCGTAGCCGATCTCGTTGGGGTGCAGCAGGTCGGGGAAGAAGACCGGCTCTGCGGGCGCCGCGGGCGGCCGCGAAACCGGGGGCAGGGGCTCGGGTCGAGTCGCCACCAGTCCATGTACGATCATTGTCGGCCCGACATCGAGTGAGATCGTTGGTTCCCCAGAACCAATCGATCCAAGCCGATCCGTTCGGACCGTGTCTATCCGCTATCGCGCGAAGAAGGCCTTCGCCTGGGCCTCGATGGCGACGTCGTCTCCGTCGATGTCGATCGGGACGGGTGCGCCCTGGATCGCGTCGAGCGCGCGCTTCGCGTAGCCGCGCACGAGCGGGTACGGGTGCGTGAGCTGCGTCGCGAGGTGGGGGATCGCGCTCTTGTCGCGTCGCTCCCCGAGGAGGAAGAAAGCGACGGCCTGCTCGTGCGGCTTGCCCTTGTTCGCCGTGGCGACGAGGACATTCGCGTCGAGATCGCCGTAGAGCCGGCCGAGCGCGTCGCGATCGTAAGACCGCTTCCACCACGTCTCCATGGTGCTCACCAACGAGGACACGCTCTTGTCGCCATGGCACTGCGCGCATTCGAGCGGGCGATCGAGGATGACCCGAGCCGGATCGGTCGGTGAGCCGATGCGGTGGTAGCGCGTGAGCGATCCGTCGAGCGCGAGGTTCTTCTTGGGCATGTGGCACGACAGACAGCGTCCGCCCTCCCCCGAAGGATCGTGGTGGGCATGCGCGCGCAGCGCCTCGGGCGCGGAGTACTTGTCGTGGCAACGCGTGCACAGCGCATCCTTCTCCGCCGCCGGCAGCGCGCGCAGCTTCGCGGTGGCGTCGGACGCATGCGGCTCGTGACACTCGACGCAGGTGAGCTTGCTCGCGCATGCCCCGAGCAGCATGTCGCGCGCCTCGCCGGAGTTGATGTGGCTGCCGCCGGCGTTTCCATGGCGGGTGCCTCCTTCCCACGTCGGCTCGTAGCCCGAGAAGAGCACCTGGTGGCAGCGCGCGCAGATGCGGTTGAT
>CAZMRX010000355.1:0-5741 GCA_964568755.1 uncultured Acidobacteriota bacterium | reverse complement strand
TGCGAGGTCCGTCGCCAGCTCGGCGTGCACCAGCAGCGGCTTGCCGCGCTCGGCCAGCACCGGCAGCGCCGCGCGCAGCTCGGCCTCGCCGGCCGCCGGGAAGTCGTCGATGCCGGAGTGGCACAGGAACGCCTTGACGCCGCAGGCGCCGGCGTCGAGCAGCGAGCCGACGGAGCGGGCGTTGCCGGGAACGAGCCCGCCCCAGAAGGCGCAGTCCACCAGCCCGCGTCCGGCCGCCGCGTCGCGCTTGCGCTCGAGCGCGTCGCGCGTCGTCGTCACCGGGCTGCTGTTGAGCGGCATGTCCACGAGCGTCGTCACGCCCCCCGCCGCCGCGGCGCGCGTCGCGGTCTCGAAGCCCTCCCACTCGGTGCGGCCGGGCTCGTTGATGTGGACGTGGCTGTCCACGAGCCCCGGCAGCAGCACCGCGCCTCCGACGTCCTCGGTCGGCGTGCCGGCCGGCACCGCGTCCACGTTCACGACCGCGGCGATGCGTCCGCCGCGCACCAGCACCGCGCCCGCGCGCTCCCCCTCCGGCGTGACGACGCGCCGGCCGATCAACGCCAGGTCCGCGGGTGCGGTCATCGGCTCGCGCATCGGACAGGTGGCCGGATTGTAACCGGCTCTCGCTACCGAAGGCGGCCCTCGACGCGGTTGAGCCGGCGCGAGAGCGGCGCCGGCCACAGTATTCCGCGCGCCGTCTCGACCACGACGGGGCCCTTCGGGTCGTCGTCGAGGCGGACCTGCACGACCTGTCCGTCGAGATCGCTCAAGTCCCAGGCCGGCACCTGAGCCTGGATCCGCAGCGCGGCGTCTCGCATGCCGACGTCCGCGAGCCCGTGAAGCTCGAGAAACAGGCCGCCCCTTTCGTTGCGGATCGCGCGAACCCGCATCGGCGTAGACCTGCACCCGTAGAACACGGCGCTGCAGCGGCGGTACCAGAAGGCCGCGCGCCCGATCGCCCAGGCCGACAGCAGCAGGATCCAGCCCCCGAACGAGGCCGCCGCGGCGTTGAGGACGTCCTCCCGCGTCTTGTGAGGGCCGAGCGCCAGCACGACCAGGACCGTGAGGCCCGGCAGGCCGAAGATCACGAGCGCGCCCGTGAGCGTGCAGCCGTAGTCCCAGCGCAGGTCGGGATGCAGTCGGTCGGCTCGGGCCGGCTCGTCCACGGCCTCATCCTGACATGCAGCAACTCGACTCTGTCCAGACAGAGCGATCGACCGACCCCCGCGGCGACCTGCAGGGATGAACACAGGTTGTTTCTTTCGAGTTCGTCCGGTCGCCGATGAGCGGCCGTCGGAACGTGTTGTCCAGGAACGAAGGGCGTCGAGTGGGAACCCGTCGCTGTGGAGAACCTGTGAAAACTCGTTCTGGAACGAGTTGGGTGCGTGTTGTCTCAGGCTAGACTTGCGGGCCGCCGCTTGGTATCGAAACTGCTCGAGGAGTCCATGTCCATCCTGAAAGTCGCTCGCATCGCCCACCCGGTCCTGCGCTCGCCCGCGAAGCCCGTTCCCAAGGCCGCCTTCAAGGACCCGCTGTTCCAGAAGCTCGTCGACGACATGCGCGAGACGATGTACGAGTACGAGGGCGTCGGGCTCGCGGCGCCCCAGGTCCACGAGGGCCTGCGCCTCGCGGTGATCGAGGTCGCCGGCGACGACGAGCGCTCGAAGGCCGAGGTGCCGTTCCTGGTGCTCGCGAACCCGGTGATCACCCCGCTCGGCGAAGAGAAGGTGAACGGCTGGGAGGGCTGCCTCTCGATCCCCGACCTGCGCGGAGTGGTGCCGCGCCTCAAGCGGCTGAAGCTCGACGCGCTCGACCGCGACGGCAAGCCGTACTCGCTGGAGGCGCAGGACTTCTTCGCCCGCGTGATCCAGCACGAGTGCGACCACCTGGACGGCAGCGTCTACCTCGACCGCATGCAGGGCATGCGCAGCCTGACCTTCATCAAGGAGTTCGAGGACCACCTCCACAAGGACGAGGAATAGTCGAGACGGGAGGCTCCAGCCAACCGCCGGCGGCAAGCCTGTGACGGCGACCGTGCGAACGCTTCATACGCTCGTGAGGAAGGGCCTCGGGCTCTTCGAGGCGAAGGGAGACTCCGTGCCAGGCAAAGGCCATGCGTGCTCCGCCGTCCTCGTCCTCGCCGCCCTGGTGGCGGCGCCCGTCGCGGCGCAGACGCCGGCGGAAGGCCCGGTTGACCTGATGCCGGGCACGCGGATTCGGGTTACGGTGACGGACCCGCCGCCCCCCGGAGTCACGGACCGGAAGCTCGTCGGGGTGTTCGACGGGTGGGACGACCAGGGGGCGCTCAGGATCGCCCCGACTCCGTCCGAGACGCGCGCGCTGCCGCGGGATGTCGTGGTCTCTGTCGAGCGAAGCGTCCGTCCCAGCCGAAAGACGAGGGGGGCTCTCATCGGCTTCGCCGTGGGCCTGGCGGCGGTGGTCGGGAAGGCCGCGCTTCAGGGCGGCTGCAACGACGGCTGCAACGAAGCAAACGTCGCTGCGGCCGTGCTCCTGGGCGCGTCTACGGCGGTAGTGGGTGCGATCGCGGCTCCCGGTGAGGTCTGGGCGAAAGTGCCCCTCGCGGGAGGGTCGGGTTCGCTCTTCACGCCTGCCGCAGGGCCACCGCCACCCCGTACGCACCTGCCGCGGCCATGACGGCCGTGCACAGCCAGAGCGCGACGGTGACGATCCTCGGCGGCCGCAGCTCGACCGGCACACGGCGGTGGTGCAGGTAGAGGGCGGAGGCCCCGGCGAGCGGCAGCAGCAGGGCCTGGACGAGGCCGCCGGCGACGACCATCTTCACCGGCGACTCGAACAGCAGGTAGAGGCAGGCCGGAAACACCGTGAGCAGCACCACGAAGCCGCGGCGGTAGGCGACCCGCCGCGCGTAGTCGCCGCGCTCGAAGCAGCCGAGCAGGCGGCAGAAGTCCGCGTAGACGCGCGAGTGGGCCGCGGTCGCCGCGAAGATCGTGCCGTAGAGCGTGACGGTGGCGCCTAGGTAGAAGAGCGGCAGCGCCCAGCCGCCGAGCGTCTGCGTGTAGAGGTTCGAGAGCGTCGGGATCATCTCGCGGCCGGCCGGCACCAGGCCCATCCCGTGGAGGACGCCCGCGCCGAGGAAGTAGAAGGCGACGGTGGCGATCGTGTAGACGACCATCGAGAGCAGGATGTCCACGTGCATCAGGCGGATCCAGCCGCGCGCGCGGGCGAGCCACGCGGCGCCCGCCTCCCTGCGGCCGACGAAGCGCGCGTAGCCCTTCTCGACGCACCAGTACGGGTACATGAAGAGCTCGGTGCCACCCACGCCGGTGATCCCGAAGACGGCGACGGCCGTGGCGAGCCCGCTCGCCGGCAAAGTGGGAGCGAGGCCGGAGGCCGCCTGGCTCCACGAGAAGTACTGTGGCATCCGAGTCAGGATGACGGCCGCGAGCACCGTGAGCAGCGTGAAGAAGCCGACCTTCACGAACGAGAAGCGCTCGATGCGCTCGTAGCCGCCGCCGAGCAGCAGCGCGAGGGTGAGCAGCAGGAAAGCGCCGACCCACGCGGGGATCGGCACGGACGGCACCAGCAGGTAGGTGACCTGCGCCAGCCCGCCGAACATCCCGCCCACCTGCACGAGGCTGGTGAGCACCATGACGGCCCAGGCCCACGCCGCCCAGCCGACGCCCCGGATGCGCGGCCCCGGCACGCGGTTCAGGCCCTCGAGGCCGGTCTCACCCGAGACGACGGTGTAGCGGCCGAGCTCGGCCTGTACCACCGGCTTCACGACACAGCTCAGCAGCACGATCCACAGCGCCGCGTATCCCACCTGCGCGCCGAGCGTGGTCGTGGCGATGAGCTCGCCCGAACCCACGATGGCGGCGGCCATCACCATGCCGGGGCCGAGCCGGCGCAGCGCCCGCCCGAGCGTGGTCGGCGGCTCCTCGACGTCCTCCGGCCGCAGGCTGTAGGGGTCCGCCTCGAGCCCGCGGCCCGCGGCCATCAGACGAGCGCCACGGGGTTGCTGAGCTCGCCGAGCTCGGGGCAGGAGAGGGTCACGACGTCGCCCTCCTCGAGGCCCATGCCGAGCGGCTGGATGATGCCGGTGCCGGTCGAGAGCACCGTGCCGGTGCGGATCGCGTTCGAGCGGACGAGCCAGGAGACGATCTCCTCGAAGCGCCGCTTGAGCTGGGAGGTGCTCGCCTCGCCCGCGAAGACCTCCTGCCCCCCGCGCGTGACCCGGCAGCGGAGCGCGAGCGCGTAGGGATCGGGGATCTCGTCCGGCGTCACGATCACCGGACCGAACGCGAAGCAGGCGTCGTAGACCTTCGACTGCGGCAGGTAGAGCGGGTTGTCGCGCTCGATGTCCCAGGCCGAGACGTCGTTCGCGATCGTGAACCCGAGGATGCGGCCCGTGCGGTCGAGCACGATCGCGATCTCGGGCTCCGAGGCCGTGAAGCTCGAGTCCCGGCGGCGGCCGATCGGCTGGCCCGGGCCGACGCAGCGCCAGGCCGAGGCCTTGAAGAAGAGCTCCGGCCGCTCGGCCACGTACACGCGGTCGTAGAAGCCGGTGCCTTCCTCGCGGAAGTCGGCGCTCCTCCGGTACGTCACGCCCGCGCCCCACACCTCGGGCGGGTCGAGCGGCAGGGCGAGCCGCGGGCCCTTGCCGCTCGCCAGGTCCACCCATGCGTGCTCGACGAAGCGCCCGGCGCGCTCGGCTGCGGACGCCCACTGCGCCAGGTCGAGCCCCCGCTCCTGCGCCTCGAAGAGCTCGAGCGCCGTGCCGATGCCGTCGTGCGGCGCCTGCAGCACGAGCGCACGCTCTCCGCGCTGCAGGCCGAGCCGCGCGCTGCCGCCTTCCCCCTGGACCTGGAAGATCCTCACCGCTTCGGCCCTCCTTCTTTCTGATCCCGTTCCGGCCGATCGGCCCGGCGCACGAGCACGACCCAGTCCCGGTCGGGATCCGCTGGCGGCGCGCCCAGGGCCTGCGGCCCCGGCCCGGCGATCCTGGCAACGGAGCCCGGGCGAAGCTCGCCTCCGCGGCGCGTGTCGTACCAGAGCACATCGTACTCGCGGGTCCACGGCCCGAGATCGAGCGTCGTCCGGCGCGTGGACCACGGCGGGCGAAGGTAGACCGCGTAGGCCTCGCCCGCCTCGGCGAGCGCCCAGGCGTCTCCCGATGCGAGCCGGTCGGCGGGCTGCATCCGCGGGAACGGCAGGTGCCGCTCGAAGAAGTCGAGCGCCACGCGCGTCTGCCGCCACATCGACTCGCGCGTGCGCCAGTCCTCGGTCTCGAGGTCCCACCAGATCCGCTGCTTCTCGCGCCCCTCGACGCCCACCTCGGTCGAGCCAAAGTACCACTCGACCCCGGCGCCGCCCGCCATCAGATGGCCCCACAGGCCGTGCTGCCGCATGGCGTCGTGGTCGGGGTCGTCGGCGTCGGGCTGGACGCCGATCGCCGCTGGGCCCACCTCGTCGAAGCTCACGAACCAGGGTCGCCCCGTGCGGGCCGAGGCCTCCACCCAGCGCAGGGTCTCCTCGTGCACGCGCGTCACGTCGCCGATCTGCAGCGAGGGCCCCTCGAGGTCGGGGAAGCCCAGCAGCGGCTCGTAGACGCGGTCGTACTCCTTCCGCGACGGGAAGGTGTGGACGACGATCGGGTGGTCGTAGGGGTCGAGCCCGCGGATGAACGAAGCGAACGCGCGCCGCTCGGCGTCGGTGTTGGTGTTCTCCTCGCCCAGGTTGAAGACGAGCGCCGGGTGGTG
>CAZMRX010000354.1:0-5748 GCA_964568755.1 uncultured Acidobacteriota bacterium | reverse complement strand
AAGGCTGTCCCTACGCCCAGCGGGCGCGCCTGGCGCTGCTCGAGAAGGGGCTCGACTTCGACCTGGTCGAGATCGACCTCTACAACCGGCCGGCCTGGTTCAGCGAGGTCTCGCCCCACGGCACCGAGCCCACGACCAGGATGCCGGGCGCGCGCGCGTCCTTCTCCCGCTCGAGCTTGCGCAGTGCGTCGAGGATCAGGCTCATGGGCGCTCTCCCTCGCGCGACAGGCGCGGGCGCTCGCGCGCGGACATCGCGTAGAGCGCCATTCTCGTGCGCGGACCGAGCCGGCCGTCGGCGACCAGGCTGGCCTGCTCCTGGAAGCGCGCGACGGCGGCCGCCAGGTCCGGCTCGCTGAAGCCCAGCCCCGCGAGCGACTGCTGCGCCGCGTCCCGGGCGGCCGCCAGGTTGGCGGCTCCCGGCGTCTCGGGCCACCACACGATCGCGTCCTGCGTCCACAGGCCGTCGAGCTGGGCGAGCGGGACCTCGAGCTCCGGCTCGCCGCCGATCGCGACCCGCGCGGAGCGCTCGTCGAGCCGCAGCAGCGCGGCGAAGCAGGTGTCGCGTCGCGCGGGGTGCGACAGCTCGAGCGCGGCCGGCAGGTCGAACGCGCGCAGCTGCTCGAGCTGGGTGCGAAGCGTGGCCCGCGCGAGCGGCCTGCCACCCCACACGGCCTGGACGCGCGCCGCGGCCGAAGCCAGGGATTCCTCGCGTGGCAGCGTGCGCACCAGCTCGTCCAGCCGGTCGCTGCGCGGCGGCGGCGGGGTCGGTGTCGGTGCCGGCACCGGGGTCGCGCTCGGCGCGGGCGCCGACGGGACCTCGGGCGCCTGCGCCCGTCGCGGCGCGAAGGCGAAGGCCAGGAAAGCCAGCAGCAGCGTCAGGCCGAAGGCCACCAGGCCGTGGCGCCACTGCCACGGGCCGCGCGGACGGTCGCCCTCCACCTCCCTGGCGGCCTGGCGCACCATCGCCGCGGTGATGCGCCGGGTGTTGTGGACGTAGCCCGCGAGCAGGGCGCGGTCGCAGATCAGGTTCACGAGCCGCGGCACGCCGTTCGACAGCTTGTGCACGGCGACGAGCGCGTCGTGGTCGAAGCCGACCTTGCCCTCGCCGTCGGCCACCAGCAGCCGGTGGCGGATGTAGGCCTGGGTCTCCGTGAACGTCAGCGGCGCGAGGTGATAGCGCGCGGTCACGCGCTGCGCGAGCTGCCGCAGGTCGTGGCGCGCGAGCAGGTCGCGCAGCTCCGACTGTCCCATCAGCACGATCTGGATCAGCTTCTCGGTGTCGGTCTCGAGGTTCGAGATCAGCCGGATCTGCTCCAGCACCTCCGGCGTGAGGTCCTGGGCCTCGTCGATCAGCAGCACCACGTTGCGGTTCGCCGCGCGCGTCTCGAGCAGGAAGCGGTGCAGGGCGTCCACCAGGCTCTTCTTCGACGAGCCCTCGGGCGTGACGTGCAGGTCGTCGAGGATCGTGTGCAGCAGCTCCTCGGCGCTGAGCGCCGGGTAGAGCACGAAGGCGCTGTGCGTGTCGGCGTCGAGCTTCGACAGGAAGTAGCGGGCGAGCGTCGTCTTGCCGGTACCCACTTCGCCCGTGATCAGGACGAAGCCGCCGCGCTCCTTGTGCCCGAACTCGAGGTGCGCGAACGCCTCGGCGTGCCGGTGCGAGAGGTAGAGGTACTTCGGGTCGGGCGTGAGGTTGAAGGGCTTCTCGCGGAAGCCGTACCACGTGTTGTACACGATGGGACGAACCTATCACTTCGGCGGGGACGTGAGGTAGAGGTCGCGGGGCGAGCACCTCATATGGTCCGACGCTGGTGCTATCGGTGCCGCCTGCGGGAGCGCACTGCACTGAGAGCCGCCCGGTTGAGGGCGCCGTCGGCAGACGAGAAGCGCACCCTCTCGCCCGGGAACTCCTGGGCGACCCGCAGAAACGAGGCAAGGTGCAGGGCGTCAAAGCCCCTGAGGCGATGGCGCTCCGCAAGCTCTCCCGCGCTCCTGGCCAGGGGAGAGGACACGTCTAGCGCCAGGACGCGGGGCCAGTCGGCCTCGAATGCCTGCTTCGCACGCCGGTGAGCGGCGACCGTCAGGCTCCGCTCGCGCCGTCGGCGAGCCAGTGCGGCGCGCGCCTCGGGATACGCCACCACCGAAGCGGTCACGATCTCAGCGCGGTCCACCAGCCGGTGCACCTCGGCCGAGCCCGGCTCCGCCACGTACAGCTTCACCAGGCTGCTGGTGTCCAGATAGAGGATCATCGCCGGTCCTCGATCACCGCAGTCGACACCAATCCAGCCCTCGGCCGCGGGGCCCCAGACAGCCCCTTCGGCTTGCCGCCGTTCCAGCTGGCGAGTCCCTTGCGCACGAGCGAGCGCGCGCGCTCCACGTTCCGACCTTGCGCCGAGGGGCCGATCTCGCCGATCGGCTTCCCGCGATCAGTGATCACGAGCAGCTCGCCCTCGCGGACGCGCCTGAGGTACTCGCTCAGGTTGTCGCGCAAGTCGCGCACGCCCACGCTAGCCAAGGGTGACCTCCAAGTAGCCACATTCTAGCATCGACGTGGCTACCTCACTCGAGGTTGGATGCAAGATGGAGACCTCGTCCCCGGACCAGACTCGGCTCGTGGCGCAGGACGCCGGACGTGGTCGCGATCGACCTCGGTCCTTCGCCCCGGTCCTGACAGGCAGCCCAGGCGTCCGTTTCGGAGAGCGATCGCCTTCACCTGGAGCGCTTCGCCAGCCCAGCTGATCTGCCAGGGCCGGGCCGCGGAGGCGTCGAGGTAGGGCGTGGGCCGTTCCACCCGCGCACTCACCCCGAGTAGCATGCCGAGGGTGGATTGCGAGGCCAAACTTCGTGAGCTGATCCTGCCCGGCGTGCGTGCCTCGGCGGCGCTCTACGGGACGGGCGAGACGGTCGTCGTCCTCGGCCACGGCGCCGGAGGCAATCGCCGGAACGCAATGCTGGTGGCGCTGGCTGGGGCCGTCGCGGCGTCGGGGCGCGCCGCCTTGCTCTACAACTTCCCCTACTCGGAGGCGGGGTCGCGGCGGCCGGACCCGCCTGCCGTGCTGGAGGCCACCACGCGCGCCGCGGCTGCGTTGGCACTCGAGGCGAGCGGGGCCCGGCGCGTCGTCCACGGCGGCCGCTCGATGGGTGGGCGGATCGCATCGCAGGTGGTCGCGGCGGGGGAGCGGGCCGATGGACTGGTGTTTCTCGGCTACCCGCTGCACCCGCCGGGGCAGTTCGCGAAGCGGCGCGAGGCCCACTTGCCGAAGGTCGAAGCGCCGATGCTGTTCGTCCAGGGCACGCGCGACGCCTTCGCCCGCGAGGACCTGCTTCACGCACTGATGCTGCGCCTCGGATCCCGCGCGGAGCTCCACCGCGTCCAGCACGCCGACCACTCCTTCGGCGTACTGAAGCGCTCCGGCCGTACGGCTACGGAGGTCCTGGCCGAAATCGAAGCGGTTCTGTGTCGCTGGCTTCTGGCCCACCGGCTCTAGGCCGGGCCCCGAGCGTGTCAAGCGCCGAAGGCGAGGTTGACAGCGTTGGGCTCGACCCCGAGCGACAGCGAGGCTCAACTCGGGGCGCCCTCAGTTGATGCTGCAGGGATCGTCCTTCGGCCTGGCGTTGGGTCCCCGCCGACAGCTACGCCTCGGCGCCCGCGATCTCGCGCCAGAGATCCAGCACGTCCAGCTCGCGCGCCCACCGCTCGATGTAGGTCCGGTCCACGCTCCGACTGACCTCGACGACGCCGGACGCGTCGTCGATCTGCTTCTCGGAGCGGCCGGCCTTCTTCGCCGACTCGAGCTTCGAGAGGATCGTGTCCTCGGGCGACGCGAGCGAGACGGTCACGCCTGGCGAGAGCTCGGCGGGCTGTCGACGCCTGAGCTCCTCGTGGCTCCAGGGCCTGTCCTTGCGGATGATCAGGTTGATCTTGAAGGCGCTTTTCCTCTCGATCACGTTGAACTGCAGGCGGCGGCCGAACGCGTCACGAGCGTGGGCGGCATCGACGTAGTAGCCGGCGGCGTCGAGCCGATCGACCAGGGCATCCACTTGCTCCGGGCTCGGGTCGATGACGATGTCGGCGTCGTGCGTGGAGCGCGGGCGTCCATGGAAGCTGCTGGCGACGGAGCCCGTCACCATGTGCGGGACGCCCAGCTGCTCCAGGGTCCGGACCACCGCGACGAGCGCGTCCTGCTCGGGCGTCACGGCTCCGGGAGCACCCGTCCGGGACACGCGGACTGCACGAGCTCGTCGCCATAGAGGAGCCGTGCCAGGGCCAGCATGACCTGCGCGTCGTCGTAGTCGGGGTGGCGCTTGCGAATGCCGGCTGCGCTGGTTCGGCGTGCCATCTCGGTCAGGCGAAACAGGATCTGCGCGCGGCCGGCGCCACCCATCTTCCGGTAGGCATCGAGCTGTACCGCGTCGGCGTCTGGGCTGGTGTCCTGGGCGATCGTCACACCACTAGCCTAACGCAAACGCCTCAGTGCAAGACCTGACCCCGCTCGCCCCGCTCGGCGCGAAGTCACTGCCATGCTACTTCGTTGGCTTCAGACCCACGCCTTGTAGCCCGAGCACGCCAAGATTCAAGACCTGACCCCTGTCGCTCAGCATGGCCTAGCGTCTGGCCGTCGGCGCCACCGTGGCAAGCTGCTGAGCCTTCTCGTCCAGCTCGGCCTGCAGCGTCTCCCACTGGGCCATCAGCTCGCCGGCTTCCCACATGCGCTTCTGGTGGTCTTCGGCGGCCTGCGCGGCGCGGGCGCGGTCGTCGTAGAAGCCGGGCTCCGCCATCTTCGCCTCGAGGGCTTTCACGGACTGCTCGGCTTCGGCCACGCGCGTCTCGAGCTCGGCCAGCCGCGCCTTCATGCGCTTCAGCTCGCGCTCGAGCACCTGGCGCTCGGGAGGGGCGCCCGATTGCCGGATGCGCGGCGCGAGTGGGTTCGCAGGCGCCGCGGCTGCTGCGGGCTTGGCAGACCTGGCACCCGGCGAGGCCTTGGCCTTGCTCGCCGCGTTCGAGTGGCCTGGGCTGTTGGTCGCCGCGGCGGTGCGCCTCGAATGGCTGGGCGAGGCATGGCTGGGCGAGGCGGCCGATTGGGGGCCTGCGTGCGTCCGCGTAGCGACCGAGGCCGTCCCGTCGTCGCGCTCGCCGCGCGTGGGCGCTGCGACCGGGGCGGGAGGCCTCGGCCCCTTGGTTCCCGGAACCGGCACGTCGAGACCGGCTTCGCGCTGCTTCTTCCAATACAGGAAGTCCTCGTAGCCGCCCGGGTAGAGGAGCGCCTCGCCGCCGCCCACCTCGATCACCTTGGTGGCGAGGTTGTCCACGAAGTAGCGGTCGTGGGAAACGAATACGAGTGTCCCGCCGTAGTCCGCGAGGGCTTCGAGCAGGACTTCCTTCGAGTCGAGGTCGAGGTGGTTGGTGGGCTCGTCGAGCAGCAGCACGTTCGAGGAGGTGAGCAGCATCTTCGCGAGCGCCAGCCGGTTGCGCTCGCCGCCCGACAGCACCGCCACCTTCTTGTAGACGTCGTCGCCCGCGAACAGGAAGCCGCCGAGGATGGTGCGGATCCACGGGCCCATCGTGACCGAGCTCGCCGCCGACATCTCCTCGACGACGGTCCGGGCCGGGTTGAGGACGGCCGCCTGGTCCTGGGCGAAGTAGTCGAGCACCACGTTGTGGCCCTCGATGCGCACCCCCTCGTCGGCGCGATCGATGCCGGCCATGATCCGCATCAGCGTCGACTTGCCGGCGCCGTTCGGGCCCACGAG
>CAZMRX010000353.1:0-5754 GCA_964568755.1 uncultured Acidobacteriota bacterium | reverse complement strand
GCAGGGCTTCACCTTCTTCAACATGACGACGCTGCTCCACGAGGTGGTGCACAACTCCGTGTTCGACCGTCGGCGCGACGGCTGGAACCGGGCGCTCGGCCTGCTGTACGCCAGCACCAGCGGCATCTCGGCCAGCCAGTTCACGCGCTGGCACCTCGACCACCACGACAACCTCGGCTCGTGGGAGGACGACCCCAAGCGCCACTGGCTCTCCCCGAAGCGCAACGCGCGCTGGTTCAAGCTGCTCTACTGCACGCCGGTGCTGATCCCGCTCTACTTCAAGGCGGCGGCTAGCGAGGCGCGCTCCTACCCGAAGGCGCTCAAGCGCAGGATCGCGCTCGAGCGCGCGACGACGGTGCTGCTGCAGGTCGGGGTGGCGGTGGCGCTCGGGCACCTCGGCGGCTGGGGCGTCCTGCTGCGCGTATGGGCGGTCCCCTACTTCCTGGTCTTCCCCGTGGCGTTCACGCTCAACCGCCTGGGCCAGCACTACGACATCGACCCCACTCACCCGCTCAAGTGGTCGACGGTGATGGCGCCGAGCCGGCTGTGGGACTTCCTGTTCGTGTACTCGAACTACCACGCCGAGCACCACTACTTCCCGAGCGTGCCGTTCTACAACCTGAGGAAGCTCCACCTGCGGCTACGGCCGCTGTACGCGCAGCTCGGCCTCAAGACCCACACCTACCGTGAGATCGTCTGGGAGTGGTTCGTCAAGAACCGCCCGCCGCACGCCGACTGGGACAAGGCCGCCGAGCCGGCCGGACCCGCCGCCGCCCACCACGCCGCCTGATACCCTGCCGGGGTCAGGACCGGACCCCTTTCTTGCGGCGGCGCTCCTCGGCGTCGGCGACCCAGCCGCGGCGCAGCGACTCGGGCGGGACGCTCGACAGGTACGGCTTGACGTCCAGGATCGGCGTGCCGTCGAGCATGTCGATCCCGCGCACCCGGAGCCGCGGGCCGTCACGGCCCAGGAGCTCGACCACGGTCAGGCCGATCGGGTTCGGCCGGCGCGGCGAGCGCGAGGCGAAGACGCCGTGCGGGACCTCCTCGTCGAGCGGCACCCGCGCGACGAGGTCGAAGCCCTCGGCGCGATCGAACACCCACAGCACGAAGAGGTGCGAGAAGCCCTCGATGTCCTGCAGGCCCGGCTCGAGCTCGGGCCGCAGCTCGAGCGTGCCTTCCGCGCGGTGCTCGGCGCCCGGGCCCTTCGGGACCTGGGCGCGATCCTGGTAGGGGCTGCGCACCACGCCGATCGCCCGCATCGCGAACGGCTGCTCCGGCTGTGTCGTCACGGCTCCTCCATCAGCTCGCGTCGCCGTTTTCGTCACCCGTCGCCTTCGGGGGGCGGCGCCGCTTCGGCCTCAGGCTCTGCCCCTTGGAGGCGTACAGGACCTCGTCGGCGCGCGACAGCAGGCTGGAGACGCGCTCGCCCGGCCGCGCGTGGGCCGTCCCCAGGCTGAACGCCGCGGGAGAGTTCTGTGCCGCCGCCTCCATCACACGCTTCGCGATCAGTCGGCCCTCCTGCTCGGCCTCGGCCCGGATGAACAGAGCGAACTCGTCGCCCCCGAGCCGCACCAGGATGTCCTCGCTGCGGTGGTGGCGCGACAGGAAGTGGGCGAAGGCCTGCAGCACCCGGTCGCCCTCGTCGTGCCCGTAGGTGTCGTTGACCGCCTTGAAGTCGGTGAGGTCGAAGAGCAGGCAGGCCCAGTGCGTGGAGGGCTCCTCGAGCTCGGCGCGCTTGCGGTCCAGGTAGCGGCGGTTGTAGCAGCCGGTGAGCGGGTCGCGCACGCTCGCCTCCTCGAGCCGCGCCTCCAGCTCCTTGCGCGCGGTGATGTCGCGAACCAGCGTGCGCACCCCGCGCGGCCGTCCCGCGCGATCGAGGATCAGCGAGCTCTGCGTCTCGGCCGGGAAGCTCGTGCCGTCCTGCCGTCGCATCACGAACTCGCGCAGGTCCTGGCGGCCGCTGCGCAGGTAGCTCCCGCCTCCCTCCGCGAGCCCGCGCTCGAGCCGCTCCTTCATCTCGCGCTGCGCCCGCTCGTACTCCCCGGCCACGAACAGGTCGCGCGCGTGGAGCGTCACGGCCTGCTCGGGCGTGCAGCGGAAGACCTGGCAGCCCACGCGGTTCATGAAGGTCACGCGCTCGCTGGCGAGGTCGCCCTCGACGAACGCGTCGGGCAGGTGCAGGCGCAGGTCGTCGAGCTCGTGGCGCAGCGCGGCGAGCTCTTCCCGCACGGCGTCGATCTCGCTCGCCATGGTATGAGGCTACCATTCCGGCATGACGCTGCCGATCGACGCCGAAACCCGGCTGCTGGTGCTGACCGGCGCCGGCGTCTCCGCCGAGAGCGGGGTGCCGACGTTCCGCGACGCGAACGGCCTGTGGGAGAACCACGCGATCGAGCAGGTGGCGACGCCGCAGGGCTTCGAGGAGAACCCGGCGCTCGTGTGGCGCTTCTACTCGGAAAGGCGTCGCAAGGCCAAGGACGTGAAGCCGAATCCCGGCCACGAGGCGTTCGCCGCCGCCGAGGAGCGCATGGGCGACCGCTTCCTGCTGGTCACCCAGAACATCGACGGCCTCCACCAGCGAGCCGGCAGCCGCCGCGTGGTCGAGATCCACGGCAGCCTGTTCCGCACGCGCTGCTTCGACTGCGACCGCGCGCCGTTCGCGGACGAGCGCGAGCAGGTCGAGGTCCCTGCGTGCGACCGGTGCGGAGGGCGCCTCCGACCGGCGGTCGTGTGGTTCGGCGAGATGATCGACCCCAACATGCTGCGCGCGATCTCTCGCTTCGTGGAGGAGGCGCGGCACGGCCACTTCGTGTTCCTGGCGGTCGGCACGTCTGGTGCGGTCTACCCCGCGGCCGGGCTCGTGATCGAGGCCCGCGGGGCGGGGGGGGAGACATGGCTGGTCAACGCCGAGCCCGCCGAGAACCGCGGCGCATTCCACCACTTCGTTCAGGGGCCGAGCGGCCGGATCCTGCCGGAGCTGTTCGAGTGGCGCTGAGCCGAGCCCGCGCGGTCTTCGAGTCGCGGGGCGTTCTCCTCGTCATCGCCGCAGTCGTCGCGGCGGCCGCCCTCTTCTTCTATCAACGCAGGCCCAGCGCCGTCTCGTCGCGACCCGTCGCAGAGACGCCTGCCGCCACCCGGCCCTGCGCTGCCTCGCCAAGTGCCGACATGCCCGGGGCCGGGGAGCGATGGGTGGCGCCCAGTAGCGCGATCCCGTTCCGCTTCATTCCGCCGGGCTGCTACCCGCGCGAGCTCGGGATGATCCGAATGGTGGGCGGTCGCGGGAAGTTTCCCTTCTACCGCCAGGACACCATCACTCGCGGGTTCTGGATGGCGGAAACGGAGACCAGCCAGAGCGACTGGCTCGTCGTCATGGCGGACAACCCGTCGTATCACAAGGGCTGCCTCGACTGCCCGGCCGAGAGCATCAGCTGGCTGGACGCCGTGCGATTCGCCAACACCCTGTCGCGTCGCGAAGGGTTGTTGCCGTGCTACAGGCTGGACGGCGCCCACGTCGAGTTCGCGGGACTCGACTGTCCCGGCTTTCGTCTCCCCACGCACAGCGAGTGGAAGTACGCGTTCAGGGGAGCCGAGGGACGGCGTTTCCCCTGGGGTGACGAAGAGGTGACGGCCGGCCGCGCCAACTACGGCGGGACCCACGACGCGACCACTCCGGTCCGGTTCTACCCCGACGACCGCACGCCCCTCGACGTCTACGGGCTGGCGGCCAACGTCTCGGAGTGGGTGAACGACTGGAGCGAGATGGGACTCGGCCCGAAAGAGGACCAGGTCGATCCGATGGGGCCGCCCTCGGGAGAGCTTCGTCAGTGGGTCGGAACCGACTTCCTGCAGCAGCCCATCTACGTCGAGATGGCGGGCGGAGGAGCGATGCTCCCCGACATGAGCCAGCCGAATGTCGGCGTACGGCTGGTCCGAACCTGGCAAGGACCCGAATAGGAAGCCTTCTCCCGCGGCTCGTCGCCACGCTCGCTGCGGTCACTCTCCTCCACTTTCCAGCGGCACGCGGCGGAAGCGGAAGAACAGCAGCAGGTCGTAGGCGATCTTCAGCCCTCCCGCCAGCAGGAACGGCAGCGGCGTCGCGGCCGTCGCCATCGTCACGCCCGCGAACGCGGGAGCCACGGCCTGCGACAGCGCGCGCACGCTGACCGTGAAGCCCGCCGCCGCCGCCCGCTCCTCGGGAGCCACGAGCGCCACCGCGTAGGCCTGCCGCGTCGGCACGTCCATCTGGGACAGCAGGTGCCGCGCCAGCAGGACGAGCGACGCGCCCGCGAAGCTCGGCATGAACGGCACCGCGAGCAGCAGCACGTTCGACGGCAGGTGGGTGAAGACCATCGTGTTGAGCAGGCCGATGCGCTCGGCCACGCGCGTCGCGACGAGGAACGAGAGCGCGGACAGCAGGTTGGTGCCGAAGAAGAGAGCCCCGAGCGCCTCGGGCGAGGCTGCGAAGCGCAGGTGCAGCCAGTAGGCCACGAGGCTCTGCATGATGAAGCCGCCGGCCAGCGCGTCCAGCCCCTGGAGTCCGGCGAGCTGCAGCACCACGCCGCGCGACCGGCCGAGCCCGAGCGCGCCGGTGCCGGCCTTCGCGGCGGGAGGTGCGCTCCCGGACTGGCGGGCTGCGAGGCGCACGTAGAGGCCCGTCAGCAGCAGGCCCGCCCCACCGTACGCCAGCATCATCGCGCGCTGGGCCGCGAGCTCGGGCGTCCCGGCGCGCTGTGCCGCCCCCAGCACCAGGCCGGCGCTCGCCGCACCCGCCGCCGCGGCTGCGAAGGCGACCAGGTTGTACCAGGCGAAGACCCGCACCACCGGGCCGGTGCGGAGCGCTCCTGGCAGGAGCGAGTGCTCGAGTGGCGAGAAGGGACCGGCATCCTGCCCGTTGGGGCTCAACGTCCCGAGCACGGCGCCCACCACGAGCAGGAGCGGGCTCTCGGCCGTCGCCAGCAGGAAGCCGCCGAGCGCGATCAGCGGCGCTGTGAGCGCCATCAGCCGCGCCGCGCCCACGCGAGCCGCCAGCGTCGAGAGCGCCATCGTGAGGAGCGCGTCCTCGACCATGGTCGCCGTGAACACGGCGCCGATCGCCGTGGCCGAGAAGCCGCGGCCGGCGAGGTAGAGCGCGAGGATCACCGAGAGCCAGCCGAACGAGAACGAGCGCAGCGCGCGCGCGGCGAACAGCAGCCGGCCGTCCGCCGTCAGGGTGATCGGCGCGCGCAGACGTCCTGGACGCGGCTCGCTGGACACCGGTGACAGCATACAATCCGGAGCGGCCGCGACATCCCTGGAGGTCCTGCATGGACGCACCCGACACGAGGTCCCTCCCCAAGAACGCCTACCAGCCGCTCGCCCCGGGCGAAACGTACCGGCCGGTGGTTCCGGCCGCAGCGGAGATACCCGAGATCACCGTGCGCTCGGTGGCCTGGGGGCTGGCGCTGTGCGTGATCTTCACCGTGGCTTCCGCCTACTCCGGCCTGAAGGTCGGACAGGTAATGGAGGCGGCGATCCCGATCTCGATCCTGGCGATCGGCCTCGCTCGCGTCTACGCGCGCCGCTCGACGCTGCTCGAGAACGTGATCATCACCGGCATCGGCGGCGTGTCGGGCTCGGTCGCCGCGGGGGCGATCTTCACGCTGCCCGCGCTCTACATCCTGAAGCTCGACCCGCACCCGGCGCAGACCGTCTTCATCTGCCTCGCGGGCGCCTGCCTCGGGGTGCTGTTCCTGATCCCGCTGCGACGCTACT
>CAZMRX010000352.1:0-5765 GCA_964568755.1 uncultured Acidobacteriota bacterium | reverse complement strand
TCTCGGAGCTGCCTCCCGAGACGCAGGTGAAGCTGCTGCGGGTGCTGCAAGAGCAGGAGTTCGAGCCGGTCGGCAGCAGCCGCACGCAGCGCGTGGACGTGCGTGTGATCGCCGCGAGCAACCGGCGCCTCGACGAGGCCGTGCGCGCCGGGCGCTTCCGCGCAGACCTGCTGTACCGGCTGAACGTGTTCCCGCTCGAGGTGCCGGCGCTCCGTGCGCGCCGTTCCGACATCCCGCAGCTCGTGGCGTTCTTCCTGGACCGTCTCGCCAAGAAGCTCGGCAAGCCGCTCACGGGCGTGAGTCGCGGCAGCCTGGAGCGATTCGCGAGCTATCCCTGGCCGGGCAACGTGCGCGAGCTGCAGAACGTGGTGGAGCGTGCCGCGATCCTCTCGCCGGGGCCGCTCGTCGAGATCCCGCTCGAGCTCGTGGCGACGCCGGCATCGGCACCCTCCACTCAGACTCTCGAAGACCTCGAGCGCGAGCACATCGCGTCCGTGCTGCGTGGGACGGGCGGAGTCGTCGAGGGGCCGCGCGGGGCTGCGGGCGTCCTGGGCCTGCACCCCAACACACTCCGCAGCCGCATGAAGAAGCTCGGGATCGCGCGCCCCGGCACCGACACGCCTTAGCCTTTCGCCGCCTACGACATTTCGTGGCTCCCACGAAGAACGAGTGGGTCGAGCCGTGTCTGTTCCCGGTCTCCTGCCCTTGCAAGTCGCTGACTCATAACGCAATTCAGCGTATGACCTCGACCGGCACGGTCGTCGCAGTACCGAATCCAACGAAGCTTCAAGAGAAGGCCATGCTGAGGATCAACGGCCGAGCGTGCGAGTGCGGCGAGCGCCTGGAATTGGAGGGCCGTCTCACCCGGCAGGACATCGCCGAGCTCGAAAAAGCGGTGATGGCGGCACGGCTGCGCGCGCCGAGAGTCTCCCTGGACGTGTCGGAGCTGACCTACCTGGACAGCGACGGAGCCACGGCGCTGCGTGAGCTGCAGCGCCAGGAGGTCGAGGTGCACGGCTGCTCCGCGTTCGTCGCCGAGGTTCTCGGCCTGCACCGGTCGGTCGAGAGCTCGGGAGCTGGCGCATGCTGGAAGTGACCGCTCGGCCGGCAGGCGACGATTCGTTCGTCCGCCGACTCCGGGCGGGCGACGCCGAGGCCTTCGAGACCCTGGTGCGGCGCGAGACGCCGCGCATGCTCGCGGTGGCGCGCCGGCTGCTCCGCAACGACGAGGACGCCAGGGACGCGGTGCAGGACGGCTTCGTGAGCGCATTCCGCTCGCTCGACGACTTCGGCGGCCGCTGCCAGGTCTCGACGTGGCTGCACCGAATCACGGTCAATGCGGCACTCATGAAGCTGCGCACTCGTCGCCGCAAGCCCGAGGACTCGATCGGGGAGCTGCTGCCGAGCTTCCTCGAGGACGGCCACCACGCGCGTCATCCCCACGAGTGGCGCGACACGGGCGAGGCGCTGCTGTCGAGCCAGGAAGACCGCGAGTTCGTGCGGGCTGCGATCGACCGCCTGCCCGAGAGCTACCGGACCGTGCTGCTGCTGCGTGACATCGAAGAGCTCGACACCGCCGAGGTGGCGCAGGCGCTCGGTGTCAGCGACAACGTGGTGAAGGTGCGCTTGCACCGCGCCCGGCAGGCGCTGCGGACGTTGCTCGCGCCGCGCTTTCAGAAGGACGATGCGTGACCGGGGAGGAGCGGATCACACCCGCCCGCGCCGCACCCGGCCCGGCCGTGCTCACGTGCCGCGATTTTGTCTCGCTCCTGTTCGACTACCTGCTGGGCGGGCTCGGGCCGGTGGAGATCGCCGCCATGAACGCGCATCTCGCGGCCTGCCCATCCTGCGTCGCCTACCTGAAGACCTACGAGGCGTCGATCCGCATGGGCCGGCTGGCCCTCGGCCCCTCGGACGATCCAGTGCCGGAGGAGGTTCCCGAGGCGCTCGTCCAGGCGGTGCTGGCCGCACGCCGGGGCCCGTGAATCGCTGCCCTGCCCCGCCCTGTAACCCCGCGCCCGCTCGTGTCATCTGAAGGTCGAGAGGATGGCCGCCCTCCCGGCCGAGGAGCGAGTGCGGACGCATGCAGAACACCCTGACGTGCCGGGAGTTCGTCGAGTTTCTGGCCGATTACCTCGAGGGCCGGCTGCCGGAGGACCAGCTGGCCCGCTTCAACGGGCACCTCGCCGCGTGTCCCTCCTGCGTCAGCTACGCCCGCTCGTACAAGGACACCGTCCGGCTCGGGAAGAGCGTCCTTCCACGCCGGGAAGAGCCCGTGCCAGGCGACGTACCCGAGGACCTCGTGCAGGCGATCCTCGCCGCCCGCGACCGCCAGCCGTAACTCGTCTCCCCAGCCGACATCCAAGGGGATGTAGGCGGGACCGACCGCCGAGATCGAAAGGACGCCCACGATGCTGGAGACCACGACATCCACGAGCACGGCCTGGGGGGAGGGCTCGCTCCCGCGGGCCAGGCGCCAGGCGCCGCGGGCGGTTCCGGCTTCGACCGCCGCTCGGCCTTCCGATCTCGAGGGTCGCTTCGAGCGCGAGGCGGTCCCTCACATGCAGGCTCTCTACGCCGGCGCCTACCGTCTCGTCCGCAACGCAGCGGACGCGGAAGACCTCGTGCAGGAGACCTACCTGCGGGCGTTCCGTGCGTTCCAGCTGTACACGCCGGGTACCAACATCCGGGCCTGGCTGTTCACCATCCTGTATCGGGCACGCGCCGACCACTACCGTAAGCTCGCCCGCCTGCCCCAGACCGTGGAGCTTCTCCACGAGGGCCCCGCGGTCGCGCCGCCCCAGGACGGGCTCGCCGGCGGTCAGGAGGAGGTGCTGCGCGCCCTCGACCGGCTCCCGGAGAGCTTCCGCGGCGCGGTGGTGCTCCGGGACATGCAGGACTTCAGCTACGAGGAGATCGCCGGGATCCTGCAGATCCCCATCGGCACGGTGATGTCGCGCATCCATCGCGGCCGCTCGCTGCTGCGCGGGATGCTGCAGGGGGCACGGGGGTGAAGCGGACGCTGCAGTCGGCGCGCAACCTGCTGACACCCCACGGCCCGGAGCACTATCCGGGCCTGCTGGTGGTGAAGCCCGGACCCGAGTGGGACACGTTCGTGATCGTCCCCGAAGACGGACAGACGGTCCTCGCGCTGGGCGGCGAGAAGGTCTACGGCTACGAGACGGTCGACGGCGGGCGCGCGGAGGCCTTCGAGCTCGCTCGGGGCGAGCGGGCGACGCTCGTCCGCACGGGCCTGCCGTTCTCGCTCGTCGAGTGGCAGATCGAGCGGGAATAGCGCAAGGCCCTCCAGCCGTTGATTCAGTCGGAGGAGCCCGAACGTGCGTTGCCAGCCCGAGCGAGTGACGGCCTACGTCGACCGCGAGCTCCCGCCGCCGCTCGAGCACGCCGTGGAACGGCTCCTCTCCGCCTGCACGGCCTGCGCCGCCCAGGCGGCCTTCGAGATGGAGCTCCAGGCGACCCTGAGCGCCGTGCCCCCGCCGCGGCTGCGCACAGGGTTCCCAGCGAGCGTGCTGCACAAAGCCTCCGCGAAGCGGCACTTCGCCGTTGAGCTGACCCCTCGCTACTCCAGCGCCAGCAGGCTGTTGAAGCCGCCAAAGCCGTCGTGGGACCGGGCGGGGTTGGCTGGGTCGACGAGCCAGCGTGCGCCGTCGAGCTGGAACTTGTAGGCGTAACGCCCTTCGGAGGGGCGCACGAGGTCGGCCTGCCACACGCCCGTCTCGACCTCGTGCGCTTCGAGGCCGGGTGCCTGCCAGCCGTCCCAGCTTCCGAGGACGCGCACGGACGAAGCGGCGTGCTCGTGGAGCAGGAAGCGGACCCGCCCGTTCTCGACGATCGGGCTGTGGGTGAAGTCGGCGCCCTTGCCGTGTCGGTCGCTCCGTGCGAGGGCCGTGGCGCGGCCCGCGCTCACCGCGCCCGCGCCCTGGCGCTCGGCCGGCGCGCCCGGGATGGGGTGGCACGCCGCCACCAGCAGCTCGCGCAGCCGCCGCGGCTCGAGCGCCGGGTTCGCCTCGAGCATCGTGGCCACGATGCCCGCGGCGATCGGGGCCGCGAAGCTCGTGCCCTCCACGTGCTGGTAGTGGGGCGTCACCAGCCTGGCTTCGGCGAGACGCGCCTCGACGGAGGGATCGCCCAACGCCCTGCGGCGAAACAGCTCGCGGGCCTCGCGGTGCAGCTCGCTCCCGGGGAGCACCGGGGCCACCACCCACAGGCTCGGAGCGACGATCTCGGGCTTGCCGGCTCCAAAGGCCGTTTCGCCGTAGCTCGAGTGCCAGAGTGCCGTCTCGGCGTCGTCGAAGCTGTTGCGGTCGTCGAGGCCGCCCACCGTCACCGCCGCGGGTGCCGTTCCCGGCGGGACCAGCCGGCGCTCGCCGTCGTTGCCCGCGGCCACGACCACCGTCAGGCCTTTCGCGACGAGCCGCGCGACTGCCGTGTCGACGGGGTTCCCGGCGAGCGGCTCGACCGGCTCGCCGCCGAGCGAGAGGCTCACCACGCGGACACCGAGCGACGCCGCGTGGCGCTCGAGCCAGGCGAGCGCGCGGGCGATCGCCGCGTTTCCGATGCGCCCCTGCTCGTCCATCACCTGCACCAGGACCAGCTCGGCTTCGGGTGCGAGCCCGCGGTAGAGGCCGTGGCTCGAGTGGCCGTTGCCCGCGGCCACGACGCTCGTCATCAGCCCGTGCCACTGCGCGGGCCGGGCCGCGTCCCAGCCCGGCCAGCGCGGCTCCTCGTCCGGCCCGAAGCCCAGCGCGCGGACGCTCGGCGTGCTCGCGTCCACCCAGGCCCGGATGCGGTTGCGCGGGCGGATGAGGTCCGGGTGGGGATGGAAAGCCGAGTCGACGAGCGCGAGCGTCAGCCCCGCGCCGGTCAGGCGCGGGTCGGCATGCATCCGCAGCGGCGTCGGGATCGCGCCGAAGGCGGCCTGGGCGTCGAGCGGCCAGCCGCGCTGCAGGCCCTCGTGAAACTCGCCCTCGCCGCGCTCGACGAGCGTCATCAGCAGCGCCTGCTGCACGCAGGCGGGGCAGGCGCCGTCCTCGCGCCGCCAACCCGGGTGATCGAGCGCCAGGCGGCCGCTCGTCGCGGCGTCGGCCCAGGCGGCCTCGGCCAGCACGGCCGGCTCGGCCGCGGTGCCACACAGCGCGCAGCTCGTCATCTCTCGCATCACTCGCGTTCTTGGATGCCGCGGACTCGTTCCCGTTGCGCGCGCTCTTGCTTCTTCCGCGGAATGGGGCCGGCGGGAGAGACGAGCGACGTGCCCGGCGGGAGGCGGCCGCCGGGCGCATCGTCCGTCCGGATCCGGCTTACGCCTTCTTGGCGACCTTCTTCCCCGCGGTCTCCTCGATCAGGATGCCGCCCTGGGCCTTGCACTCGCCGGCCTTGGTGGGCACCCAGTTGAGGATCTGGGAGGAGCCGCCGCACTTGGCGTGCGCGCCGCAGGAGTGCGCCTCGGACTTGCCGAAGCGGCTCGTGAACTCCTTCTCGCCGAGCAGCGCCCGGACCGCCTCGATGTCCGCGGCCGAGACCGCGCACTTGGCGTGCGAGCCGCAGCCGTTGATCCCGTAGCACTTCACTTCGCCCGCCTTCTCGCCGGCGAGACTCGTGGCCGATGCTGCCAGGCCCACGCTCAGGCCCGCGAGCGCCGCCCGCAGCAGTGTGTCCTTCTTCATTCTCATCCTCCTCGGCCCGGCCCCGCCCGGGGCGGGCCTGGGAGCGGCTCAGGCCGCCCCGTACACCTGCATGCAACGGAG
>CAZMRX010000351.1:5046-5777 GCA_964568755.1 uncultured Acidobacteriota bacterium | reverse complement strand
GCACCGCCGAGCGTGAGGAGGCTCGTGGGGCGCCCGGGCCAGACCGTGGCGGACGCGGGGGCGGCCACCAGTGGACCCACGAGATCGGGCGGGAGGCGAAGCGGCTCGGCCGAGGCGACGGGAGCGTCGAGATACGAGAGGAGTGCGCCGCTGCCCGCACCCGCCATGCGACCCACGGCGACTCCCGCACTGCCAGCAATCGTCCTACGAAGCCAGTCGCGTCGAAGCATCGTGTTGGTCCGCCCCCCGGGCAGAAACCCTCCCTCTTATCCATACGCACGCGGCATGCCACGCTCAAACCCTGCAATTGATTGGAGCCTCGCGACAGGGAGTGGGTTCAGCGTCAATCGGCGCGCAAGGCTTGCGCGAACGCTCCGGTTCAGCCGATCACGGATACGCCGGTTTGCGAGTGGGCGGATCCAGTGGCTTCGTTCGATCGCCGTCTGGTGTGCGTCCTGAGCAGGTCACTTGGGCAGTCTCAGCAATCGCGCGTTGATGGCTACGATCACTGTACTGGCGGACATCAGCACCGCACCCAGGGCTGGCGTGAGCAGCACGCCCCAGGCGTAGAGGGCACCGGCCGCCATGGGAATGGCGACGACGTTGTAGCCCGTGGCCCAGAGCAGGTTCTGGATCATCTTCCGGTACGTGGCTCGCGAGAGCCGCACGATGGCGACGACGTCCAGCGGGTTGCTCCGCACCAGGATGACGTCCGCGGTCTCCACCGCCAC
>CAZMRX010000351.1:4704-5036 GCA_964568755.1 uncultured Acidobacteriota bacterium | reverse complement strand
CCGCCACGTCGGAACCGGCTCCGATGGCAATCCCGACATCCGCCTGGGCCAACGCTGGAGCGTCGTTCACGCCGTCACCGGTCATGGCCACCAACACGCCCCGCGCCTGGACGTCCTTCACCTTGGCTGCCTTGTCCTGGGGCAGGACCTCGGCGAAGTACTCATCCAACCCGACCTGGTCCGAGACCCATTTCGCCGTGGCCTTGTTGTCGCCAGTGAGCATCATGCAGGTGATTCCGAGTGCCTTGAGGGCGTCGATGGCCTGTTTCGCCTCGGGCCGGACCGTGTCGGCGAGGGCCATCGCCCCTTTCACCTTCCCGTCCACGAGGATG
>CAZMRX010000351.1:0-4694 GCA_964568755.1 uncultured Acidobacteriota bacterium | reverse complement strand
CAGGTACCCTGGGCTCACCACCTTGACGTCCTTGCCCTGGATCCGGCCTTCGGCGCCCTTCCCCGTGATGCTCTTGAAGCCGTCGACCGGCAGCTTCTTCTCCGAGGAGGCGGCGATGGCCTTGGCGATGGGATGCGCGGAGCTCGCGTCCAGGGATGCGGCATAGCTCCGCACCGTGTCGTCGTCGATGTCCGGGGCGAGGATCAAGGTGTCGGTCACTCCGAACCGGCCCTCGGTCAGCGTGCCTGTCTTGTCGAAGATGACGGCCCGCAGGTTCCGAGCCCCCTCGAATGCGACGCGATTGCGAATGAGCAGGCCGTTGCCCGCGGCGAGCGCGGTCGAGACCGCCACCACCAGCGGGACGGCGAGGCCGAGGGCGTGCGGGCAGGCGATGACCATGACCGTGACGGTGCGTTCGATGGCGAACGCGAAGTCACGGCCGATGAGCACCTGCCAGACGAGGAAGGTGATCACGCCCCCGCCCAGGGCCACGACGGTGAGCCACATGGCGGCGGTGTTGGCGAGGTCCTGGGTCCTCGACTTGCTTTCCTGGGCCTGCTTGACGAGATCGATGACCTGGGAGAGGAACGAGTCCTTGCCGGTGCCCTTGACCTCGATGGTCAAGGCACCCTCCCCGTTGATGGACCCGCCGATGACTTTGGCTCCCGTGTTCTTGGTGACGGGGGCTGATTCTCCGGTGAGCATTGCTTCGTCCACCGAGCTCTCGCCGGCCACGATGACGCCGTCCGCGGGGACCTTCTCTCCGGGCTTGATCAGAACCCTGTCGTCCACCGCGAGGTCACCCAGGGGCACGTCCATCACGGTGCCGTCGGGCATGAGCTTGTGCGCGTCGGAGGGCATCAGCCTGGCCAGCTCCTCCAGGGCCCGCGACGCCCCCATCACGGACTTCATCTCGATCCAGTGCCCGAGCAGCATGATGTCGACGAGGGTGGCCAGCTCCCAGAAGAACGGCTTGCCCGGCAGGCCCAGCACCACGGCGCTGCTGTAGAGGTAAGCCGTGGCGATGGCCACGGAGATGAGCGTCATCATCCCGGGCCGGCGGTCCCGGACGTCCCCGATGAAGCCCCTCAGGAACGGCCAGCCGCCGTACCAGAAGACCGCGGAAGAGAGACCGAACAGCACGTAGAGGTCGCCGGGAAACCGGATGGCGTCCCGCAGCCCCACCAGCTCCTGGAGCATGGGGGAGAGCACGAGGATCGGCAGGGTCAGCGCCAGCGATATCCAGAAGCGCTTCTTGAACTCCTCCGCCATGTGGGCATGGTGCGCGGCGCCGGACGGCGCGCCTTGGGCCTGGGGTTGGGCCCCGGGGTGCTTGCCATGACCCTGTGGAGGTGCTGGTGGGGGGCCGGGCTGTGGCGCCTTGGCGGCCGCGTCGGGCACTTTGGTCTTCTCGGGCGTGCGCGTGGTTGGGTGCGCGTGCTCAGTCATGGGCACCCCCTGCGCCCGCGAGGTGCGGGGCCGGCCTCGTCGTGGCGGGCAGGAAGGCGTTCGTCACTCCGAGCGCGGTGTTGGTCTTCTCGATGGACCTTTCCGCGTTCGTCTCCAGCCCCGTGAGGGCACGGATGCAGTCGATGTTCTCCGGGATCGCGATGGCTTCGTTGTGCACCTGGTAGGTGAGATAGACCTCCCGCTCGTCGGCCGCCAGGGCGTCCTCCCAGACGGCTACCTCCCACAGGTCGCCGCGCGGCCGGCGGAGGTCCCGCATGAGCTCGATCACCGAGTTGAGGGCGGCCACCCCCTCGGAGGCCCGTACGAACGCAATCCGGTGCGCATCCCACAAGGCGCCGCGAAGCTCGTCAACGCTCACCGGACGTGTCGTTTCCACCATCGCGAAGTGGATGTGGCTCAGGTTGTGCGCACCCACGCCCGCGAGCGTCGTGATGTCGAGTCCGGGGATGACGGTCTGCAGGTCGGGCCCCTGATGGCTCGGCACCTTCATCTCGGGAATGACGGTATTGATGACGCCGGTCAGGTGCGACTCCCACGGATCCGTAGCCCGGCGAAGCAGGATGGCCCGCGCGCGCTTGACCCAGCCGCGGGAATGGAGCGCGCCCAGCACCCGGCAGAGGGCCGTCGTGTTGCAGGAGACGACCCGGGCGGAGTCGAGGCCGAGAGCACCCGCATAGTTCACCTGCGCCACGAACGAGTAGCCGGCCACCTCGTGCTTCTCGCCTCCCTGCCAGACCGCCTTCACGCCCGCGGCGCGGTAACGTTCGCGGTTCTTCGCGCCGACGCTCTTCGGCGTACAGTCCACGACGATCTCCACGCCGGCGAGGAGGTCGTCGAGCGTGCCCGTGACCGGGATGTCGGCCGCCTCCATCTCCGGCCGCGATCCGGGGTCCGACGCGTACACGGGATATCCGCGCTCGACGGCGACGCGGATGCGGTAGTCGTGGACGACGTCCGCGACACCGGCGAGCTCCATGTCGTCCTGGAGGCTCACCGCGTCCGCCACCCGCTTCCCGATGACCCCGTAACCATTGATGCCTACCCGTATTCGTCGGTTCATCACGACACCTCCTCGATGCGCACCTGCGGGAGCAGGCCCTTCCGGAGGACGGCCGCGAGCTTCCCGTCGTCCTCGACGAGCAGCCACATCACCCATGCCTCTCGAAGTGCCACGCCCGATCGTTAGAGCTCATGCTTCATGGCTGGCTCCTCGACGTCTCCCTGGGTCCATCCGTGACCCGCAGCCAGGCAAAGTGCTCGTAAACCGCCGCCCAGTACAGGCCGAAGGACGACCCGAACAGGAACTCCTCGAGCGGCAATCCGTACCAGACGACGCCGCTCAGAGCGGGCAGGTTCCACACCTCCTCGACGTAGCCCGGCGCCGACCACTTCAGCCCGAGCAGGAAGACAGTGTAGAAGCCCAGGAACAGGAGCCCGCCTATCCAGGTCTTGCGGAGCAGGTCGGGCCGGCACAGCCAGACGGCCATCGCCCCGGCAAGCATCGCCACGATACCCGCGTAGATCACGTTCCAGGGCAGAACGAAAAAGACCGGGAACGCGACGAAGGGCGTCAGTAACGCGGTCCGATGCCTCCGATGACGCGGGTGGGTACGTTCAAGCGCGTCGACCGGACCCATCTCCCTCCCCGTGAGCGCGTTGTAGAGCACCGCGCCGACGCCGCCGATGGCGAACGAGAAGATGACGCTTTCGATGTCGAAGCCGGTACGCCGCGCCAGCTCGAAGAGGCTCGGTGGGTCCCAGTACTCCGGAACGAAGAGCGGCTGGGTCAGGCCGAAGAGCGCCATGAACGCGCTCGTCCGCCGCATCGCCTTCCGGTGGCGAGCGTACGACACGTACAACACGATCCAGGGGATCAGGAACGCACTGGACCATACCAGCCAGACATAGTGGAATCTCATGACGGCTACCGCCAGTCGCTGTGCACGAACCCGGCGTCCGGCCGATCCACGCGCTGATAGGTATGGGCGCCGAAGAAGTCACGCTGGGCCTGGGTGAGGTTCTGCGGCAGCCGCGCGCTGCGATAGCTGTCGAAGTACGCGATGGCCGCCGAGAGCGTCGGCACGGGAATGCCCGCCGCCACCGCCGCCGCCACCGTGCGGCGCCACCCGCGTTCCGCCTCGCCCAGGGTCGGACCGATCTCGGCGTCGAGCAACAGGTTCGGTAAGTCGGGCACGCGCTCGAACGCGTGCATGAGCGTGTCGAGCAGCCGCGCCCGGATGATGCAGCCGCCCTTCCAGATGCGGGCGATCTCGCGCAGATCCACCTTCCAGTTGTTCGCGATGGAGGCCACGCGCAGCAGGGCCATCCCCTGTGCGTAAGCGCAGACCATCGCGGCACGCAGGGCGGCGTGAATGGCGGCGGTCATCTCCCGCGGCTCGACGTCGACGCCGCCCGTGGTCTCGCTGACAACCCGGGTGCCGGCGCTCACGCGCTCGCCCTTCATGCTGGACAGGATGCGCGCGTCGATCGCCGCCGCGATGGTGGGGATCGGCACCCCGAGGTCGAGCGCGGCCTGCGCGGTCCACTTGCCGGTCCCCTTCTGCCCGGCCTGGTCGAGGATCATCTCCACCAGCGGGTTCCCCGTCTCGGGATCGCGGGCGGCGAGCACCTGGGCCGTGACGTCGATCAGGTAGGACTCGAGCGGCCCGCGGTTCCACTCGGCAAAAATGCCGGCCACCTCGTCTGCGGGGAGGCCCAGCCCCCGCCGGAGCAGGTCGTACGCCTCTGCGATTGCCTGCATGAGGCCGTACTCGATGCCGTTGTGCACCATCTTCACGAAGTGGCCGGCGCCGTCCGGCCCGACGTAGGCAACGCAGGGGCCGGACTCGGTCTTCGCGGCGATCGACTCGAGTACCGGGCGCACGAGGTCGTACGCGTCGCGAGCGCCGCCCGGCATCAGCGACGGCCCGTAGCGCGCGCCCTCCTCGCCCCCGGAGACGCCCATCCCGACGAACATCACTCCCTGCGCGCGCACCGCGGCCTCGCGACGTTGCGTGTCGCGGAAGAAGGAGTTGCCGCCGTCGATCACCACGTCGCCGCGAGAGAGGCACGGCGCCAGCCGCTCGAGCATCTCGTCCACGGGCTTGCCGGCCTTCACCATCAGCAGGATGCGGCGCGGCGGCGCGAGCGAGGCGGTGAATTCCCCGAGCGTCCGAGTGCCGACCCCCCGCCGGCGCCCGCCGCGGGGCTCCACGAAGCGCTCC
>CAZMRX010000350.1:0-5806 GCA_964568755.1 uncultured Acidobacteriota bacterium | reverse complement strand
TGATCGAGCAGACCATCCGCCAGAAGCTGCCCGAGGGCTTCCAGCGCGCGGAGTTCCTGCTCGAGCACGGCATGCTCGACATGGTGGTGGACCGCCGCGAGCTCAAGAAGACGCTCGTCCGCTCGCTGCAGCTGCTGCTCGACTAGGGGACCCGGGCCGTGGCCTTCGTCTCCGCGGCGGACCGGGATCCCGGGACGGGTCCACTGGCCAGGTCGGCGACCCGCCCCGGGAGCCCTCCGGCTCCGCCGCTACCTGTGGCTCACAGCCGTGGTCGGGTCCCCTTTCCTCGAGCTGAGCCCCGCGCTGCTCGCCAGCTCCCAGGTGCCTTGCGATGAGTGCGCGCATCGACCTGAACGCGGACGTCGGCGAGGGCTTCGGCGCCTGGTCGATCGGCACGGACGAGGCGCTCCTCGCGCACGTGACCTCGGTCAACGTGGCGTGCGGCTTCCACGCGGGGGACCCCTCGGTGATCGACCGCACCGTGGCGCGCGCCGTTTCAGCCGGTGTGGCGGTTGGCGCGCACCCGGGCTACTTCGACCTGCGCGGCTTCGGCCGGCGCGAGATGCGGGTCCCCCTGGCCGAGGTCGAAGCCGACGTGCTCTACCAGGTGGGCGCGCTCGCGGCCTTCGCGCGCGCGCACGGCGCGCCGCTCACCCACGTCAAGCCGCACGGGGCGCTCTATAACCAGGCCGCGGACGACGGCGAGCTGGCGCGGGCGATCGCCCGGGGAGTGGCGCGCGCGGACCCGGGGCTCGTGATGGTGGGCCTCGCCGGCTCGCCGTCCATGCGGGATGCCGCCGCGGCCGCCGGCCTGCGCTTCGCGGCCGAGGCGTTCGTCGACCGCGCCTACGACGCCCGCGGACGGCTGGTTCCGCGCTCGCAGCCAGGCGCGGTGATCGAGGACGCGGCCGCAGCGGCAGCAGCGGCGCTCCGGCTCGCCGTGGACAGAAGCGTGGTCGCGAGCGACGGCAGCGTGGTCGCCGTCCTGGCGGACACGCTGTGCCTGCACGGCGACAACCCGCGCGCACTCGAGCTGGCGCGCGCGGTCCGCGAGGCGCTCGCGGGCGCCGGCGTGAGCGTGCAGGCCCTCGCGCGTTGACCCGCGCACGCGTGCTGCCGCTCGGCAACGCCGGTTGGAGCGTGGAGCTCGGCGACTCCCTCGACGACGCGACCAACGCTCGCGTGCGCGCGCTCGACCGCGAGCTCGCGGAGCGGCCGTTCCCCGGCTTCGTCGAAGCCGTGCCCACGCTGCGCTCGCTGCTGGTGCTGTACGACGAGCGCGCCGCGCGGCCGGCGGCCGTGGGGCGAGAGCTGGCCTTGCGCCTCGGCGGCGCGGACAGCGCGGCCCCGGCCCCGGGGCGACTTCACGAGGTGCCCACGCTCTACGGCGGCGACGCAGGGCCCGACCTCGCGCCGCTCGCGCGCGAGCGCGGGCTCAGCGAGCGCGAGCTGGTCCGGCTCCACGCTTCCTGTGCGTACACGGCGTTCATGCTGGGCTTCAAGCCCGGGTTCGCCTACCTCGGGCTCGTGCCCCCGGAGCTCGAGTGCGCGCGGCACGAGACGCCGCGGGTGCGGGTCCCCGCGGGGTCGGTCGGGCTCGCGGGACGGCAGACCGGGATCTACCCCGTGGCATCGCCCGGCGGGTGGCGGCTCGTGGGTCGCACGTCGCTGCGCCTGTTCGATCCCTTCCGCGAGGAGCCCGCACTCCTTTCGCCCGGCGACCGCGTGCGGTTTGCTCCGGTCGCCGAGCTGTCCGAGCCCGAGCCCTCTTCGCCGCCGCCGTACACCCCGGCGAACCCCGTCGTCCGGGTACGGGAGGCGGGGCTCCTCACGAGCGTCCAGGACGCGGGTCGCAGGGGCCACCGTCGGCTGGGCGTGAGCGGCGCCGGGCCGCTCGACGCAACGGCGCACGCGGCTGCCAACCAGGCCCTCGGCAACCCTCCGGATGCCGCGACGCTCGAGTGCACGGCGTCGGGGCCGGCGCTCGAGTTCCTGGCTCCCGTCCGCTTCGCGGTCACGGGCGCGGACCTGGGCGCGGTCCTCGAGCGCGCCGATCTCGGAGCCTGGCCGGTCCCGCTCGGATCCGGTGTCCTGGCGCGGCCGGGCAACGTCCTGCGGTTCACCGGCCGGCGCACGGGATGCCGCGCGTACGTCGCCCTGCAAGGCGGGATCGACGTGCCCGAGGTTCTCGGCGCGCGCGCCACCGACCTGCAGTCGGGGTTCGGAGGCCTGCTGGGCCGCGCGCTGCGAGCGGACGATCAACTGGGAGTCGCGCCCGCCGGCGCATCCGCGGCGCCCGTCGAGTCGGCCTCGGTGCCGCACGCGACGTCCGTCACGGTCCGCGTCGTGCTGGGCCCGCAGGCCGACTACTTCGACGGCTCCACGATCGCGCGCTTCCTCGCCACGAGCTTCCGGCTCGGAGCGACCTCGGACCGCGTCGGCTGCCGCCTCGAGGGCGAGCCGCTGCGGCACCACGGGCCCTCCGAGATCCTGTCGGACGGCATGCTGCCCGGCTCGATCCAGGTCCCGCCCGACGGCCGGCCGATCGTGATGCTGAACGACGGCCCGACCACCGGCGGCTACCCCAAGATCGCGACGGTGGTCACATCCGACCTGCCGCTGCTGGCCCAGCTCGTGCCTGGGGAGGGCGACGTGCGATTCGAGCAGGTGAAGCTGGAAGACCTGTGAGGCCGCGGCCTCGCCCGCGCCGGATTCCCGGGGGTGGAGGCCCGCTGTATTAGACTCGCCGCGGTGAGGATCACGGCGGTCGGACGCGCCGCGATGCTGCTGTCGCTCGCGGCGACTGCGACGGGTGCGCGTGCCGATGAGTCCGGGGCGTCTTCATCCCTGCCCACGCTCGGCTTCCTGACGGAAAGGCTCGGCGTTGCGGACGAGAGCTCTCCCCCGGGCTCGGGAAACGACGTCCGGGTCTCCTTCGTGTTCCGTGGCAGCCCCGCGTTTCGCGCCGGGATCCGCCCCGGAGACGTCGTGCGGGAGCTGGACGGCAAGCCGTTTCCCACCGTGGTGGGCAGCGACCCGCTCGCCCAGCGTCGGGTCGGCGAGCGGGTCGAGCTCCGGCTGCGCCGCGACGGGAAGGACGAGCGCGTCTCGCTGGAGCTGGCCGACGCGGCGCTCGTGTTCGGCCAGGCCTGCGACGACGGCGAGCCCGTGGGCTGCTTGCTGCTCGGCACGCTCGCCCTCGAGGGCCGTGGGGCGCCACGGGACGAGGCGCGGGCAGCGCGGCTGTTTCACGGCGCCTGCAGCGCGGGCCTCGACGCGGGCTGCACCGCGCTCGCGGGCCTTCACCTCTCCAACAGTCCGGCGCTGCGGGACCCGGCGCACGGCCTGTCGATGCTCGAGCAGACCTGCGATGCGGGAGAGCCGCTCGCGTGCACCCAGCTCGGCGTCCAGCTGCTGACGGGACGGCAAGCCCCGCGGGACTTCAGCCGTGCCCGCGACCTGTTCGAGCGCAGCTGCGGCGCGGGTTACGCCCCCGCTTGCCTCGGGCTGGCGATGGCCCACGCGTCGCAACCCGGCGGGCCCGACGTCACGGCGACACTCGAGGCTCTCGATCGGGCCTGTCGGGCCGGTCTCGGCGAAGGCTGTGCTTTGCGCACGCTCCTGGGACCCGCGGCGCCGGCGACCGACGCCGCGCGGGGCCTGCCCCTGATCGAGAAGGGCTGCGAGCGGGGCGAGGGCGAGACCTGCGCCCTGCTGGGGCTCCTCGAGATCCGGGGCGCGGGCACGCGCAAGAACGTCGAAGGCGGGGTCGCCCGGATCCGCGACGCGTGTCGGAAGGGAGAGCGAAACACCTGCCTGCTGCTCGCCTGGATCGAGCGCTTCGGGACGGAGGCGATCGAGGACCCGGCGCGTCTGGTGACGGCGCTCGGGGGCGCCTGTGAATCCGGGGACGCGGCGGACTGCTCGATCCTGGGCATGCTGCGCCGAGAGAGCGAGCGTGCCGCGCCGCCCTCGGCGACCGCCCGGGACGCCCTCGAGCCCGAATGCGAAGCGGGCCGCGCGCAGGCCTGTGCCGACCTGGCGCGCGAGCGCGAGGCGAGCGACGCGGCCGGCGCCGCCGGTCTCTACGGGCGGGCCTGCAAGGCGGGCAACGGCTGGGCCTGCTCCCGTCTCGGCTGGATGCACGAGCAGGGCCGCGGCGTCACGAAGGACGCAGCGCAAGCGGGCGGGCTCTACGGGCAGGCCTGCGACCTCGGCTACTGGCACGGCTGCACCAACCTCGGCTGGCTGCACGAGAACGGGCGCGGCGTGCCGCAGGACGACGCGCGCGCGGTCGCGCTCTTCACCCGCGCGTGCGACAGCGGATACGCGGCGGGCTGTCACGGCCTCGGCTGGATGCTCGAGAAGGGGCGCGGCGCCCCCAGGGACGCGGCTCGAGCCGCCAGCCTCTACGCCAGGGCGTGCGAGGGCGGAACGCTCGACGGCTGCTCCGCGCTCGGCTGGTTGCTCGAGAACGCGGACGGCGTCGAGCGGGACCTGCCGCGCGCGCTCGCGCTCTACACGCGGGCGTGCGACGCGGGCCAGGCGCGGGGTTGCAACAACATCGGCTTGCTCTACCAGAACGGCAGGGGCGTGACCCGGGACGCTCGGACCGCCGCGGGGTTCTACGACAAGGCCTGCGAGGGCGGCTACACCTGGGGCTGCCAGAACCTCGGGTGGCTCGCGCGACGCGGCCTCGGAGTCGACAGGGACGACGCCCGGGCGGCTCGGCTGTTCGCGCGGTCCTGCACCGCGGGGCTCGCCGAAGGCTGCACCATGCTGGGATGGCTCCACGAGGTCGGCGAGGGCGCGAGCCGCGACGACGCGCAGGCCGTGCTCTCCTACGAGAAGGCCTGCGACGGGGGGGACGACGAGGGTTGCAGCTACCTCGCGATGGCGTTGCTGCGCCGCCCGAACGACGCGGCCGCGCAAGCGCGCGGCCTCGCGCTGCTCGAGACGGTGTGCGGCCGGGCCCCGCGGCTGGGCTGCCGGCCGCTGGCTTCCCACCTGCAGCAGGCGGGCGGCGGCATCGCCGCGGACCCGGGCCGGGTGGTGCGGCTGCTGAGCCAGGCCTGCGACGCCTCCGACCTGGAGGGTTGCTTCAGCCTCGGCTGGATCAAGGAGTGGGGCCAGGGAGCCGAGCGCGCTCCGGCGGAGGCCGTGGCCCTCTACGAGCGGGCGTGCGCCGGCGATGTCGTCACCGCTTGCGCCTCGCTCGGGCGCATGTATCAGACGGGAGACGGCGTCGCGAAGGACGTCGCCCGCGCCGTCAAGCTGCTCTCGGACGCGTGCGAGCGCGGAGCTCCGCAAGGCTGCACCTACCAGGCGCTGGGACTGGTGTTCGAGCCTTCGCTCTCGAAGCAACGTCGCGGGGCGGCGCTGCTGCGCAAGGGCTGCGACGGCGGCGATCCCTCGGCGTGCGCGCACCTCGCGTTTCTCTACCGCGTGGGGCGGGGGGTCGAACGCGACGCCGACACGGCCCGCCGCCTCAACCAGCAGGCGTGCCGTCAGGGCTACTCCCCGGCCTGCTCCGCCGAAGACAAGTAACGGGCCGAATCCGGCTTCGCTCGCCACCAGGCAGCCAGCCACGGGCTGCGAGCGGAGCCGAATTCACTTCGGCGGAGCGAGCGGGGGGCCTGGGGGGTGCGGCGCAGCACCCAGGCAGGGAGCCACGGGCTGCGAGCGGAGCCGAATTCACTTCGGCGGAGCGAGCGGGGGGCCTGGGGGGTGCGGCGCAGCACCCAGGCAGGGAGCCACGGGCTGCGAGCGGAGCCGAATTCACTTCGGCGGAGCGAGCGGGGGGCCT
>CAZMRX010000349.1:0-5827 GCA_964568755.1 uncultured Acidobacteriota bacterium | reverse complement strand
GCCGTCTGGCCGTTCAGAACGGATCATTCGCTCGGAGCATGATGCGGCCTCGCGAATGATCCGGGCTCAGCCCGCCGCCTGCTCCACCAGGATCTGGCCGGTCCCCTCGAGACGCACCATCCGACCGGGCGTCCCGGACCGCGCCATCACGACCGCGTAGACCTCCGGGTCGTCGACGACGTGCGGAACCAGCGCGCCCGTCCACATGATCACCGAGGGCGCGGGCACCGAGACCGGCACGCCGGGGTTGACGCTGAGCGGCAGCGGCTTGCTCGCGACCGACAGCGCGAGCATGCCGCGGCCCTCCAGGGCCACGACCTCCAGCCCGGCGGCCTCGTCGCCCAGGCGGATGTAGCGCGGCTGCAGCGACTCCTCGCACGCCAGCAGGTGCGCGGGCTCGACGTAGACGGGTTCGCCGGCCACCTGCATGAACGTCAGGTCGCGCTCCTGGTCGGTCAGGATCAGCCGGCCGGTGCCCGTGACGATGACCAGCGACGGGCGCGCCCCGGGGCGCTTGTCCTTCACCCAGAACGTGAGGTTGCCGCTGTAGGAGTAGATCGTGCCTTGCTTGATGTACACCTTGCCCGAGAACTCGATCTCCATCAGGCCCTTCTCCAGGGCCCGGAACGCCTCGCGGGCGGGCACCGGGGGACGGGTGTCCTGCGTCGGGGCCGCGCCGGCGCGGGCGGCGGCCAGCGAGATCGCGCGCATCCCCGGGGGCAGCGTGTCGTCGTAGCCCTGGAAGCGCCGGGTCTCGCGCAGGCCGCCCGGCAGCGGGCTGTCCCCGGCCATCAGCGTGGGGCTGACGGGCTCCACGGTCTTGGCGGGCTGCACGGCCTCCGTGGGCGGCGGTGCGGCCGGCGGCGGGGCCTTTGCGGCTGCGGGTTTGCCCTGCGGCGGCCGCGTGCCGGGACCGTCCTCCGGCTCGGCCGGCGGGGTCGGGGGCAGCAGGCCGGGGGGCGGCGCGGTCGCGTCGGCGGGCGCCTTGCCGCCCATGCGGCCCTCGAGCCGCTGCACCAGCATGTGGGCCCCGGCGTGGCGGTACTGGTAGATCGCGTCCTTGTAGCGCTGCTGCCGCTCGTAGATCGAGCCGAGGTAGAAGTGGATCTTGGGGTTGCCCTGCGTGAGCTCGAGCGCCTTGACGAAGGCCGCCTCGGCGTCGTCGAGCCGCCCGAGCTTGAAGCAGACGAGGCCGAGGTTGTAGTGCAGCGTGTGGGCCTCGGGGCTCTCGGCGATCAGCTTGCGGTAGACCTCCTCGGCCTTGCCGAGCTTGTCGCCGCGGTAGTAGACGAGGCCGAGCAGGTTGAGCACGCGCGGGTCGCGCGGGCGCAGCAGGTAGGCCTCCTCGAGCTGGCGCTCCGCCTCCTCGAAGCGGCGCGCCTCGAACAGCTCGCGCCCCTTGTTGTAGTGGGTGAGGAACAGGCCCTGGTCGAACGGGCCGCGCGGGATCGGGTCGGCCATGCTCAGTCGAGGGCGCGCACCGTGGCGTAGACGGTGCCGTCGGGCGGCGGGGTCTCGGCCACGTGCGTGACGCCGCGCTCGTCGCGCCAGCGATAGTAGGTGCGCGGCCGCGCCGGCTCGACCTTGCGCGTGCGCGGGGCGGGGCGGCCCTTGGCCGCGCTCGCGCGCAGCGAGCTCGCGGCGCTCGGGGTGTAGAAGGAGGCGGCACCCGAGGCGGGCGCCGCGGCGGAGAAGCCTCCGAGCAGCCCCTGCACCTTCTGGACGTAGCCGCGCGTCTCGCGATAGGGGGGCACGCCGCGGTAGCGGTTCACGGCGCCCTCGCCGGCGTTGTAGGCGGCCAGCACCAGCGTGGTGTCGCCGGCGAACTGGTCGGTCAGGATGCGCAGGTACTGCGTGCCGCCGAAGATGTTCTGCCGGGCGTCGAACGAGTCGAGCACGCCGAGCCTGCGGGCCGTGGCCGGCATCAGCTGCATCAGGCCGCGGGCGCCCTTGGAGGAAACCGCCCACTGGTCGAACTCAGACTCGACGCTGATCACGGCGCGCACCAGGTCGGGGCTGACCTGGTAGAGCCGCGACGCGGCGTCGATGTGGTGGTCGTACATGGAGGACAGCGCGCGGTTGCGCTGGAATCCGCGCGAGTGGATCAAGGTGCCCTTGCCGGGGTAGGTGAGGCGGAAGCCCGCCTCGTCGGGGACGTTCGTCGCCTCGACGACGCCGTTCGGGTTCACACGCGTGTAGACCTGCCCATTCCCCGTGCTGGCGCTCGCCAGTCCCAGCAGGAGCGCCAGCACGATTTGAATCGGTCTCGGGCTCAAGATCGCTCCGCCCGTCCTGGGCATGGGGCTCCACCTCGTTCCCATTCAGGCGGCCCCTTTCAGCAGCTCTCGCGCCTTCTTCCTCAGAGCCTCCACGTCTCCCGGCTCGACCCCGCCCCCCTGGGCAAAGTCCGGCCGGCCCCCGCCTCGCAGCCCGAGCTGCTTCATGATCTCCGGCGCCTTGAGCTGGCCCGTCAGGTCAGCGGAGACCGCCGCGATGACGCTCACGCCGTCCTCCGCGACCGACGTCGACACGAGCGCGAAGCGCTTGCCCTTGTGGCGGTTCCGGAAGTCGTCCACCACCTCGGCGTGCCCCTTGCGATCGAGGCCCTCGTGGCGCGGCGTCCACAGCAGCGTACCGCCCACCTCGGTGAGGTCCTCACCCGACGCTCCCGCGCCGGTCGCGAGCTTCAGCCGCAGCGCCTGGATCTCGCGCTCCCGGGCCTTCAGCTGCTCGCGCAGCCGGGCGTACTCGTCGACCAGCTCGCGGCGATCGACCCGCGCGGCGTCCTCGAGCTCCTCCAGGATGCCCTGGTCGGCCTGCGCCCGTGCCATCGCCGCCTCGCCGGTCAGGGCCTCGACCCTTCGCGTGCCCGCGGAGACGCCCTGCTCGTGCGTGAGCAGGAACAACCCGAGCTCGCCGGTCGCGCTCACGTGGGTTCCGCCGCAGAACTCCTTCGAGAAGCCCGGAATCTCGATCACGCGCACCCGCTCGCCGTACTTGTCGCCGAAGAAGGCGAGCGCGCCGTAGGCCAGGGCCTCGTCGCGCCCCATCACCTTCGACTCGAGCCGGGCGTCGCGCAGCACCTCGGCGTTGACGCGGTTCTCGAGGTGCCGCAGCTCGCGCGGGCTGACTGGCGCGTAGTGGCTGAAGTCGAAGCGCAGCCGGTCGGGGGCCACGAGGCTGCCCGCCTGCTTGACGTGCGGCCCGAGCAGCTCGCGCAGGGCAGCGTGCAGCAGGTGGGTGCCGGTGTGGTGGCGCATCGCCCCGGCCCGGCGCACGGCGTCCACCTCGGCGCGCACCACCATGCCGCGCTCGAAGCCGCCGTGGCTGACGCGGACGTGGTGCACGTGCAGCCCCGGCAGCGGGCTCGTGGTGTCGGTCACCTCGGCGGCCGAGCCGTCCGAGGCGATCACCCCCTGGTCGCCGACCTGCCCGCCGGCCATCGCGTAGAACGGGGTGCGGTCGAGGACGATCAGGCCCTCCTGGCCGGCGTCGAGCCGGCTCGCGAGCCTGCCGTCGCGCAGCACCGCGAGCACGCGGGCGTCATCGACCGAGAGGCCCTGGTAGCCGAGGAACTCGCTGCGCGCGCCGTCCTCGGCCAGCTTGACGTAGACCGGGTCGCCCTTGACCGCGCCCAGCTTGCTCGACTGGCGGGCGCGCTCCTGCTGGGCGAGAAGCTCGCGCTCGAAACCGGCCGTGTCCACGAGCAGGCCGCGGTCCTTGGCGAGCTCCTCGGTGAAGTCTGCTGGCAGCCCGTAGGTGTCGTAGAGCCGGAAAGCCTCGGCGCCGGGCACGGTGTCGCCCGGCTTCAGGCCCGCGGCGATCTCCTCGAAGACGGCGAAGGCCTGCTTCAAGGTGGTGCTGAAGCGCTCCTCCTCGACCGCGACCACGCGCGCGACCGAGTCGTGGTGCGAGACGAGCTCGGGGTAGGCGGCCTTCATCCGCTCCACCACGGCGGCGGTGAGCGTGCTCAGGAACGAGCCTTCGATGCCCAGCTTGCGGCCGTGGCGAAGCGCGCGGCGCATGATCTTGCGCAGCACGTAGCCGCGGCCCTCGTTGCCGGGCAGGACCCCGTCCGAGATCAGGAACGTCATCGCGCGCAGGTGGTCGGCCACGACGCGCATGGAGACGTCGTCGCCGGGGTCCTTCCCGTAGCTGCGGCCGGCGCGGCGGGCGACGGCGTCGAGCAGGGGAGTAAAGAGGTCGCTGTCGTAGTTCGAGAGCCGGCCCTGCGCCACCGCGGCCACGCGCTCGAGACCCATCCCCGTGTCGACGCACGGGGCGGGCAGCGGATTGAGCGCCCCCTTGTCGTCGCGGTCGTACTGCATGAACACCAGGTTCCAGACCTCGAGCCAGCGGTCGCACTCGCACTCGACACCCAGGCACGCGCCGCTCGCCGCCTCGGTGGGGCAGGGCAGCTCGTTGCCCTGGAAGTAGTGGACCTCGGAGCAGGGGCCGCAGGGGCCCGTGTCGCCCATCGCCCAGAAGTTGTCCTTGGCGCCGAGCTCGAGGATGCGCTCCTTGGGCACGTGCGCGGTCCAGAAGCCGTGCGCCTCGGCGTCGCGCGGGACGGCCCCGTCGCCCTTGAAGATCGTGACGGTGAGGCGGTCCTTGGCGAGGCCCAGGTCGCCGGTCAGGAACTCCCAGGCGAAGGCGATCGCGTCCTTCTTGAAGTAGTCGCCGAACGAGAAGTTGCCGAGCATCTCGAAGAAGGTGTGGTGGCGCGCGGTGACGCCCACGTTCTCGAGGTCGTTGTGCTTGCCGCCGGCGCGCACGCACTTCTGCGACGAGGCCGCCCGGACGTAGTCCCGCTTCTCGCGTCCCAGGAAGACGTCCTTGAACTGGTTCATGCCCGCGTTGGCGAACAGGAGCGTCGGATCGTTCTGGGGCACGAGCGGCGAGCTCTTGACGACGCGGTGGCCGCGCTCCTCGAAGTAGCGGAGAAAGCCGCTGCGGATCTCGTCGGCCGTCCTGGCGCGGGGGCTTCCCGGTGTCACGCTTCGTCTCCCTGCTCGCGGCCGGTGTCGGCAGGCTCGGCCGGCTCGAGTCCTTCGAGGGCGTCTGCCCAGCGCGGCCAGAGCGCGCTCAGCCGGTCGTGCACCAGGCCCGCGGCGAAGCCTCGCCGCAGCAGGAACGCCCACAGCCGCGGCAGGCGACGCGCGGGCTCGACGCGCGCGTGCTGACGCCAGTAGCGGCGGGCCAGCGACTCCAGCACGGCCTTCTCGTCCACCTCGCCGAGCGCCACCGCGATGCCCGCCTCGGTCTCGGAGCGGCCCACCCCGCGCTTGCGGAGCCCCTGGCGGATCAGCGCCCGTCCGTGGCCCTGGTGGGCCAGGCGGCTCCGCGCGAAGCGCTCGGCGAAGCCCAGGTCGTCGATGTAGCGCTCGCGCCGCAGGCGCTCGATCGCGGAGTCGATCTCGGAGGGCGCGTGGCCGCGAGCGGCGAGCGCGCGGCGCAGCTCAGCCTCCGAGTGGTCGCGGCGAGCGAGCCGTCCGAGTGCCCGCTGGTACGCGCTCTGGGCGGGCGCACCCGTCGCGCTGCGGGGCATAGCTCTCTGCTACTTCTCCAGGTCGAAGGACTGCATCGTCCGCTCCATCTCCTCGGCGGCCATGTCGGAGGAGGACTGGATGCCCTGGATCTTGAGCTTGAACTCGTCGGGGTTGCTGGCCCGGCGCAGCGCCTCGTCGTAGCTGATCAGCTCCTTCTTGTAGAGCTGGAAGATCGACTGGTCGAAGGTCTGCATGCCGTACTGCGACACGCCGGCGGCGATCGCCTCGTGGATCAGCTTGGTCTTGTCCTTGTTGATGATGCAGTCGCGGATGAAGGG
>CAZMRX010000348.1:0-5843 GCA_964568755.1 uncultured Acidobacteriota bacterium | reverse complement strand
GCAGCAGACCCGCATGGACGTCGAGGGCGGCGCGAGCCTCGCGGACGCGATGCGCAAGCACCCGAAGGGGTTCAACGACCTCTTCACCAACATGATCGCGGCCGGCGAGGCGGGCGGCATCCTCGACACGATCCTGAAGCGGCTCGCGACCTACATCGAGAAGAACGTCAAGCTGAAGGCGCAGGTCAAGGGCGCGATGGTCTACCCGGTCGCGGTGCTCGGCATCGCCGGGATCGTGATCGCCGTGATCCTGTGGAAGGTGATCCCGACGTTCGCCTCGATGTTCGCCGGCCTGAACGCCGAGCTGCCGCTGCCGACCAAGATCGTCATCGGCATGAGCAACTGGTTCGTGCGCCTGCTGCCGTTCATCGTGATCGGCGTCGTGCTCGGCGTGGTCGCGTTCCGCCGCTACTACGCGACACACTCCGGGCGCCGCGTGGTCGACAAGATCGTCCTCAAGGCGCCGATCTTCGGCCCGCTGATGCAGAAGATCGCCGTCGCGCGCTTCTGCCGCACGCTGTCGACGCTGATCGCCTCGGGCGTGCCGATCCTCGACGGGCTCGAGATCACCGCGCGTACCGCCGGCAACGCCATCGTCGAAGACGGCATCATGGCCGTGCGCAAGGGGGTCGAGAGCGGGCTGACCGTGGCCCAGCCGCTCAAGGAGACGGGCGTGTTCCCGCCGATGGTGGTGCAGATGATCGGCGTCGGCGAGCAGACGGGCGCCCTCGACTCGATGCTGACCAAGATCGCCGACTTCTACGAGGAAGAGGTCGACCAGGCGGTGGCCAACCTGCTGACGCTGATGGAGCCGGTGATGATCCTGTTCCTCGGCGTCACGGTCGGCGGCATCATCATCGCCATGTACCTGCCGCTCTTCGACCTGATCAGCAAGCTCTCCTGATGCCCCGCCCGGCGCCTCGGGCGCCGGGCGGAACGACGATGAGGATGCCTTCACCGACCCCCCCCGGCGCGGGAGCCGTAGCCTCGTGAGCCCGCGGGGGCGCCGGCGGGGCGGGGCGATCGCGGCCAGATCGGCCCGTGCTTCGCGGGGGCGTGGGATATGAACGCCGACCTGGAGGCGCGCCTCAAGCGGCTGATGATGTTCCGGGTGGTGATGGTCACCACCCTGCTGTTCATCGCCACCTACGTCGAGGCGGTCTCCGAGACGCTGGTGACGGTCAACCCGCTCTACTTCGTGATCGGGGCGACCTACGCGCTGACGGTGGTCCACGTGGCGGCGCTGCGCTTCGTGCCGTCGCGCCGGGCGCTCGCCTACGCCCAGGTGCTCGGGGACCTGGTGATGGTGACGGCGCTCGTCCACGTCACCGGCGGCGTGCGCACGGGCTTCCTGCTGCTTTACCCGCTGTCGCTCCTGTCCGCGACGATGCTGGTCCCGCGCCGGGGCGCGCTCGCGCTCGCGGGTATCGCCACGTCGCTCTACGGCGTCCTGCTGGCCGCGGTGCGCGAGGGCCTGCTGCCGCCGCAGGGGCTCTCTGGCCTGGACCGGCTGCCTCCGGCCGCGCTCTTCTACTCGGTGTTCGTGCTCGGCGTCGCCTGCGCCACCGTGGCCCTGCTCGGCTCGTACCTGGCCGAGAGCCTGCAGCACGCCGGGGTGAAGCTGCGCGAGGCGACGCTCGAGGTCGCCGACCTGCGCGGGCTCAACCAGGTGATCGTGGACAGCATCCAGAGCGGCCTGATGACCACCGACGCCGACGGCCGCATCCTGTACGTGAACCGCTTCGGCGGGACGATCCTGGGCCGTGCTCCCGAGACGATGCGCGGCGCGCTGGTGGGGGAGGTGCTCGCCTCGCCGCTGCTTCGGCCCGCCGAGCTGCAGACGCGGGCGGCCAACCGCGCGCTCGCCCGGCTCGAGATCTCGTATCGCCACCCGGAGGGGCGCGCGCTCGAGATCGGCGTCTCGGTGACGCCGCTCGCCACGCAGGAGCCGGTGCGCCGAGGCTGCCTGGTGGTGTTCCAGGACCTGACCGAGATCCGCCGGCTCGAGGAGGAGGTGCGCACGAAGGAGAAGCTGGCCGCCGTCGGCGAGATGGCCGCGCAGCTGGCGCACGAGATCCGCAACCCGCTCGGCTCGATCCGCGGCTCGGCGCAGGTGCTGTCGGCCGAGCCCGCGCTCGGCGAGGAGCAGGGGCGGCTGCTCGCGATCATCTCGCGCGAGTCGAAGCGCCTCTCCGACACGCTCAACCGCTTCCTGTACCAGGCCAAGACCCCGGTGCGCCCGCGCCACCCGGTGGACCTGCTGCCGGTGGTCGAGTCGGCCGTGACGCTGCTGCGCAACGGCAGCGAGGTCGGGCCCGACCACGTCGTGACGTTCGAGGCGGACGAGGGGCCGCACGTGTGCCTCGCCGACCCCGACCAGATCAGCCAGGTGTTCTGGAACCTCGCGCGCAACGGGCTCGAGGCGATGCCGGCCGGAGGCCGACTCGACGTCGCGCTGCGCCGCGTCGAGCGCGACCTGGTGCTGAGCGTGCGCGACGAGGGCCGCGGCATCGCCCGCGACGAGCAGCGGCGCCTGTTCGAGCCGCTCGCGGCCGCCGGCCGCCCCGGCGCCGGCCTCGGCCTCGCGATCGTGTTCCAGATCGTCCGCCAGCACGGCGGCGACATCACCGTGCTGAGCGCAGCCGGGCAGGGCTCGCAGTTCGACGTGCGCCTGCCGCTCGTGTCGGTTCCCGTTCCGGCATGAGCCAGGAGCCGCGTCGCGCGAGGAGCGCAGCGCTCGTGGCGGCGGCTCTCGGCGCCCTGGTGCTCGCGACCTTCGCCGACGCGCTGCCGGCCTCGCGCGTGCTGTTCGAGCGCGACGTGCACGCCTACTGGCACCCGCAGCGCGCCGCGCTGCGCGCCGCCGTGGCAGCGGGAGAGCTGCCGCTGTGGAACCCGTGGGTCGGCTTCGGGGCGCCCTTCCTGGCGGACGCCAGCGCGGAGCTGGCCTACCCGCCGACCTGGCTGCTGCTGCCGCTGCCGCTGCCGCTGCAGTTCGAGCTGGTCACGATCGGGCACGGCCTGCTGGCGTCGCTCGGAGCCGCAGCGCTCGCGCGCCGGCTGCTTCACGGCTGGCTTCCCGCCCTGGCGGCGGGCGGCGCCTACGCGCTCGCGGGACCCGTGCTGTCGGCGGCGAGCCTCTACCACCATTTCGCCGGCGCCGCGTTCATGCCGTGGGTGCTCTGGGCTCTCGAGGGCCTGCTGCGGCGCACGGACCGGCGCAGCGCCCTGGTCCTCGGCGCCTGGTCGGCGGGACAGGTGCTCGCGGGCTCGGGCGACCTCGTGCTGATGACGGCGCTCGTCGCGCTCCTTCGCGTGGCGCTTCACCTGCGCGCCACGCGCGGCGCCGGGCTCGCGGCGCTGCTGCGCCCGCTGGCCCTGGCGGCGGGGCTCTCGCTCTCGCTCTCCGCCGTCCAGTGGCTGCCCACGCTCGAGCGCGGGGTCCACGGCCTGAGGGCCGCGCAGGACTTCCGCACGCGCACGTACTGGTCGCTGCACCCCGCGTCGCTCGTGGACCTGGTCGTGCCCCGGCTCGTGTCCGGCGCGCCGCTGCCGCCCTCCGAGCGCGGGCGCCTCTTCGAGGGGCGCGAGCCGCTGCTGTCCTGCCTGTACCTGGGGGTCGCCACGCTGGCGCTCGGCGCGCTGGCGCTCGGCCTGCGTGAGCCGCGAGCGGTGCCGCTCGCCGCGGGGGCCGGCTTCTTCCTGCTGCTGAGCCTGGGCCGCCACACTCCGCTCTACGCCGCCCTGCTGGAGCTGCCCGGCTTCGCCCTGCTGCGCTACCCGCAGAAGTACCTGCTGCCCGCGTCGCTGTGCCTCGCCCTCCTGGCGGCGCTCGGCGCCGCGGCCCTGACCCGCGCCTGGAGCGATGCCGAGCGGCGGCGGGCGCGCGTCGTCGCGGCGGCGCTCCTCGCGCTCGCACTCCTGGCGGTCGTTGCGGGGGCTCGCCTCGCCGAGGAGGCGGGAGGCCCGCTCGCGACGCTCAAGCTGGGACGCAGTGCGCTTCTCGCAGCGGTCGCGTGCCTGCTGCTGGCGCGGCGCAGCGCGAGCGCCGCGGCCCAGCCGCGGCTCGCGGCGGCGTTCCTGGTACTGGGCGGGGTCGACCTGGTGCTGGTGGGTCGCGGCACCAATCCCGTCGCCCCCGCCGCGCTCTACGAGCAGCGGCCGGCCGTGCTCGACCGCCTGCTCGCGGCCCGCGGCCGCGTGCACGCGGCTACCGAGAGCAGCGCGTGCCTCGCGCCGGGCGACGGACCCGCGGGCTTCGATCCGGCCGCGGTGGCGGCCCTCGGCTTTCTGGACACGCTCCGGCCTCCGGCGGGCATCCGCTGGGGCCTGCGCGGGAGCTACGACGGCGAGTTCACCGGCCTCGGTCCCCGCTTCTCCGCGGCGTTCGCGGAGGTCGTGCACACGCGGATCGCCAGTGAGGCGGCGCAGCGCCTGCTGCAGCTCGGCGGGGTCGAGCACGTGCTCTACCTCGGCCGAACGCCGCCGCGGGGCCTCGAGCCGGTGGCCACGTTCGCGACGACGTACGCCTGCCCGCTGCACCTGCTGCGCGTGCCCGAGACGCTGCCCGACGCATACGTGGCGAGCCGCGAGCTCGAGGAGGGGAGCGACGCGCTCGCGTCGGTGCTCGCTCCGGGCTTCGATCCGCGCCTCGAGGTCGTGCTGGCCGGCGGCGCGCCCGCGGCGGGCGCCCTGGGCTCCTCCGCGTCGGCGCGCGTCGTGTCCCGCGGCGTCTCCAGCCTGAGCCTCGCCGCCGATCTCGCGCAGCCCGGAGTGCTGGTGGTGACCGAGGCCTTCGACGAGGGCTGGAGCGCCGAGGTGAACGGTCGGCCGGCGGAGGTGCTGCGGGCCAACGGGCTGTTCCGCGCGGTGCGACTCGGCGCCGGCCGCCACGAGGTGCGCTTCCGCTATCGGCCCTGGTCGGTGCGCGCCGGCGCGCTGCTGTCGGGGCTGGGGCTCGGCGCGGTCGTCCTGCTCGCCGCGCGGCTGCCGCGGGGAGTACGGGATTGAGCCGGGGCCGGCCCGGCGGTAGCATCGGCGCGGACGCTGCACGGGAGGGCCACGCCTTGAAGCGCATCCTGATCGTCGACGACGAGCAGTCGATGCGCGAGATGCTCGTGATCCTGCTCAAGAAGGAAGGCCTCGACGTGCGCCCGGCCGGCAGCCGCGCCGAAGCCGCGGCGGTGCTGCGCGAGGGGCCCGTCGACCTGGTGCTGACGGACGTGAAGCTGCCGGACGGCGACGGGCTCGAGATCCTGCGCCACGTGAAGGCGTCCTCGCCCGAGACGGCGGTCGTGGTGATGACGGCGTTCGGCACGACGGAGATGGCGGTCGCCGCGCGCAAGCTCGGGGCCGAGGCGTACATCCTCAAGCCGTTCGACGTCGACGAGCTGCGCATCGTCGTGCGGGACGCGCTCGCCAACCGCAGCCTGCGCGAGGAGAACCTGCGGCTCAAGCGCGAGGTGGGCCAGGCCTTCGGCCTCGACCGGGTGATCGGCGTCTCGCAGGCGATGGCCTCCCTGTTCGAGATGGTGCGCGCGATCGCGCCCACCAGCTCGACGGTGCTGATCACGGGCGAGAGCGGCAGCGGCAAGGAGCTGGTGGCGCGCGCGATCCACGGTTTGTCGGGTCGCGCCGAGGGGCCGTTCGTCAGCATCAACTGCGGTGCGCTGCCCGACACGCTGCTGGAGAGCGAGCTGTTCGGCTACGTCAAGGGCGCCTTCACCGACGCGCGGCAGAGCAAGAAGGGCCTGTTCGAGGCGGCGAACGGCGGGACGCTGTTCCTGGACGAGGTGGGGGAGACCTCGCTCGCGATGCAGGTGAAGCTGCTGCGCGCGCTCCAG
>CAZMRX010000347.1:632-5885 GCA_964568755.1 uncultured Acidobacteriota bacterium | reverse complement strand
GGCGACTGGCGACTGGCGACTGGCGACTGGCGACTGGCGACTGGCGACTGGCGACTGGCGACCCCACTGCCTTCTGGATATGTACTTCCCATCGGATATCAATGTAGGCGTTAAACTGTCCTGTGTCAAGTTACTTCCCTACGGGAAGCGATTGAACACGATCGTCCAGCCCAGCACGCCGTCGCCCCCCGACTGCCGGGCGTTGCCGTCCGCCACCGACCTGCTGGCCTGAACCCCCGCGCCACTTCTGCAACAGAAGTGATGGACCGGACTGATCCTGGGCTGCAGCAGGCCGGCCCGTTGCGATTCGGCGAGCTCGAGGCGCGCGCGGGGCGAAGGGTCTGGCGTTCGAGCAGGTCGCGGCGCCGATCGAGCCCAGGGGCGCGACCTCGACGCGCGGGCTCGCGTGCTGCTCGCGACCTCGGCTAGCGGCTCGGCTCCGGCAGCGTGAAGCCGAGCGCCGCCCCGACCACGGCCTTCTCGCGGCGGGCCTGCCCGGCATTCAGCTCGACGACGTAGGCTGCCTTGCGCAGCGGGTTGTAGACCGGGCAGGGATCGGCCTTGCAGGGCGGCACGGCTTCGGCCACGTGCACGATCTTGCGCTCCTCGTCGAGCCACAGGATGTCGATCGCGAAGCGGCAGTTCTTCATCCAGATGCCGTGGAAGTCGGAGCTCCCGAACACGAACAGCATGCCGCGGTCGCGCGGCAGCGACGGACGGAACATCAGGCCCATCGCCCGATCCTCGTCCTTGACCATGACCTCCGCCTGCAGGACGGTCCCCGACGGCAGCGTCAGCGGCACGACGGCGGGAGCCGCCGCGACGTGCGCGCCGAGCGCGAGCGCGAGCGCGACAACAGCGCAGGCGAATCGCGAGGGCCTCATCGCCTCGATCGTATCACCGCGGCCGCTCCGCTTCGGGCGGTAGTCCTGCTGGTAGAGCGACTGTGCGCGCACAATTCCACCGGTGCTGGGCATCGTCGAGCAGGACGAGGGTGCGTGTGATCGTCGGCGGTCGTTCGCACGATCTTTTTTTCGCGCACCACTTGACAAGATCCCGAAGCGGCTCGGGGCGCATCGCGACTCGCTCCGCTGAATCCCGCTGTCGCGCGTGTGGTCACGCGGCGAGCTTCGGAGTTGCGCCTGGGCTCCGCGCGAGACCCTTTTCGCCATCCACACGCGCTGGCGTCATCCTGGGAAGCTCGCGATGGCCTGCCTATATTGCATCCATGGAATCCCCGATCACACTCGACCGTTTCTCCGACGACGAGCTGCTGCGTCGCCTCGACGAGCTCGTCGCTCACTCGCGCCGCGTCGAGGCCGACCTCGTCGCCCACATCGGCGAGGTCAAGCGGCGCAGGCTTTACGCTCGCGAGGCCTCCCCGTCGATGTTTGCCTATTGCCGGGAGCGGCTTCACCTCTCGGAGGCCGAGGCCTACATGCGCATCCGCGTCGCCCGCGCCGCACGCAGGCCTCCGCTCTTGCTGAACATGCTGCGGGACGGCCGACTGCACCTCAGCGGGATCGTGAGGCTGCTCCCGGTGCTCACCCGCGACAACAGAGATGCGCTTCTCACGCGGGCGACCTTCTGCTCGAAGCGCCAGATCCTGGAGCTCGTCGCCGAGCTCAGCCCCCGGCCGGACGTGCCGGCCCGCATGGTCAAGCTGCCGGAGCAGCGGCAGTCGCTTCTCCCATCCATCGCGCAGCCCTTGCCGGCCTGGCCATCCTTGCCATCCTTGCCATCCTTGCCATCCTTGCCATCCTTGCCAGCCTTGCCGGCCTTGCCAGCCTTGCCGGCCTCGCCGGCCTTGCCAGCCAGGGCGGCGCTGGCCCCGGCGGCCGGCGCCTCGGCTTCGGCTGGAGTGGCGCCCAGTCAGGCCGGAGTGGCTTCCAGTCAGGGTCGAGCGGAAGCCGCGGCTGGAGCCGCGGCTGACCCGCAATCGGACCGCGCCGGCGTTCAGCGGGTAGACCTACTGTGCCCGGACACAGTCGCAGCGGCCTCGGCTCCGACCCCGAACTGCCTCGACCCCCAGCTCAGCTCCGAGGAGCGTCCGGGCGGAGCTCTCGTCTCGAGCCCGACTCGACGCACGGTCGTCGAGCCCCTGTCGCCAGGCCGTTACAGGGTCCAGTTCACCGCCAGCGTCGAGCTCCACGACAAGCTCGAGCGGCTGCGGGCGCTGATTCGCTCCCAGGTCCCCGATGGCGACCTTGCCGTGGTCATCGACCACGCCGTCAGCGAGACGCTCGCGCGCCTCGAGGCTCGCCGCTTCGCGAAGACCACCGCACCTCGCAGGGACCTCTCGGACACGAGCACCGCCCCGGCTTCGCGACACGTGCCGGCGGCGGTAAAGCGTGCCGTGCGCGAGCGCGACGGGGATCGTTGCGGCTTCGTCGACACGCGAGGTCGGCGCTGCTCCGAGCGGGACCGGCTCGAGTTCCACCACCGGTATCCCTTCGGCATGGGCGGAGACCACGATCCGGGAAACGTCGGCCTGCTCTGCCGCGCGCACAACCAGCTGCTGGCGCGGAGCGACTACGGCCTGCTCGCGACGACCCGACGGGACATGCCTCGGGCCGGGGCGTCGCCCCGTGAGGTGCCTCCACCTACGCCGAGCAGAACACCCTAGCCCACGTCGTTCCGCCCGGGCGCCTGCAGTCGCTCACGGAAGCGCAAGTTCAGCCAGGCCCCCGCGAGCAGCAGCACGCCGAGCGCCAGGAACGACAGCATCCGGTAGAGCGTCGGCAGCGTTGCGAGATCGACCAGCACCACCTTGCCGGCCGTGAGCGCGAAGAGGACGTACGCGGAGTAGAAAAGCGGGAGGCTGCGCAGCACCAGGCCGGTCGAGAGCAGCCCGGTGGCGACGAGCGTCCACAGCACCGACACCGCGAGGCCGCCCTGGCGCTCGGCCCGAAGCGCCCCCGTCCGGTCGCCGCCGGCCGCCGCGGCCCGCGAGAGATGGTCGAAGTAGGAGTGCGTCTCCGCGGTGAGGAGTCCGAAGAGCAGCGCGAGGGCGAGCGGCCCCAGCAGCAGCACCGAGGCGCCGTCGAGCCAGGGGACGTCCTCCCCGGCGGGCAGGCGTCGCGCCAGACGCCGGGCGAGCGCGAGCGCCCCGATCACGAAGAGCCAGGTTCCGAACTCGGGGTTCAGGGCCGGCGTGAACGGCCCCGCGTGGAGCGGCAGGTGGTGCAGGAACAAGCGGTAGAGCGCGAGCAGCACCACGGCGTAGCCGAAGGCCCGCGCGAGCGGCGCGCGCTGCCTGACCCCCAGCCACAGCAGCAGGACGCCCTCGGCCGCCCACGCGAGCGTCGTGCCGTGGAGGGAGAGCCGCACCGGGATCGCGAGCGTCAGGAAGACCGCCGCGAGGCCGAGCGTCGCGCGCACGCGCAGCGGGTCGCCGCCCGCGGCCCGCGCCGCGAGGCCGAGCGCCAGGTGCACGCCGCCGAGGCCGAGCACCGACAGGAACAGGGCGTCCCGCGAGTGCTCGCCCAGGACGCGTTCCAGCATCGTGAGTGCCAGGAGCGAGGCGGCCACGTGCGCGAGCGCCCCCGGCACGCCGAGCGCGCGCCCCCTCAACCCGGAGAGCGCCAGCAGGGCGACGTAGGAGGCCGATACGCCGAGGCCCAGGACGAGCGCGTCCCACACGCGCTCGGGGCTGCCGAAGGACTCGTGCCAGCCGAGCACGGCCAGCGCAGCCACCGTGGCGCCGATCGGCTGCGTCCAGGCCCAGCGCTCCGCGGCGATCGCCGCGAGCACGGCCAGCGCGACCAGCAGCGCCAACACTCCCATGGGGCTGTCGGCCGCTTGCGCCATGACCAGCGACCCGGCTCCCGCGGCCGCGACGGCGCACCCGGCGAGCGTCGCCGCGAGCTCGCTCCCGCGCGGCGGGCCGAGCGCGAAGAGGGCGGCGAGCAGCACGAGCGCGCCCGCGGCCACGCCGAAGCGCGCCGTGCTGAAGTGGTCGCCGTACCAGGCTCCGTACAGCACGAGCGTGCCGAGCGCGGCGATCAGGAGCGTCTCGGCCCAAGGCCTTCGCCTGTCGAGCCAGACGGCGCCCGCGCCCAGCAGCAGCAGATAGCCGAACAGGGCCTCCGCGCGGTCCTCGCCAGTGGAGACGAGCACCGGCGCGAGATAGGCGCCCCACCAGGCGAGGCCCGCCAGCAGGCGCGCGTCGCGCCGGAGTGCCACCACCACCGCAGCCACCGTGACGAGCACCAGCAGCACGAAGGCGGCCTCGCGCGCGAGCAGGCCGTAGACCTCGTGCGCCGCCCAGGCGGTGACGTAGAGGCCCGAGAAGCCGGCGGCGGTCAGGCCCTGGCCGAGCGGCCGGTAGCGGCGCGCCATGATGCGCAGGCCGCCCGCCACCAGGCACAGGCTGAAGGCCGCCGCACTCAGCACCCGCCCGAGCGGCCCCACCCAGTCGTTCTCCCAGGCGTAGCGAACGAACAGGCCGAGGAAGACGACCACGGCGAGTCCCCCAGCCCCCACCAGGATCTTCGGCCCGAGCTGCGTGGCGAAGTCGGCCCCGGGCGTGGCGCGAGGCGCGTCGGCCCGGCGGATCGGCGGCTGCGACGCAGACGGCGCGGGCGCGGGAGTCGTCGCGGGCGCGCCCGGCTCGTGGCGCGGCGTCGCGCTTTCGGCCGGCGCGGGCGTGGGCGCCGGGCGCGGGGCCGCTGTGTCCGGGACGGCGCTCTCGCGTCTCGCGAGCGCCGCGAGGCGGGCCTTCACCTCCGCGAGCTCCCGCAGGGCCTGGTTCGCCCTGACCAGCGCGACGATCGCGACGATCGGGAGCGCGAGCGTCAGCGCGGTCACGAGCAGGAGCGCGACCAGGGCCGCGAGCGCTTCCATCGGCGCTACTGCCGCACCTTCCCTGTCATCGGCACGAAGCGCACGGGCAGGACGCGCCTCTCCTCGAAGCGCTCGCCGCGCCGCGTGACCACCACGAGCTCCTGCCACTCGTCGCCCACCGGCAGCACCAGCCGGCCCCCGTCCTTGAGCTGCTGCTTGAGCGGCTCGGGAATCCGCGGCGCGGCCGCCGTGACCAGGATCGCGTCGAAGGGAGCCGCTTCGGGCCAGCCCTGGTAGCCGTCGCCGGCCCGCACCGACACGTTCGCGTAGCCGAGCGAGGCGAGCAGCGCGGCGGAGCTCTCCGCGAGCGGCGCCACGATCTCGATCGTGTAGACACGCGCGGCGACGAGCGACAGCACGGCCGCCTGGTAGCCGGAGCCGGTCCCGATCTCCAGCACGTTTTCCCCG
>CAZMRX010000347.1:0-622 GCA_964568755.1 uncultured Acidobacteriota bacterium | reverse complement strand
GAAGGCGACGATGTAGGGTTGCGAGATCGTCTGGCCGTGGCCGATCGGCAGCGGGTGGTCCTGGTACGCCTGCGCGCGATCGGCCTTCGGCACGAACAGGTGCCTCGGGACCTTGCGCATCGCGGCGAGCGTTGCGGGGTCGCGCACGCCGCGGGCCTCGATCTGGGACGCCACCATCTCCGCGCGCGCGCGCTCGAGTGCTTCATCCTCCGGGCCTTGCGGACCGCTGCAGGCGAGAGCGAAGAGGGCCATCAGCCGTGGCGTCGCGAGCATGGGCTCAAGCCGTCACCATTGTATGCTGCCGGCTCCCGGCCGCAGCAATCGAGGTCAGCCGCCCAGCTCGACGACGAACTCTGTGCCGCCGCCGGCGCGGCCCCGGCACATCGCATCGCCGCCGTGGGCTCGGGCGATCTGCCGCACCAGCGCGAGGCCCAGGCCGTACCCGCTGCCCGTTTCCGAGGCCCCTGAGGGTCGGTAGAACGGCTCGAATATGCGCTCGCGCTCGGCTTGCGGGACCCCGGGACCGCGGTCGGCCACCACCAGTCGCGCGCCGGCCCCCTGGCGCTCGATCCGCGCCGCGACTTCGGTCCCGGCCGCATGGCGCCGGGCATTGTCGAGCAGG
>CAZMRX010000346.1:0-5887 GCA_964568755.1 uncultured Acidobacteriota bacterium | reverse complement strand
CCGGTCAGGATCGAGGAGAAGCCGGCGATGAAGATGCCGACCGCCGCCACCTCGACGTTGCTCTCGGCGAACACCGTGCTGTACGGCGTGTAGAAGGTCCAGCCGGTCTCGAGCCCTCCCGAGAGCAGCGCCCACATCGTGAGCGCGGCGCCGATCACGTAGATGTACCAGCTCAGCAGGTTGATGCGCGGGAAGGCCAGGTCCTTGGCCCCGATCATCAGCGGCAGCAGGAAGTTACCGAGCGTCGCCGGGATCGACGGGATCAGGAAGAAGAACACCATCACGACGCCGTGCCCGGTGAAGGCCTTGTTGTAGGCCTCGGCCGACATCGCGCTGCCGTCCGGCACCAGCAGGTTCCAGCGCACGATCCCGGCGTAGAGGCTCCCGATCGCGAACATCAGCGTGATCGAGGCCAGGTACAGCAGGCCGATCCGCTTGTGGTCGGTCGTGAGCAGCCAGGACTTGAGGTCCCAGCCGGCCTTCAGGTAGTGATCCGCGGGGAGCGATCTCGGCTCGCTCGTCATCGGCTTGGAGCTCCCTTCCCTTCGCTCGGGACCTGGAGCGATTCGATGTAGGCGACGAGCGCGATCAGCTGCTCCTCGCTCACCTGGCCCAGGTAGGTCGGCATCACGGGCTGGTAGCCCGCGACCACCTTGGCCGCGGGGCTCGTGATCGACTCGCGCACGTACGCCTCGTCCGCCACCACGCGCTCGCCGCTCGCGAGGGCCACCGGCCGGCCGAAGATGCCGTTCAGCACCGGCCCGCGGCCGGCGCTGTCGGGCCTGTGGCAGGTGATGCAGTTGAGCTCGGTGAAGAGCTTCTCGCCCGCGAGCACCGGCGACTCCGGCGCCGGGCCGCCCGCGAGCCACACCTGGTACTCCTCGGGCTCCATCACCACCACCCGCCCGATCATCTTCGAGTGCTCGGTCCCGCAGTACTCGGCGCAGAACAGGTGGTAGGTCCCGGTCTTGGTGGCGCGGAACCAGGCCATGTTGTAGCGGCCGGGCACCGCGTCCTTCTTCACGCGGAAGGCGGGCACGAAGAAGCTGTGGATCGTGTCCTCGGAGGTGATCACGAGCCTCACCGCGCGGCCGACCGGGACGTGCAGCTCGTTGATCTCGCGCTGGCCGGTCGGGTGCTGCAGCTTCCACATCCAGCGCTTGCCCACGACGCTCACCGTCATCGCGTCGTCGGGCGCCCGGTTCAGGTGGAAGTAGACCTTGGCACCCCACACGAACATCGCGCTCATCAGCAGGAACGGGATCACCGTCCAGGTGAGCTCCAGCACCAGCGAGCCGTGGATCTCGGCCGGCCGGTCGGCCTCGGAGCGGCGGCGGTAGCGGATCGCGAAGTAGAAGAGCGCGATCCAGATGCCGATCGCGAAGACGCCCGTGACCCCCAGGATGAAGAGGAAGAGCGTGTCCACCTCGCCTGCGACGGAGGAGGCCTGCTCGGGCGCCAGCGGGAATGCGGGGTTCATCGTTCTCCAGGTGTGGGAGCCGGCGGGGCGGCATCGGGCCCCGTGCGACGCCTTCGGGTCGCCGTCAGGATGAATGCACCGAGGCCGAGCACCGTGACGGCGCCCGCCAGGCGCACGACGTTGAGGATGGAGGCGCTATAGCGGCCCGTCTGCGGGTCGTACTGGTAGCAGTACAGCAGCAGCTGGTCGGCGAGGTTTCCGATCCTGCCCTTCGCCGCGTCGACGAGCGCCAGGCGCAGGTCCTTGGGGGCGTACTCGACCCCGAACAGGTAGTGCGAGATCTTCCCCTCGGGCGTCAACACCAGAACGCCGGCCGGGTGTGCGAACTGCTTGGTCGCCTCGTCCCAGACGTAGCGGAAGCCCACGGCCCGCGTGAGCGCCTCGACCGACTCCTTCGGGCCCGTGAGGAAGTGCCAGCCCGCGCGCGCCTCCTCTCGCTTGTAGCGCGCCATGTACGCCTTCTTCTTGGCGGCGGCGAGCGCCGAGGTTTCCGTCGGGTCGAAGCTCACGGTCACGACCTCGAACTCCTGGCCCGGCACGAACGACAGGACCTCGAGCGCGCCGGCGAGGCCGTTGAGGCTGATCGTGCACAGCATCGGGCACTGGTAGTAGACGAGGCTCAGCACGACCGGCTTCTTGCCGAAGTAGTCGGACAGCTTGACGGCCCTGCCGGTCTCGTCGGTGAACGCGAGGTCGAGCGGGACGCTCTCGCCGAGGCGCTGGTCGAAGCCGACCTCCGGCAGGATCCCCGGCGTGGCCGGCCGCGGCGGTGGCACGGCGCCCATCTGCGCCGCGGCGAGCGCGCCCTGAAGCGCGAGCACGAGAAGGGCGGCTGCCCGGAACCTCACTTCGCGCCTCCCGCCCCCTGCGCCTGCGCCTCGAACTTCGGCAGGCCGCGCTCGGCCACGATCCGCATCGCCTCGTCGATCGGGATCCGGGCGAGGCCCTTGTCCTTCTCGACCCAGCCGTAGCTCGTGAGCAGCGCGTCTTCCTGCGCCCGGAACTCGCGGAGCACCTGCGGCTCGGACTCGACCAGCCTCGGGAAGGTCGCCGCGGGCTCGCTGACGGCGCTCTGTATCACCTCCGACTTGGCCGGCTGCGCCGCCGTCTCGCCGCGCGCGAGCAGGCGGTAGAAGGGCACCACCAGCAGCGCCGTCACGAACATCATCGCGAGCACGTAGAGCCCGGCGCGGAACGTCCCGCCCGCGCTCGCGTCCGTCCGCTCGTAGCCGCCCGGCTCGTGTCGCATGGCTAGTGGGCCTCCGCGCGCGCCGAGGCGAGCTCGCGCACCTCGGGCTCGCCCGTCGGCAGCAGCGCCGCCCCCGCCAGCTGCCGGGTGAAGAGCCAGACGAACAGGCCGCCGAGCCCGAGCACCGCCGCGACGTCCAGCCAGTGGACGCGGAACGGCACGTGCCCGTGGCCGTGCGCGGCGAGGTCGGGGGCGATCAGCCAGAACAGGTCGACGAGCTGCATCAGCAGCATCAGCCCCGCGACCCGCGCCAGAGCGCGCGCGTTGCGCTTGAGCGAGCGCGAGAGCAGCAGCGCGAACGGCAGCGCGAAGTGGAACACGATCAGCAGGATCGCGATCACGTTCCAGCCGCCGTGCATGCGGTTCAGGTAGAAGGGCGTCTCCTCGCTGATGTTGCCCGACCACACGATCAGGAACTGCGAGAAGTTCACGTAGCCCCAGAGCATGGTGAAGGCGAGCAGCAGCTTGCCGAGGTCGTGGACCGTGACCGGCTGGAGCGCCGCCTGGAACGGCTCCTCGGCGCTGAGCCGCGCGAGCAGCACGATCGTGAACGACAGCGCCGAGAGCGCCGCGCCGACGATGAACAGCACCCCGTAGATGGTCGAGAACCAGTGCGGGGCGAGCGACATGCCCCAGTCCACGGCGGCGAAGGTCGCGGTCAGGAACAGCAGCACCAGGCCGAGCGCCGACACGGCGCGCAGGCGTGCGGCGCGGTGCTCGTCGTACTGCTGGTCCTGCTGGCGCGACCAGGAGCTGAGCCGGTAGGCCAGGAGGCCCCAGACCACGAAGTACAGCAGCGCGCGCAGCGCGAAGAAGGGGAGGTTGAGGTAGGCGCTCTTCTCGCGGAGCAGCGCATCCGCGGCCACGACCTCGGGGTTGGCCCAGGTGTAGATCGAGGAGGCCCCGAGCAGGACCGGTACGAACGCGAGCCCCATCGCCGGCAGCGTGCGCGCGGCCGCCTCGTGCAACCGCCGCGGGACGAGGCCCCACAGGCCGCCCGTGAGGTGGCTGAGCATCGCGAGGCCGAGGCTGCCCACGCCGACGAGCACCCAGAACAGGTAGCCGTAGAGATACGAGCGGAAGAACTGGGCGCGGTCCGCCGCCAGGCCGGCGGCGAGAACCAGCAGGAACACCACTGCCAGGCCGAGGCCCGTGCGCTCGAGCCGGCCGAGGACGGCGTTTCGCACGGCGCCGCTCACTTGTGGGCCTCCGCGGCCGGGCTCGCGGCGACGCTCGCCTCGAGCAGGGCGCGCTTGTCCTCGGGCACGTCCGCGACGGGTGCTTGCTGGCTGAGCTGCAGCGTGCGGACGTAGGCGGCGATCGCCCAGCGGTCCTGGGGCGGCACCTGCGCCGCGTAGTCGGACATCGCGCCGAAGCCGATGCTGATCACGTCGTAGAAGTAGCCGATCGGCATCTGCCGCAGCCGGTCCACGTGGTACGAGCTCGGCTTCTTGAATCCGCGCTGCACGATCATGCCGTCGCCGCGGCCGGTGCGGCCGTGGCAGGGCGCGCAGAACACCTGGTACTGCGACTGCCCGCGCGCGAGGAGCTCCGCGGTCACCTTCACCGGGATCTCGCTCACGAAGCCGTCCGCGGTCTTGCCCGTGTAGAACGCCGCGTCCTCGCGCAGCGTGCCGCGGGCCACGGTGCCCTCGACCAGCGGGCGCGCCGAGCGCTTGTCGGCGAACATCTCGCTGCCGCGCAGCGGCCGGTACTTGGGCTGGTCGTGCATGTCCTGGCGGCATGCCCCCGTGAGCGCGACGAGCAGTATGAAAGCCGCCCGTCTGGCCCACGACACTCGGGGATGCGTCGCGCTCGCGGATCTGAGCCGAGCGCTGCGGGATGAGCCAAGCCGACCGGAAAGAGCCCAGGACGGTGTCCAGAAATCCCGCGCGCGCCGGCTGGCGAACCTCGCGCGGGATGTCATGGTTCGACCTCCGACACCTCGGACGCCCCCAGCCCCTTCAGCAGCTCGCGCGTCCTCGCCGCATCAAACTTCGGGTCCCTCGACTCGATGCACAGGAAGAAGCGGTCGCGGCTCGCCGTGGCGAAGCTCTTGACGTTGAAGACGGGGTGGTAGGGCTGCGGGAAGCCGTTGAGCAGCAGCATCCCGATCACCGTCGCGAACGCGGCGCCGAGCACCGTCGTCTCGAAGGTGGGCACGATGAACGCCGGCCACGAGTTGAACGGCCGGCCGCCGATGTTCATCGGGTACTCGATCACCGACGCCCAGTACTGCAGCGCCCAGCCGCCGACCAGGCCGGCGAGGCCACCGGCGAGCGCGAGCTTCGGCACGTGCGTCTCGTGCAGGTGCAGCGCGTCGAGGACTTCCTCCATCGGGTAGGGCGTGTAGGCGTCCACCTTGCGGTAGCCGGCCGCGTGGACCGCCTCGGCGGCCTTCACGATCTCCTCCGGGGAGTGGAACTCGGCCATCAGCCCGTAGAGCGGCTCGGCGCGGCTCATCGCTCGTCCTCGGCGGGCTTGGCGGCCGGCACCAGCGTGCGCATCTCGAAGATCGAGATCGTGGGCAGGAAGCGGATGAACAGGAAGAAAAGCGTCAGGAACAGGCCGATCGTGCCGATGAACATCGACCAGTCGAAGATCGTGCCGCGGTAGTTGCCCCACGAGGACGGCAGGAAGTCGCGGTGCAGGCTGGTGACGATGATCACGAAGCGCTCGAGCCACATCCCGACGCTCACCACCAGCGAGATGAAGAACAGGTAGACGACGTTCGTGCGCAGCCGCTTGATCCAGAGCGTGTTGATCACGATCACGTTGCAGAAGATGAGCGCCCAGTAGCTCCAGCCGTAGGGGCCCGTCATGCGGTTCCACATCATGAAGCGCTCGTAGGTGTTGCCGCTGTACCAGGCCATGAAGGCTTCCATCAGGTAGCCGTAGGCCACGATCAGCGAGGTGGCCAGCATCACCTTGGCCATGTTCTCGATGTGCCGGAGCGTGATGAAGTCCTCGAGCCCGTAGGCCTTGCGCAGCGGGATCGCGAGCGTCAGCACCATCGCGAAGCCGGCGTAGATCGCGCCGGCCACGAAGTACGGCGGGAAGATCGTCGCGTGCCAGCCGGGGATCACGGTCACCGCGAAGTCAAAGCTCACCACCGTGTGCACGCTGACCACGAGTGGCGTGGCCAGCCCGGCCAGCAG
>CAZMRX010000345.1:0-5888 GCA_964568755.1 uncultured Acidobacteriota bacterium | reverse complement strand
GTGGGCACCGGGGGCGAGCACGACGAGGGTTTGAGGAAAGGCGCGTTGCCCGTCGGGGTTCCAGCTGCCGGTGGAGGTGCGGGCGGCGTTCCGGGCGACCACCACGCCATCGATGAGCACATCGACAGGACGTTCGGCGGCGGCGGCGTAGCGGAAGTCGAGTCGGAAGGTGCCGGCGGTGGAGATGTGAAACTCGTAATCGACGGTGTTGAGTTTGCCGCTTTCGCCGTAAATCACGCCGATGCCCTTGCCGTAACCCTGGGTGGTGGCGACGACGTTGGATGCGCGCGCGAAGCGCTCGGCCTCAATGAGGAGGGCTCCGGTGGGGAGGGGAGCGAGGGGAGCGAGGAACGAGCCTCGGGGGGACGCTCTGCCGCCGCGTCCCCCCGAACCCCCCTTGGGCGGGGGCGTGGGGCATAATCTCTCGGTGGAGGTCATTCCGGGGAACGCGGCGCCGCGGATACTGTCGCGGCCCGAGCACAACATCTCGCGCAAGAACATCGATCCCGACGCGCTCAAGGTTCTCTACCGCCTGAAGAACGCCGGCTTCGTTGCGTACCTGGTGGGCGGCGGCGTCCGCGACCTGCTGCTCGAGCGGGCGCCGAAGGACTTCGACATCGGCACGAGCGCCCACCCGCAGCAGGTGCGCAAGCTGTTCCGCAACTGCTTCATCGTCGGCCGCCGCTTCCGCCTCGCTCACGTGCGCTTCGGCCGCAAGGTGATCGAGGTCTCCACCTTCCGCCGCGCGGCGGAGCCCGAGGCGGGCGACCAGCTGATCCGCCGCGACAACACCTTCGGCACGCCCGAGGAGGACGCGTTCCGTCGCGACTTCACGGTGAACGCGCTCTTCTACGACATCGCGAACTTTTCGGTGATCGACTGGGTGAGCGGGCTCGAGGACCTCACCGAGCGCGTGATCCGCACCATCGGCGACCCGGCGGTCCGCTTCCGGGAGGACCCGGTTCGCATGCTGCGCGCGGTGGCGCTCGCGGCGCGCCTCGACTTCACGATCGACCCCGACACCGCGGAGGCGATCCGCGCGCTGCGCGGCGAGATCGTGCGCAGCAGCCCCGCCCGCATCCTGGAGGAGCTCTACAAGATCCTGCGCCAGGGCCGCTCGCAGCGGACCTTCGAGATGCTGCACACGCACGGCCTGCTCGCGTACCTGCTGCCGGAGGCCGACCGGGCGATCGCCGGGGGCGGCCAGGCGCTGCTGGGCTCGCTCGCCCGGCTCGACGCCCACCGCCAGGCGGGCCTCGCGACGCCCGACCAGCTCACGAACGCGCTGCTGATGGGCTCGCTGCTGGTGCCGCTCGGCGTGCCGCTGCGCCGGGTGGCGGTCGCGCCTGCGGCGCGGCGCGGGAGCGCCGCCGAGCCGGGCGCCGCGGAGCCGCTCCCCGAGGACGCGGAGGCCCCGCGCGAGGACCTGGCGGCGGAGATCGCGGAGCTCGGCGCCGAGGAGGAGGAGCCCGTGGCGTCGGGCGCGTCCGACGACGCGCCGCTGCCGCTGCTCCTGCCGTTCGCGCGGCGCGACCTCGAGCGTCTGCGGCTGGTGCTGCTGGCGCAGCGGCGCCTGCGCGAGGCCCACGGGCCCGCGTCGGCGCGGCGCATGATCGCGGCCAAGGGCTACTTCGACGACGCCGTGCGCTGGCTCGAGATCCACGGCGGTCCCGACGGCTGCGAGCTGGGCGCGCAGTGGCGCGCGCTCGCGGCCTCGCCTCCCGACGCCTCGGCCGAGCTCGAGACGGCCGCGGAGGGCGCGCCCGCTCCCTCCGCCGCGGCCGAGGGAGACGGGAAGAGTCGACGACGACGTCGTCGGCGGCGCCGCCGGCCGCGCAGCGAGCCCGCGCCGCCGGCCTGAGCCCGCGGCTCCCCGACGCGCAGGAGGACCAGGATGGCCCCGCTGACCGAGAGCGAGATCGAGAGCGGCCTCTTGCGCTGCCCGGGCTGGCAGCGCCGCGGCAGCGAGATCACCCGCAGCTTCGCGTTCGCCGACTTCAAGGCCGCGATGGCCTTCGTCAACCGCGTGGCGGGCCTCGCCGACGCGGCGGACCACCACCCCGACATCGACATCCGCTACTCGAAGGTGACGCTCACGCTCACCACCCACGACGCGGGCGGCCTCACCGCCCGCGACTTCGCGCTCGCCGCAGCGATCGGGGCGTGAGGGCGCTCGTGGCCGGCTCGGCCGGCCAGCTCGGGCGCGAGCTCGCGCTGCGGCTCGGCGGCGAGCTCGCGTGGGCGGGCGGCAGGGACGCGCTCGACGTGACCGACGCGCGCGCGGTGGCGGAGCTCGTGGCCCGCGTGCGGCCCGACGTGGTGTTCAACGCCGCCGCCTACAACCGCGTCGACGCGGCCGAGTCCGAGCCGGAGCGGGCCTTCGCGGTGAACGCGCTCGCGGCGCGGGCGCTCGCGCTCGCCGCGCGCGAGGCCGGGGCGCTCGTGGTCCACGTCTCGACCGACTACGTGTTCGACGGGGCCCAGGCCCGGCCCTACCGCGAGGACGACCCGGCGCGCCCGCTCTCGGTCTACGGCGAGTCGAAGCGGGCGGGCGAGCGCCACGTGCTCGAGTCCGGCGCCGAGGCGCTGGTGGTGCGCACGAGCGGCGTCCTGGGACGGGGCGGCTCGGCGCAGAAGGGCGGCTCCTTCGTGGACCGCATCCTGGCCCAGGCCAGGGCCGGCAAGCCGCTGCGCGTGGTCGCGGACCAGCGGTTCTCGCCCACCGCCGCGAGCGATCTCGCGGGTGCGCTGCTCGCGCTCGTGGGGCTCCGGGCGCGCGGGCTCGTCCACGTCACGAACCAGGGCTCGTGCTCGTGGCACGAGCTGGCCGGGGCGGCGCTCGCGGCGGCCGGGCTCGAGCGCCCGGTCGAAGCGATCACCGCCGCCGAGCTGCGCCTGCCCGCCCGGCGCCCCGCCTACTCCGTGCTCGACAACGCCCACGCCAGAGCGCTCGGCCTGCCGCCGCTGCGCCCCTGGCGGGACGTGCTCGGCGAGCTCGTGGCCTGAGCCCGTACCGCCCCCGGCCCTGCTCCGGGGCTAGTCCGAGAGCACGAAGGTCACGCGCATCGTCACGCGGTACTCGGTGATCTTGCCCTTCTGGACCTCGACCTTCTGGCCCGCGATCCACGCGCCCTTGACGTTCTTGAGCGTCTTGTCCGCGCGGGCGATGCCCTTCGCGACCGCGTCCTCGAAGCTCTTCGGGGACGACGAGATGATCTCGGTGACCTTCGCGACTGCCATGGATCCCTCCTCCTGTCGCTTGCGCTGCCAGCCGTCTCGGGCGCGAGTCTATTACGCCGAGCGCGGCGAGGTCCGACAATTGTGTCGCCCCGGTGACATGAACGACATGAGTGGTTGGCGCGGCCGCGCGACGCGCCGGGCCGCCGAGCGTCGTCGCGGTCGCAGGTCCCGAGGACGCCGTCGCGCCGCTCACCGAGTCCCACGGGAATGACGTCCTCAAGCACCGAAACGACAAAAACGTAAGCCGCGGCTCTCCTCGAAATCCGCCTCAGCGGCTGACGGCCAAGTAGCTGCAGAGCATCGGTTTTCCGGCGTGCGAATGACCGCGCCGGGCGGCGGTACGCGGCTTGCTCTGTTCCGGGCCAACCATGCCAGCCGCCGGTTTGACGGAGAGGGGCGCCCCGGACTCGAGCGCGCCGCAAGCGCGAGCCTCCGTGGTCGACTCCCTGCGCCGGCTGCTGAAGCTCGAGGGCGAGCGGCTGCGGATGCGGCAAGGCCTCGGCCTGGGCGGGCTGGAGATCGCCGCGGCCCGCGCCGACATGATGGACGACGTCGTGCGGCGCGCCTGCCAGGACGCGGCGCAGGCCGCGGGCCAGGAAGCGCAGCGCGAGCTCGCGCACTGCGCGGTGGTGGCCCTCGGCGGCTACGGGCGCCGCGAGCTGAGCCCGTTCTCCGACGTGGACCTGCTGTTCCTGCACGGGGGCCGCTCGGAGAAGGCGATCGCGGGGTTCGTGGAGCGCACGCTCGTCACGCTGTGGGACCTCGGCCTCACCGTGGGCCACAGCTTCCGCTCGGCGCGCGAGTGCGTGCAGGCGGCGCGCAGCGACCTGCACTCGCGCACGGCGCTCGGCGAGGCGCGCCTCGTGACCGGGAACCAGGGCCTGTTCGACATGCTCCAGCTGCGGCTCGACATCGCGCTGTGGGGCAGCCAGGCCGCGCAGGAGCGCTTCCTGGAGCAGGTGCGCGGCGAGTGGCGGGCGCGGCTCGAGCGCGCGGGCGACGCGGTGTGCGTGCTCGAGCCGCAGGTGAAGGAAGGCCGCGGCGGGCTGCGCGACCTGCACGCCGTGCTGTGGGTGGCGCACGCCCGCTACCGCACGCGCGGCCTCGCGGCGCTCGAGGGCACGTCGCTCGTCGAGCCCGGGGACCTGGCGGCCGTCCGGCGCGCCTACGACTTCCTGCTGCGCGTGCGCAACCAGGCGCACTTCTCGACCGGCCGCAAGACCGACCTGCTGACGCTCGACATCCAGGAGGAGCTGGCCGACCGGCTCGGCTACCGCGCGCGCGGCGGCTTGCTGGCCTCGGAGCTGCTGATGCGCGACTACTACCGGCGCGCCTCGAAGCTCCACGAGCTGTGCCGCGCCGTGCTCGAGCCCCGGCAGGAGCAGGAGGGCGCCCGCCGCCGCTTCCTGGCCGTGCTGCGGCTGTCGCGGCCCGTGCGGCGGGCCTTCGAGGTGCGCGGCGGCGCGCTGTACCTGCGCGGCGGCGTCGCGCTGCGCGGCGGATCCGCGCTGCTCGAGGCCTTCGAGCGGGCGCAGGCCGAGGGCGTGCCGCTGTCGCGCGAGCTGGAGCGGACGCTGCGCGACAAGGCCGAGCTCGTGGCCGGCCGCTTCCGCAAGTCGCGCGAGGCGGGGCTCGCGCTGCTGCGGCTCTGCGAGCACCGGGGCAAGGTCGGCCCCGCGCTTCGCGCCATGCACGCCACGGGCGTCCTCGGGCGGCTGGTGCCGGAGTGGGCGCGCATCACGTTCCTGGTCCAGCACGACTTCTTCCACAAGTACACGGTCGACGAGCACACGCTGCGGGCGATCGACGCGCTCGACGAGCTGGCGCTCGGGCGCGGCCCGGAAGCCGCGCGGCTCGCGCGCCTGCTCGACGAGCTCCCCGACGTGAGGCCGCTCTACCTCGGCATGCTGCTGCACGACATCGCCAAGGGCCGCGGCGGCGGCCACGTGCAGAAGGGCGTCGTGATCGCGCGCCGGATCCTCGCGCGCCTCGGGGTCGAGGAGGAGCTCGCGCACAAGGCGGCGTTCCTGGTCGGCGCCCACCTCGAGATGTCGCAGACGGCGCAGCAGCGCGACCTCTCGGAGCCCGCGCCGATCGTCGCGTTCGCCGCCCGCGTCGGCTCGCTCGAGAAGCTGAACCTGCTGACGCTGCTCACCTACGCCGACCACCGCGGCGTCGGCGAGGGAATCTGGAACGAGTGGAAGGCCTCGCTGCTCTCGGAGCTGTACGAGCGGACGCGCCGCGAGCTCGAGGCCCACCCCGGCTCCGAGCGCCCCGAGCCCGAGCGGGCCGCGCGCGACGCCGCCTTCGCCGAGCTCGCCGCCGAGTTCCCGGCCAAGGAGGTCGGGCGGCACTTCGCGCTGCTGCCGGAGCGCTACATGCGCGCGACCGACGCCTCGCGCATGGCGGCCCACTTCCGGCTGGTGCGCTCGCGCGGCACGAGCCCCGCGGCCTTCGGCTGGGCGGACCGCGGGGACGGCCGCGGCAGCGAGCTCGTGGTCACCGCCGCGGACCGGCCCGGCCTGTTCTCGCTCGTCGCCGGGACGCTCGCCGTGCACGGGATCGACATCCTGGGCGCGGACCTCTACACCCGCAAGGACGGTGTCGTGCTCGACACGCTGCGCGTGGCCGAGGTCCCGGGGCAGCGG
>CAZMRX010000344.1:0-5903 GCA_964568755.1 uncultured Acidobacteriota bacterium | reverse complement strand
CCGTTTCGCCCATGCCGCCCACCACCGCCGATGCCCTCGTGCTCCGCAGCTACGACCTTGGCGAGACCAGCCGGGTGGTCGTGTTCCTGACCCGCGAGCGGGGCAAGGTCCGGGCGGTGGCCAAGGGTGCGCGGGGCGGCCGGCCCCGCTACCAGTCCGCGCTGGAGCCGCTCTCCGAGGTCAGGGTCGGCCTGCACGGCCGGCAGGGCGCGGAGCTGCTGCGCCTCGGAGACTGCGAGCTCGTGCACTCCGCTTTCCCGGCGGGGGCACGGCGCCTGGAGGCGGCCCTGTTCCTTTCCTACCTCGCGGAGCTGCTCGACGCCTTCGCCCAGGAGGGGGAGGCCGAGGATGCGGTTTACCGCCTGGCCCTCGCCGCGATCCGCGCCGCCGAGGCCGGAGTGCCCGACGTGCTCCTGGCGCGCTACGTGGAGGCCTGGCTCCTGCGGCTGCACGGGGTGTACCCGCCCCTCGACCACTGCGCGTCGTGCGGGGCCGATCTGGGGTCGCCGCGGCTCGTGTACCACGCGGCCGCCCACGGCTTCGTGTGCGAGAATTGCGGGCCCGCCAGCGGGCCCGTGCTTCCCGAGGAGGCGCGCGCCATTCTCGTGGAGGTCATGAGGCGCGCCCCCGACGGCTTGCCGCGCGGGCTGCCCGCGGGGATTGGACCGCTGGAGGGCTTTCACCGGATGCTGCTGGAGCGGCACCTGGAGAAAGCGCTGCGCTCGCACCGCATCCTCGAGGACGTGGCCCGGGAGACCAAGGCGTGAACCTGCAGCAGATCATCTTCGTCCTCGAGCAATACTGGTCCGAGCGTGGCTGCCTCATCCACCAGCCCTGGGACGGCGAGGTAGGGGCGGGCACCATGCACCCCGAGACGTTCCTGCGCGTCCTGGGGCCCCAGCCCTGGAAGGGCGCCTACGTCCAGCCCTCGCGGCGGCCCACCGACGGGCGCTATGGCGAGAACCCGAACCGGCTCTACAAGCACCTGCAATACCAGGTGATCCTGAAACCCGCGCCGGCCGACGTGCAGGACGTCTACCTGGGGAGCCTGCGTGCCCTGGGGATCGATCCCGCCGCCCACGACGTGCGCTTCGAGGAGGACAACTGGGAGTCGCCCACCCTGGGCGCCTGGGGCATCGGCTGGCAGGTGCTGCTCGACGGGCAGGAGATCACGCAGTTCACCTACTTCCAGCAGGCGGGCGGCATCGACCTCGCGCCGATCTCGGGCGAGATCACCTACGGCCTCGAGCGGATCGCGATGTACCTGCAGGACGTGGAGGACGTCTACGACCTGCGCTGGTCGAAGGACGTGCGCTACCGCGAGGTGCGCCACGAGGAGGAGTTCCAGCTCTCGCGCTACTCGTTCGAGCTCGCCGACGTCGAGCTGCACCGCCGGCTCTTCGAGAGCGCGCTCGCCGAGGGCTTCCGCCTGCTCGAGACGCCGGGCGGGCGCGCGTACCTGCCGGCCTACGACTGGACGCTCAAGAGCTCGCACGCGTTCAACGTGCTCGACGCGCGAGGCGCGATCTCGGTCAGCGAGCGCGCGGGGATGATCCTGAAGATCCGCAAGCTCGCCTGCGCGGTGGCGAAGGCCTACGTCGACGCCGTCGCGCCCCCTCTCGCTTCCGAGGCCACGGAGCCCACGCGTGGCTGAGCTGCTGATCGAGATCGGCTTCGAGGAGATGCCGGCGCCGTGGCTCTCGGGCCTCGCCGAGCAGCTGCGCGCGCGCTTCCTGGAGGCGGCCGCGCGCGAGTTCCTCGAAGCCAAGGACGCCTCGGTCGCCTGGACGCCGCGGCGCCTGGTGCTGCAGGCCGACCTGCCTCCGCGGCAGGCCGACCGCGAGGAGCCCGTCTGGGGCCCCGCGCTGAAGGTGGCGAAGGACGCCGCGGGAGCCTGGACGCCCGCCGCCCAGGGGTTTGCGAAGAAGAACGGCGTGGCCGTGACGGAGCTGCTGCAGCAGCCCAAGGACGCGGCGAAGCCCGCCGAGCTCAACCTGCTGTTCGTGCGCAAGGTCGCGGGCCGCCCCACCGGCGAGCTCGTGCCCGGGCTGCTGGCGGGCGTCCTGCGCGCGCTCGCGTTCCCCAAGCGCATGAGCTGGGACGCCTGGCTCGAGGACGGCCGCGGCGCCTTCCCGTTCGGGCGCCCCGTCCGCTGGCTGGTCGTGCTCTTCGACGGCACGCTGGTTCCGTTCGCCATCCACGCGCTCGAGTCCGGCGCGCGGGGGGCGGTCGTCGTCGAGAGCCGCGCCGAGACGCGCGGCCACCGCTTCCTGCCGAAGGGTCTCGGCCACGAGCGACTGAAGGTGGGATCGTTCGGCGAGCTGCGCGAGCGGCTGCGCGACCGCTTCGTGATCCTGGAGCCGGACGAGCGCGCCACGCGGATCGCGCAGGGGCTCGCTGCCGCCGCAACGGAGGGCTCGTTCGACGATCACGGGTTGCGCGACGAGTGGCGCGATCTCGTCGAGTACCCGACCGTGATGGTGGGCGAGGTGCCGCAGGAGTTCCGCGGCCTGCCGCCGGAGGTGCTCGAGACCGTCCTCGTCCACCACCAGAAGTACATCGCCCTTCGCGACGGGGGCGGCCGCATCGACCGTTTCGCGGCCGTGACCAACGGCGACGGCGCCTCGGCTCCCGAGGTCACCCGGGGCATGCAGCGCGTGGTCGTGGCGCGCCTGCGCGACGCGGCCTTCTTCCTCGGCGAGGACCGCAAGCGGCCGCTCGCCGAGCGGGTGGGCGACCTCGGCGGCGTCACGTTCCACCACGGCCTCGGCACGTACCGCGACAAGTCCGCACGCATGGCCGCGCTCGTCGCAGAGATGGGGAAGCGCTCCTTGCTGGCGGGGGATGCGCTCGCCGCCGCCACGCAGGCCGCGAAGCTCGCGAAGGCCGACCTCGTCACGCTGATGGTGCGCGAGTTCCCCGAGCTGCAGGGCACGATGGGCGGGATCTACCTCGCCGGCGAGGGCATGGCTGAGAGCGTGACCACGGCCGTACGCTGGCACTACCACCCGATCGCGGTGGAACAGGACGCGGCTCCTGCCGCGGCCTTCACCGGCCGGGACGAGGAGGCGCGTGTCTTCGCGGCCGTGGCGCTCGCCGACAAGCTCGACACGCTGGCCGGCTACTTCGGCATCGGCGAGAACCCGACCGGCAGCCGCGACCCCTACGGCCTGCGCCGTGCCGGCCAGGGCGCGGTGCGCGCCGTGCTGGATTTCTGGCGCCCGAAGTCCGGCGAGCCGGCCCCGGACCTCGGTGCGCTGGCGGCTGCCGCGGTCGCGGGCTACCCGCCGCTGAAGCAGCCCCAGGACGCGACCACGCGGAGCGTCCAGGCCTTCCTGCTCGACCGCCTGGAGTACGTGCTGTCGGCGCGGGGCTACGCCTCGGACGAGGTGGCGGCCGTCGTGCACGCGCCGGGGCTTCCGGCACTCGCCGATCCTGTCCTGGCGCTGCAGCGCGTCGAGGCGCTCCAGCGCGTCCGCCGCGAGGTCCCCGAGGACTTCGCGGGCCTGGCCGAGGCCTTCAAGCGCGCCAAGAACATCGTCGCCCAGGCGGAGCCCGCCGCGACGGTGGATGCCTCGCTGTTCGACGCGGACGCCGAGCGCACGCTCCACCAGGCCGTGAGCGGGCTGCTGCAGGCGAAGGGCTCGTACGAGGAGCGCCTCCGCGGCCTCGCAACGCTCCGCGCGCCGGTCGCGCGCTTCTTCGACGACGTGCTCGTGATGGCCGAGGACCCGCGCGTGCGGCAGAACCGGCTCGCCCTGCTTCAACAGACGCTTTCGCTCTTCTATCAGATTGCGGACATTTCCAGACTCGGAGGGACATCGTGACCCAGTACGTATTCTTCTTCGGCGGCGGCAAGGCGGACGGCAACAAGGACATGAAGGACACTCTCGGCGGCAAGGGCGCGGGCCTCGCCGAGATGACGAACGCCGGCGTGCCAGTGCCGCCCGGTTTCACGATCTCCACCCAGGCCTGCAACGCCTACTACGCGAGCGGCGGCAAGCTGCCGGGCGAGGTCGACCAGCAGATGGACGCGGCGCTCGCGAAGCTCGAAGCGCTCCAGGGCAAGAAGCTGGGCGACGCCTCCGATCCGCTGCTCGTGTCGGTGCGCAGCGGCTCGAAGTTCTCGATGCCGGGGATGATGGACACGATCCTCAACCTGGGCATGAACGACCGCTCGGTCGAGGGCCTGAAGCAGAAGACCGGCAACCCGCGCTTCGCCAAGGACAGCTACCGCCGCTTCATCCAGATGTACGGCAACGTGGTGCTCGGGATCGAGAAGGAGAAGTTCGAGCACGAGCTCTCCGCGATCAAGGCCAAGTACAAGGCGAAGACCGACGTCGAGCTCAGAAGGCGCTGGACGAGGTGATCGCGCGCTACAAGCAGGTGGTGGAGAAGGACCAGCACCACCCCTTCCCGCAGGACCCGCGCGAGCAGCTGGTGGGCGCCCGCGACGCCGTGTTCAAGTCGTGGATGAACCCGCGCGCGATCACCTACCGCAAGCTCAACGACATCCCGCACGACCTCGGCACCGCGGTGAACGTGCAGGCGATGGTGTTCGGCAACATGGGCGACACCTCGGCCACCGGCGTCGGCTTCACCCGCAACCCGTCGACGGGAGCCAAGGAGTTCTACGGAGAGTTCCTGCAGAACGCGCAGGGCGAGGACGTCGTTTCGGGCGTGCGCACCCCGCACCCGATCACCGACCTCGGCAACGTGATGCCGAAGGCTTACCAGCAGCTGCGCGAGATCACGACCAAGCTCGAGCGCCACTACAAGGACGTGCAGGACTTCGAGTTCACGATCCAGGACAACACGCTCTACATGCTGCAGACCCGCAACGGCAAGCGCACGGGGCTCGCCGCGATCAACATCGCCGTCGACATGTGCGACGAGGGGCTGCTCACCAAGAAGGAAGCGCTGTTGAAGGTCGAGCCGCAGGCGCTCGACCAGCTGCTGCACCCGATCTTCGACCCGAAGGCCCGGAAGGGGGTCGCGGTCGCAGCCAAGGGGCTGCCCGCCTCGCCGGGTGCGGCCACCGGGGCGATCGTGTTCACGGCCGACGAGGCCGTGGCCTGGGCGCACAAGGGCAAGCGCGTGGTGCTGGTGCGGATGGAGACGGTGCCCGACGACATCCACGGCATGTCGGTCGCGCAGGGCGTGCTGACGGCCACGGGCGGCATGACGTCGCACGCGGCCGTCGTCGGCCGCCAGATGGGCAAGCCGTCGGTCGTCGGCTGCGGCGCCCTGGACATCAACGCGAAGGCCCGCACGCTCAAGGTCGCCGGCAAGACGCTCAAGGAAGGCGACGCGATCTCGATCGACGGCTCGACCGGCGAGGTGATCCTGCAGGCGCTGCCGACGAGCGCCTCCGAGGTGATCCAGGTGGTCGAGGGGCGGCTCAAGCCCGAGCAGTCGCCGATCTACCAGAAGTTCGAGAAGCTGCTCGGCTGGGCGGACGAGGTGCGAAGGCTCGGGATCCGCGCCAACGCCGACGTGCCGAAGGACGCGAAGATCGCGTTCGGCTTCGGGGCTCGCGGCATCGGGTTGTGCCGCACCGAGCACATGTTCTTCGGCGCGGAGCGCCTGCCGCACGTCGTGAGGATGATCCTCGCGGCCGCGCGCGGCCAGCGCGGGCTCGACCTCACGCGGCGGCTCAAGGAGCGCCTCAAGGAAGCGAAGGGCGGGCAGGCGGCCGAGATCAAGAAGGAGCTCGCGAAGGTCGAGAAGGAGTACGGCAAGTACGTCAAGGACTACACGACGGCGCTCAAGAAGCTCGAGCCGATGCAGAAGGCCGACTTCATGGGCCTGTTCAAGGAGATGCACGGCTCGCCGGTCACGATCCGCACGCTCGACCCGCCGCTGCACGAGTTCCTGCCGAAGCGCGAGGAGCTGATGGTCGA
>CAZMRX010000343.1:0-5927 GCA_964568755.1 uncultured Acidobacteriota bacterium | reverse complement strand
GTTCGCGCAGAAGGCGGAGGTGCCGGTGGCGCTCACGCTGCTCGGCATCGGCGGCTTCCCGCAGAACCACCCGCTGTGCCTGGGCATGATGGGCATGCACGGCGAGGCGTTCGTCAACAGCGCGATCCAGCGCTCCGACCTGCTGCTCGCCTTCGGCATGCGCTTCGACGACCGCGTCACCGGCAACCTGAAGACCTACGCCCCGCACGCGAAGAAGATCCACGTCGAGATCGACCCCTCGGAGGTCAACAAGAACGTCAAGGTCGACGTGGCGCTCGTCGCCGACCTGCTGGCGGCGCTGCGCGCCCTCACCCCCGTGGTGCCGAAGAAGCGCCACGAGGGCTGGCTGCGCGAGATCGAGACCGGGCGCCAGGAGACGCGCTCGCGCGACATCGTGCACAAGGAGTCGAACGGCACCCTGCTCGCCCCGCACGTGATGCACGACCTGTGGAAGACGACCGGCGGCGACGCCGTGATCGTGACCGACGTCGGCCAGCACCAGATGTGGGAGGCCCAGTACTACAAGCACAACTCCCCGCGCACGCTGATCACCTCGGGGGGCCTGGGCACGATGGGCTTCGCGCTACCCGCGGCGATCGGCGCCAAGATGGCGCGGCCGGAGGCCGAGGTGTGGGTGGTGGCCGGCGACGGCGGCTTCCAGATGACGCAGTGCGAGCTCGCGACGCTGCAGCAGGAGGAGCTCGACGTCAAGATCGCGGTGATCAACAACGGCTTCCTCGGCATGGTGCGCCAGTGGCAGGAGTTCTTCCACGACAAGCGCTACGCGGCGACGCCGATGCTCTCGCCCGACTTCGTGAAGCTGGCGGCGGCCTACGACATCCCCGCGCACCGGGTGACGGCGCGCGAGGACGTCGTCGCGACCGTCCAGAAGGCGCGCGAGACGAAGGGGCCGGTGCTGGTCGAGTTCCAGGTGATGAAGGAAGAGGCGGTCTACCCGATGGTTCCGGCCGGGAGCGACCTGCACGCGATGATCCGCCGGCCGGCCGAGGAAGGCGCGGAGGTGCGCTCGTGAAGCACACGTTGGTCGCGAAGGTCGCGGACCAGCCCGGGGTGCTCAACCGGGTGGCGAGCCTGTTCCGCAGGCGCGCCTTCAACATCGACAGCCTGACCGTCGGCCACACCGAGGACAAGGAGTTCTCGCGCATGACGATCGTGGTCGACACCGCGCGCGTGCCGGCCCCGATCGTGGCCGCGAACCTGCGCAAGCTGATCCCGGTGGCCGAGGTGGTGGACGTCACGCACCTGCCCACGGTCGACCGCGACCTGGCTCTGATCCGCGTGCGGGCGAAGCCGCAGGAGCGCGCCGAGCTCGCGAGCCTGGTCGACATCTTCCGGGCGCGCATCGTGGACGTGGCGGCCGAGTCGGTGATCGTCGAGGTCACCGGCGACGAGCAGAAGGTGGACGGCCTCGTGGAGCTGCTGCGCCCGCGCGGCATTCTCGAGATGACCCGGACGGGCAAGGTGGCGATGATTCGCGGCAGCCTTGCCGAGGCAAAGGAAGACGCACCCGCGGCGGTGCCGGCGGCCTAGCTAGCAGGGTGTGGAAAAACCCCAATGGCTATCACCGCTACGTGTTGAGGGGGAGACCGATCGTGGTGCAGACCACTGACTCAATAGCTGTTTCCAGCGCGGTTCGGTGCGCGCGGCCTGCGGTCGGCGCCTGCCGTCGCACTTTTTCCACACCCTGCTAGGGAGAACGACGATGGCGAAGATCTACTACGACGGCGACGCGGACCTCGGCCTGCTCGAGGGCCGCACGGTGGCGGTGATCGGCTACGGCAGCCAGGGCCACGCCCACGCGCTCAACCTCCGGGACAACGGCGTGAAGGTGGTGGTCGGCCTGCCCGCGGGCAGCCGCTCGCGCGCCAAGGCGCAGGCCGACGGCCTCGCGGTGAAGACGCCGGCCGAGGCCGCGGCGGCGGCGGACATCATGATGATCCTGACCCCGGACACGGGCCAGGCCGCGCTGTTCCGCGACGAGATCGTCTCCGGCCTGAAGCCGGGCAACACGCTGATGTTCGCGCACGGCTTCAACATCCGCTTCGGCACGATCACGGCGCCCCCGGGCGTCGACGTGTCGATGGTGGCGCCCAAGGCCCCCGGGCACCGCGTGCGCGAGGTGTTCAAGGAGGGCCAGGGGACGCCCGGGCTCGTGGCCGTGCACCAGGACGCGAGCGGCAAGGCCAAGGCGACGGCGCTCGCCTACGCCAAGGGGATCGGCTGCACCCGCGCGGGCGTGATCGAGACCACCTTCGCGGAGGAGACCGAGACCGACCTCTTCGGCGAGCAGGCCGTGCTTTGCGGCGGCGCTTCGGCGCTGGTGAAGGCCGGCTTCGAGACGCTCGTGAAGAACGGCTACCAGCCGGAGATCGCCTACTTCGAGTGCCTGCACGAGCTGAAGCTGATCGTGGACCTCATGTACCGCGGCGGCCTCAACTACATGCGCTACTCGATCAGCGACACCGCCGAGGACGGCGACTACACGGCCGGCCCGCGCATCGTGACCGAGGAGACCAAGCGCGAGATGCAGCGCATCCTCGACGAGATCAAGAGCGGCCAGTACGCACGGCGCTGGGTGGCCGAGAACGAGGCCGGGCGGCCGAAGTTCAACGCGACGCGCACGGCCGAGCGCACCCAGAAGCTGGAGCAGGTGGGCGCTCAGCTGCGGGCGATGATGCCCTTCCTGGACGCGGTCGAGGTGACGGCCGACGGGGAGGTGCGCAAGGCGTCGGACAAGGCGGTAGGAGCCGTACGATGAGCGCCCGAGTAGAGATCTTCGACACGACGCTGCGCGACGGCGAGCAGTCGCCGGGCTGCAGCATGCACACGGCCGAGAAGGTGCGCATGGCGCTCCAGCTCGAGCGGCTGGGCGTCGACACCATCGAGGGCGGCTTCCCGATCGCCTCCGCCGGCGACTTCGAGGCGGTCCAGGCCATCTCCGACGCGATCAAGGGCGCCAAGGTCGCGGCGCTCTGCCGCTGCAAGCCGAAGGACATCGAGGTGGGCGGCCAGGCGCTGAAGCACGCCCGCCACCCCGTGATTCACACGTTTCTCGCGACGTCGGCGCTGCACCTGAAGTGGAAGCTCAAGATCACGCCCGAGGAGGCCCTGCGCCAGGCCGTCGAGGCGGTCGCGCTGGCCCGGACTTTCGTGGAGGACGTCGAGTTCTCGGCGGAAGACGCCTCCCGTACCGACTACGGCTACCTGAAGGAAGTGCTGCAGGCGGTCCACGCGGCCGGCGCGCGCACGCTCAACGTGCCCGACACGGTCGGCTACGCGCTGCCCGCCGAGTACGCGGAGCTCGTCGGCAAGCTGGTCCGCGACATCCCGGGCGCCGTGATCTCGGTCCACTGCCACAACGACCTCGGGCTCGCCGTCGCGAACTCGCTCGCCGCGGTCGCGGCGGGCGCGCGCCAGGTCGAGTGCACGATCAACGGCATCGGCGAGCGCGCCGGCAACACCTCGCTCGAGGAAGTCGTGATGGCGCTCAAGGTGCGCCGCGAGTCGCTGCAGGTCGAGACCGGCATCCGCAGCGAGCTGCTCGTGCCCACGAGCACGCAGCTGTCCACGGTCACCGGCGTCTGGCCGCAGCCCAACAAGGCGATCGTGGGCCGGAACGCCTTTGCCCACGAGGCCGGCATCCACCAGCACGGCATGCTCGCCAACCCGCTCTGCTACGAGATCATGACCCCGGCGAGCGTCGGCCTGTCGCAGTCGATGCTCGTGCTCGGCAAGCACTCCGGCAAGCACGCGGTCGAGTCGCGCCTCAAGCAGCTCGGCGTCAACCTGAAGGCGGAGGAGGTCGAAGCGGTCACGCGCAAGGTCAAGGACCTGGCCGACCGCACCAAGTTCGTCTACGACGAGGACCTGCTGGCGATCGTCGAGCACGCGGCCGAGCCGCGCGCGAAGCTGGTGCGCTACCAGGTGCTGGCGGGCAACCAGATCCTGCCCACGGCGACGGTCGAGGTGGAGGTGGAAGGGCACCGGCGCCAGGCCTCCGCGGTGGGCAACGGCCCGCTCGACGCGGCGCTGAAGGCGGCCGACGCGGCGCTCGGCTTCGAGCTGCAGCTGCTCGAGATGCACACGCGCGCGGTCACCGCCGGCAAGGACGCGGTCGCCGAGGTGACGGTGCGGGTGGTCCACGACGGCATCGAGTCGCTGGGCCAGGCGGCGAGCAAGGACACGATCGAGGCGACGCTGAAAGCGTACTTGTCCGCCGTGGCTTCCGCGCGCGAGGCGCGGGCGGCGGCCTGAGACAGCCGATGCAGGACCGCGCGCGCACGCTCGTCGACAAGATCTGGGAGTCCCATCTCGTGTCGGCGGAGACGGCGGAGACGCCGGCGGTCCTGTACGTGGACCTGCACCTGGTCCACGAGGTCACCTCGCCGCAGGCCTTCAGCGAGCTGCGCGCGCACGGGCTGCGGGTGCGACGTCCCGAGCGCACCGTGGCGACCATGGACCACGCCATCCCGACGCGGCTCGGCGCGGACGGCCGGCGGGCCGCGCCCGAGGGCGCAGCCGCCGAGCAGGTGACGGCGCTCGAGAGGAACTGTCGCGAGTTCGGGGTGCCGCTCTACCCGGTGGGCGACGATCGTCAGGGCATCGTGCACGTGATCGGCCCCGAGCTCGGGCTCACCCATCCGGGCTCGACGATCGTCTGTGGCGACAGCCACACCAGCACCCACGGCGCCTTCGGGGCGCTCGCCTTCGGCATCGGCACCAGCGAGGTCGGGCACGTGCTCGCTACCCAGTGCCTGCTGCAGCGCCGGCCGAAGTCGTTCGCAGTGGAGTTCTCCGGCACGCTGGCCAAAGGCGTCACCGCCAAGGACCTGATCCTCGCGCTGATCGCCCGCATCGGCACGGCCGGCGCCACCTCTCACGCGCTCGAGTACCGCGGCAGCGCGATCCGCTCGCTCACGATGGAGGAGCGGATGACGGTCTGCAACATGTCGATCGAGGCGGGGGCCCGCGCCGGACTGGTGGCGCCCGACGACACCACCTGCGAGTACCTCGCGGGCCGCCCGTTCGCGCCTCGGGGCGCCGCGTGGGACGCCGCGGTGGCCCGCTGGCGCGCGCTGCCGAGCGACGCAAGCGCAGCCTTCGACCGCGAGCTCCAGCTCGACGCCGCGGAGATCCAGCCGATGATCACCTGGGGCACGAGCCCCGGCATGGGCGTGCCGGTGCGCGGTGTCGTGCCCGACCCGAACGGCGATGCGAGCCTCGAGAAGGCACTGCGCTACATGGGCCTCGAGGCCGGCAAGCCGCTCCTTGGCCGGAAGATCGACGTCGTGTTCATCGGCTCGTGCACCAACTCGCGCCTCAGCGACCTGCGCGAGGCCGCCCGGGTGCTGCGGGGCCGCCGCGTCGCCGCGGGCGTCAAGGCGCTGGTGGTGCCGGGGTCGCAGCAGGTCAAGAAGCAGGCCGAGGCCGAAGGTCTCGACCGCGTCTTCCGCGAGGCCGGGGCCGAGTGGCGCGAGGCCGGGTGCTCGATGTGCCTGGCGATGAACGACGACCGGCTGCTGCCCGGCCAGTACGCGGTGAGCACCAGCAACCGCAACTTCGAGGGGCGGCAGGGCAAGGGCGGCCGCACCTTCCTGGCGAGCCCGACGACGGCAGCCGCGGCCGCCGTGAAGGGCGCGATCGCCGACGCCAGGGAGTTGTCATGACGCGAGGCCCATCCGCGTGGCCGCGACGCGCCATCCCGGGTTCCACGCTTCTCGCAGCGACTCGCCCCGGGGCGAGTCGCTTCAAGTGTTGCATGAGGTCGTGTCCAGCCCCGGGCGGACGAGACTCGACACGACGGGGTTCTCGCCGAGCCAATCTGCACGAGTTCGTCTCGGGGAGGAGCCGCTGAAGCCCCTCACGCACATCCGCTCCCGGTGCGTCGTCCTGCCGATGGACAACGT
>CAZMRX010000342.1:0-5933 GCA_964568755.1 uncultured Acidobacteriota bacterium | reverse complement strand
CGCCAGCAGTTCGGCCATGCCGAACGGCTTGGTGACGTAGTCGTCCGCCCCGAGCTCGAGCCCGACCACCTTGTCGATCTCCTGGCCGCGCGCCGTCAGCATCAGGATCGGGCCCTCGTAGCCCTCGCTGCGCAGGGTCTTGCACACCTCGAGCCCCGACAGCCGCGGCAGCATCACGTCGAGCACCAGCAGGTCGGGCTTGAGCGCGCGCGCCTGCTCCAGGCCCGACTGCCCGTCGCTCGCCGTCACCACCTCGTAGCCCTCGAACTCGAAGTTGTCCTTCAGTCCGGCGACCATGTCCGGCTCGTCTTCCACGATCAGGATCTTGCTCATGGCTGCTCTTCGACCTCGCGGGGTGCAATCGTACCCCGGGCTGGTTCGGGCTCGTCGGGGAGCTGGGGCTCGGGCGGCACCGGCAGCGAGAGCGTGAACGTGCTGCCCTCGCCGGGCGTGCTGCGCAGCTCCACGTGTCCCCCGTGGGCCTCGGTGATGTGCTGGACGAGCGCCAGACCGAGCCCGCTGCCCTTGGTGGTGTGCACCAGGCTGGTCTCGACGCGGTAGAACTTCTCGAAGATGCGGCGGTGCTCCGAGCGCGGGATCCCGATGCCCCGGTCGCTCACCGACAGCAGCACGCGATCCGCCTCGCGGCGAACGCTCACCGTGATCGCCTTGTGCTCCGGGCTGTACTTGATCGCGTTGTTGAGCAGGTTGATCAGCGCCTGCGACAGCGCCTCGGGGTCGAGCGCGAGCGGCGGCAGGTCGTCGGCCAGCTCCAGCTGCAGCGCGAAGCCGAGCTTCTCGATCGCGAAGCGGTACGACTCGACCACGTCGCGCACCACGGAGGCGATGTCGCTCGGCACCAGCCGGTACTCCTTGCGCCCGGCCTCGATGCGCGAGAAGTCGAGGATGTTGTTGATCAGCTGGGTCAGGCGCCGGCTCTCCTTGCCGATCACCCGGTAGTACTCCCCCTTGCGCTCCTCGCTCGGCACGCGCGCGAGCTCGAGCGTCTCGGCGTAGAGCCGGATCAGGGCCAGCGGCGTCTTGAGCTCGTGGCTCACGTTCGCGACGAAGTCGCTCTTGAGCCGGCTCAGCTTCAGCTCGCGCCTGACGTTCGCCCACACCAGGCCGAGGCCGGCCAGCAGCAGCACGCCGATGAAGCCGATCAGCGCGGTCTTGGTGACCGCCAGCCGCCGCACCTCCTGCTCGATCGAGCGGTCGCGGTAGCGCAGCTCGAGCCGCACGCCCTCGAACGAGGGCGCCGTCATCACGCGCTCGACCTCGAAGCGCTCGCCCTTCTCGGTCGCGGCGCTCTCGTACAGCAGCTCGCCGCTCGGCTCGCTGACGCGGATCACCCACGCCTCGCCCGGGTTCGCGAAGCCGGTCTCGAAGAACTCCTGCACGATCTGCCGGTGCGCGTAGTCGCACGAGAAGCGGAAGCGCACGACGCCCAGCTCCTCCCCGCTCGCGGTGGTGAGCGGGACGGCGTCCTCTTCCTCGCCGTCGCGCAGCTTCATGCTCGGCCTGCCGGAGAGCGCGGCGGAGAGCGCGCGCAGCTCTGCCCCCGCTCGGTCGCGCGAGTCGGGAGCGCCCGGAGTGCGCGACCAGGCCTCGAGCCGCAGCGACTCGAAGCTGACGTGGGCCATGCCCGCCTCGGCCAGCGCGCGTCGCACGGCCTCGGGCCGACCCTCGAGCAACACCTCGGGGTCGACCGCTCGCGCCGCCTCGAGGGCGCGCTTGCGCGTCGCCTGCTCGAGGTCCTCGCCGACGTAGTAGAGCAGCTGCTCGGCCTGCCGCAGCAGGCTCAGCTTCAGGTTCTCGGCCTGCTTGGGCACGGCGTTGAACGACAGCACCGAGAGCGCAATCGACGGGAGCAGCACGGCGCCGACGAAGATGGACACGATCCGACCGCGCGAATCGGAAACCGCGGCCAGCCGCCTGGTGATGTCGGCCATGCCTCAACCAATCTACCACCGGCGCGCGCCCTTCCGCGGCTGGCCCTGCGCCTCGCGGTTAAACGATGTGACGATGACGCGAGCGCCGTACCGTCATACCATGCCGTGGTGGCGAAGCCCGAGCCCGCCGAGCGCATGCTCGCGACCAACCGAAAGGCGTTCTTCCACTACGAGGTGCTCGAGCGCTCCGAGGCCGGCATCGTGCTGGTCGGCACCGAGGTCAAGTCGATCCGCGCGGGCGGGCTCGAGTTCAAGGACGCCTACGTGGACCCGCGCGGCGGCCAGCTGTTCCTGGTGGGTTGCCGGATCGCGCCTTACAGCCACGGCAACCGGGAGAACCACACCCCCGACCGCGACCGCAAGCTGCTCCTGCACAAGCGCGAGATCCTCAAGCTGACCGGCCGCGTCGTCGAGCGCGGCCTCACGCTGCTGCCGCTGCGCGCCTACATGAAGGACGGCCGCGTCAAGGTCGAGATCGGCCTCGCCAGGGGCAAGCAAGCCCACGACAAGCGCGAAGCCATCAAGAAGAAAGACCAGGAGCGAGAAGCCCGACAAGCGCTGAGTCGCCGCAACTGACGCCCGGGGGTCTGGGGGGACGCCCCCCGGGGGTCTGGGGGGCGGGATGCCCCCCAGTTTCAGCCGTCCAGCCAGTTCCGGCCGTCCTTCTGTGTTTGCCGTCCCTAACTGTTCCGGCCGTCCAGCCTCCTCCGGCCGTCCAGCTGTTTCGGCATCTCCGGAGGCCAACAGAAAGGCCGAAGCGGCTGGAGAGCAGCGGGGGGCTGCTCGCCCCCCGCACCCCCGAGAGCGTCAATACAGCAGCAGCCCCCCGTCCACTCCGACTACTGCGCCGTTCATGAACGAGGCGAGGTCGGAGGCGAGGAACAGGTAGACCGCAGCGACTTCCTCGGGCTTGCCGAGGCGGCGGGCGGGGATACGGGCGAGCGTCGCCTCGAGCTCGTCGGGTGGCACCGTGCGGACCGTCTCGCCGTCGATCAGCCCCGGGGCGACAGCGTTCGCCGTGATCCCGCGCGGCCCCAGCTCGCGCGCCCAGGTGCGCGTCATCCCGACGATGCCGGCCTTGGCCGCGGCGTAGGCCGTGAGCCCCTGCGACCCGAGCTGGGTGGAGACGGAGGCTGCCGACAGGATCCGGCCGCGGCCCTGGCGCAGCATGTGCGGAACCGCGGCGCGCGCGCACACCATGGCCCCGCGCAGGTTGACGTCCAGCGTCTCCTGGAAGTCCTCGTCGGTCAGCTCCTCGAGCGAGGCCTCGCGCAGCGAGCCGGCGTTGTTGACCAGCACGTCGAGCCGGCCCCACTCGTCGGCCACGCGGTCGAGCGTGCGCTCGACGGCGAACGCGTCCGTGACGTCGTTGGTGAACGCGAGCGCGTCGCCGCCCGCGAGTGCGATCTGCTCCGCGGTCTGGTTGACGCCGGCGGCGTCGCGATCGACGAGCGCCACGTGGGCGCCCGCCTCCGCGAGCATCCGGGCCGTGGCGGCGCCGATGCCGCGGCCGGCGCCCGTCACCACCGCGACGCGTCCGGCGAGCGACAGCACGTCCTGGTTCTCCGGCATGGGGCGACAAACCTAGTACACTGTCCCGGCCCTCGCAAGGAGGCATTGATGCACGTGCTGCCGGTTCTCGTGCTGCTGGCCGTCCAGGCCCAGGCTCCCGTCCCCGAAGCGGTGGCGCTCAAGAAGTCGTGCGACGCCAAGGTCGGCGCGGACTGCTACAAGCTCGCGGGCCTCCACAAGCGGGGCGAGGCAGGCGCCACGCGCGACGCCGAGAAGGCCGCCGACCTGCTGAAGAAGGCCTGCGAGCTGAACGTGGCGCCCGCCTGCCTCGATTACGCCGCCGCGTGGCGCACCGGCGAAGGCGTCAAGCGCGACCCGCTGAAGGCCGTGCCGCTCTACCAGAAGGCCTGCGACGGCTCGGTCGCGGAAGCCTGCGCCCAGCTGGCCGGAATGCTCGCCTCGGGCAAGGAGGTCGAGAAGCACCTCGGGCGCGCGGCCGAGCTCCACGGGCGCGCCTGCGACGGGGGCATCGCCGGCTCCTGCGGGCTGCTGGCCGCGATGTACGTCGAGGGCTCGCCGATGCCGCCCGACCTGGCGAAGGCGGCCGCGCTCTACGACAAGGGCTGCACGGGCGGGGACGCCACCAGCTGCGGCCGCCTCGCGGGGATGCTGCGGGACGGCCGCGGAGTGGCGCGCGACATGGCGAAGGCCGCGACGCTCGCGCGCAAGAGCTGCGATGGCGGCGCCACCACCGCGTGCGTGGCGCTGGCGCTGGCGCTGCAGAACGGCGAGGGACTCCCGGCCGACCCGAAGCAGGCGCTCGAGCTGTTCACCAAGGCTTGCGACGGCGGCGAGCCGCGCGGTTGCCTCGGCCAGGGCGAGCGGGTCCGCGACGGTGCCGGCGTGGCGCGCGACCTGCCACGGGCGCTCGAGCTGTTCCGCAAAGCTTGCGACGGGCGCGTCGGCGCCGGCTGCTACGAGCGCGCGCTGCTGCTCGCGCGCGGTCAGGGGGCGCCGGCAGACCTCGCGCAGGCGACCTCGCTCCTGCGCCAGGCGTGCACCGACGGCGACCCGCGCGGCTGCGTCACGCTCGGCCAGCTGTTCCAGGCCGGCCGCGGCGTCGTCAAGGACTTGAACCAGGCAGCCAAGCTGTTCGACGAAGCCTGCCAGAAGGGGTCGCTCGCAGGCTGCAGCGCCTTCGCCGCGATGCTCGAGTCCGGCGACATCATCGGACGCGACCTGCCGCGCGCGCGGGCACTCTACGACAAGACCTGCGCCGGCGGGATCTCCGCCGACTGCTACGCGCTCGGCCGACTGGTCCAGAAGGACGTCAACGGACGCAAGCCCGCGTTCGACCTGTTCTCGAAGGCGTGCACCGGCAACGTGCCCGCGGCGTGCCACGAGGTCGCCCAGGCGTGGGACACCGGCCGCGAGCCGATGAAGGCCCTGCCCTTCTACCAGAAGGCGTGCACGGGCGGGATCGCCGCAGCCTGCGACCGGGCGAAGAAGCTGCAGCCGTAGCGCGCCCAAGGCGTCCCCCCCGCACGCCCCGGGGCGAGCCTCGAGACGGCCGGGTCGCGTGCCGGACCTACTGCCCGCTGTCGTCGGCCGAGGGCCCGTAGATCGACGGCACTTTGCCGCCCATCGGGCGCAGGTACACCGTGAGCTGCCCGCGGTGGTGGATCAGGTCGAACAGGAAGCCCCACACGAACGCGCCCACGCTGTCCTCCCACGGAGGCGCGTCGCCCATCAGGAAGCGGCCCTTCTTCTCCCAGCCGGCCTCGTCGAGCTTCGCGATCCGGTCGTTGACCGCGGCGGAGTTCTTCTCGAACGCCGCGAGGATCGCGCTCATGTCGCCTGGCGGCTTGGACTCCTTCCACTCGACCGTGCCCGTGTCCAGCAGGCTGACCAGCGCGGCCTCCGACTGTGCGAAGAGCCACGCCAGCTCGCCGGCGGTTCGGGCCTTCGGATCGGGCCGGTAGTCGAGGCGACCCTCGGGAACGGCTTTCAGCACCTTCACGAACTTGGGCACTTCCTGCGCTCGCTGCTTTCGGCACAGCTCCAGGCTGGTCATGGGCTCCTCCGATTCCCGAACAACATAGGCAAAGAAAAAGCGAAAGTCAATACCTTCAGCCGGCTTTTCGCAGCGTGAGGTTGACGCGGTGAAATCCGGTCAGAGGGTGGCGGCCCTCGGCGAGCGGCAGGACGCCGTGAAAGAAGAGGCGCGCCGGGCCGCCCCACACCACGACGTCACCGTGGGCGAGTTCGACCTTCTGGGGCCGGTCGGCTCGCCGCTCCCCGCCGAAGAGGAACACGGCCGGCAGCCCGAGCGAGACCGACACGATCGGCGCCTCGAAGTCGCGCTCGTCGCGGTCCTGGTGCAGCGTCAGGCGCGCGCCGGGGTCGTACCGGTTCACCAGGCACGCATCGGGCACGAACCCGGCGAAGCCCGCCCGCTCGGCGGCACGC
>CAZMRX010000341.1:2605-5947 GCA_964568755.1 uncultured Acidobacteriota bacterium | reverse complement strand
GCGGTTGACGGCGGTGAAGAAGCGCCCGTGGCTGTGGCCCTCCTTGTCGAGCAGCAGCGCCGAGAGGGCCGGGGTGAAGGTGACCGCGTTGAAGACCGAGAGCACCACGGCGAACGCGATCGTGAGCGAGAACTGCTGGTAGAGCCGCCCGGCCGTGCCCGGGAAGAAGGACACCGGCACGAACACGGCCACCAGCACCAGGCCGATCACCACCACCGCGCCGAAGACCTCCCGCATGGCGTCGATGGCCGCTCTCCGGGCCGGCTTGTGGTACTCGCTCATGTGCCGCTCGATGTTCTCGACGACCACGATGGCGTCGTCCACCACGATGCCGGTGGCGAGCACGATGCCGAACAGGGTCAGCGTGTTGATCGAGAAGCCGAACACCTTCACGAAGGCGAAGGTGCCGATCAGTGACACCGGGATCGTGATCGCGGGGATCAGTGTGCTGCGCCAGTTCTGCAGGAACAGGAACATCACCAGCAGCACCAGCAGGATCGCCTCGACCAGCGTGACCAGCACCTCCTTGATCGACTCGCGCACGACCCCCACGTTGTCGAAGGCGAGCCGCCACTCGAGCCCGGGCGGGAAGCTCTTCTCGAGCCGCGCCATCTCCGCCATCACGCCCTGGTAGACGTCGAGCGCGTTGGCGGTGGGCAGCAGCTGGATGCCCATGCCGGAGGCCTCGAGCCCGATGAAGCGCAGGTTGGACGAGTACGTCTCGGCGCCCAGCTCGACGCGGCCGACGTCGCGCACGCGCACCAGGGCGGCGTCCTTGCCCGCCTTCACGACCACACCCTCGAACTCGGACGGCTCCGTCAGCCGGCCCCTCACGCGCACGCTCAGGCTGTAGGCCTGGTTCGCGTTGGCCGGGGCGTCGCCCAGCGCGCCGGCCGCCACCTGCAGGTTCTGCTCGCGCAGCGCCCCCACCACGTCGCCGGCCGTGACGCCGCGGGCGGCGAGCCGCGCGGGGTCGAGCCACACGCGCATCGCGTACTTGCGCTCGCCGAAGATCAGCACGTTGCCGACGCCGGGCACGCGCTTCAGCGCATCCCGTACGTTCGTGTCCAGGTAGTTGCTGATGAACTGCGCGTCGTAGCGGTTGTCGCGCGAGAAGAAGCCGAGGCCGCCCATGAAGCCCGCGGTGTTCTTGAGCACGGTGACGCCGGTGGTGCGCACGTCGGCGGGCAGCCGGCCCATCACCTGGTTGACCCGGTTCTGCACGTCGACCGCGGCGAGGTCGGGGTCGCGGCCGACCTCGAAGAAGACGTTGATCGTCGCGACGCCGCTGTTGGTGCTCGAGGACGAGATGTACGTCATGCCCTCGACCCCGTTCACCACCTGCTCGATCGGGGTCGTCACCGCGCTCTCGACCGCCTGCGCGTTGGCGCCCGTGTAGAAGGCCGTGATCGTGACCGACGGCGGCGTGAGCTCCGGGTAGCGGGCGATCGGCAGCAGCGGGATGCAGATCGCCCCCGCCAGGATGATGATCAGCGAGCAGACCGTCGCGAGGATCGGCCGCCGGATGAAGATCTCGGAGGACAAGCGCTAACCGCCCTGGCCGGCGGGCGCCGCCTTCGGGGCCGGGCTGTCGCCCGCTCCCTTGGCGAGGACGGTCACGGGCGCGCCGTCGCCGATCTTCTGGACCCCGGACACGATCAGCCGCTCGCCCGGCTTCAGGCCCGACTTCACCACGTAGTCGTTGCCGACCACGGGCCCCGGCTCCACGGCCCGCTGGCGGGCGAGGGTCGCCCCGCCCTCGCCGCTCTCGGCGACGAAGGCGAAGAACTGGCCACCGGTGCGGTTGAGCGCCACGATCGGGACGGTGAGCGCCGGCGCCTCGCTCCAGACGATCCGCGCGCGCACGATCTGCTCGGTCCGCAGCCCCGAAGCGCTCTCGAGCGTGGCTTTCACCAGCACCGACTGCGTCGCGCCGTCGACCGAGGCCGACACGTACGAGAGCCGCTCGCTGGCGAGGACGCTTCCACGGTCGTCGACGAGCCGGACGGGCAGGCCGACGCGCAGCTTCGCGGCCTCCTGCACGGGCACGCCGATGTAGAGCTCGAGGCCCGCGCTCTCGTCGATCGTGGTGAGCAGCGTCGACTTCGTCACGCGGTCGCCCACGCGCACCGGGATGTCCCCCACGATCCCGGCGGTGGGGGCGCTCACCGTGTGATAGGCGAGCGCCACGCGCTGCTCGCGCAGCTGCGCCTCGATCGCGGCCGCCTGCGCCTCGGTGGTGGCGAGCGCCGTCTCGGCCTGCTCCATCTCCGCCTGGCTCGAGGCCCCTGCCTCGAGCAGCGTCTTCATGCGCGCCGCCTGCTGCCGCGCCTGCTGCAGGTCGGCCTTGCGCACGGCGAGCAGCGACTCCAGGCTGGCCACTGCCGCCTCCTGCATGCGCGGGTCGATCGTCAGCAGCGCGGCCCCCGGCGCGACGCGGGCGCCGGATTGGACCAGGATCCGGGTGACGAAGCCCTCGACCTGCGGCTGCACCGTGGCCGAGCGCCGCGACTTCACGGTGCCGACGAACTCCGTCGTCTGCTCGACGGGCCGCTCCACGAGCGTCACCACCTCGACGGGCATCGCGGGCGGACCGCTCGGAGCGGCCTGGCGGCCGCCGCACGCTGCGGCGAGGGCGACCGCGAGGAGGGGTGCGAGATTTCGCAAGCCAGGCCACGGCCCAGGCAAGAGACGCGTGGCCGAATCATGTTCCATGTTCTTGGACGATTCCCGCTCTCGGGCTCCGCCAGCGTGGCGCCCGGAAGAGCGCATTGTAGCGTAGCGACGGATCGGCCGAATGGGGCCAACGAACCAGCAGCAAGCTGAGGCATGATTCGCCCGTGAGCAGGCAACGCGTGACGCGCCGGCAGTTCCTGGCGACGAGCGCCGCAGGGGGAGCGTCGCTCGCCGGCGCCGCCGCGGGTGCGCCTGCGCTCGTGGCCGGAGACGCCCGCGTGCCCGCGATCCTCGGCGGCGCGCCCTTGCGCACACGCCCGTTCCCGCGCTGGCCCCGCTTCGACGCGGACGACGAGAAGGCCGTCCTGCCCGTGCTGCGCGCGGGAGTCTGGTCGCGCGACACGCTCGTGAGCGAGGCCGAGCGTCGCTTCGCGGAGCTCCTGGGCTCGCCGCATTGCCTCGCGACCTGCAACGGCACGAACGCCATCCTCACCTCGCTCGTCGCCCTCGGCGTCGAGCCCGGCGACGAGGTGATCACGACGCCCTACACCTTCGTGGCGACGATCCAGCCGATCCTGCTGCTGGGTGCGCTGCCGGTCTTCGTCGACGTCGACCCCGACACGTGGCAGATCGACCCCGCCGGGATCGAGGCCCGGGTCACGCCGA
>CAZMRX010000341.1:0-2505 GCA_964568755.1 uncultured Acidobacteriota bacterium | reverse complement strand
ACTCGATCCACAACCTGGGCCGTCCGCGCGGCCGGATGCCGCGCGACAAGGGGGGATACCCGATCGTCGCCTCGAAGTCCCGGATGGCCGAGTACCAGGCCGCGATCCTGATCAGCCAGATGCGGCGCGTCGTCGAGGAGACGGCGCTGCGCGCGGCCAACGCCGCCCACCTGACGGCGCGGCTCGCCGAGATCCCGGGCATCGTCCCGCGCCGCGACTACCCGGACGTCACCCGGAAGGCCTTCTACTATTACGGCTTCCGGTACCGGCCGGAGGCCTTCGGCGGGCTCTCGCGCGACCGCTTCCTCGCGGCGCTGCAGGCGGAAGGAATCCCGGCCTCGAAAGGGCTAGGTGTCGTCGAGGACAGGGGAATGAACAAGGAAGGACTCATCGAGCACGCCCTGACCTCGCGCGCGTACCAGAGGGTCTACCCGAAGCAGACGCTCGCGAGCTATGCGGCGGACAACGAGTGCCCGCTGTCCGACCGGCTGTGCCAGGAGAGCGTGGGCTTCCACCAGCGGCTGCTGCTCGGCACCCGCGAGGACATGGACGACATCGCGAACGCTGTGCTCAAGCTTTACGAGAACCGCGTGAGCCTCGTGGCCTGACCATCAGGTAGACGAGCGCTACGGCACGAGGCGCCCTTCGCCACGCGATTGGCGGGTTCCGCGAGTGACCGAACGGCACCTTCGGTCTATGCTGGAAGCATCGAAGTCCCGCGTCGAATTCTTCCATGCAGACAGGAGCCGCCAGAATGAGAAACTCCGCCAAGCTGTTGACGGTAGCGGTCGCTTTGTCGGCCGGCTCCGTGTCCGCGGCCGACTGGCCGTCGATCTACGGACCGGCAGGGAACAGCACGTCCGATCAGAAGGGCCTCTTGCGCACGTGGCCGGAGGCGGGCCCGAAGCTGCTTTGGACGGCGCCGGTGGGCGTCGGCTTCGGAGGCGCGGCCGTCAGCGCCGGCAAGGTCTACGTGCTCGACCGGGACGAGAAGGTCGGGGACAAGCTGCGCGTGTTCGATCTCGCGAGCGGCAAGGAGCTGTGGAGCTTCGCCTACGACGCGCCGGGCGAGTTCATGTTCCCCGGATCGCGGACCACACCGACCGTCGACGGCGAGCTCGTCTACACCACTGGAGCGATCGGCGACCTGTATGCCATCAACACCCGGACGCAGAAGCCGGTCTGGCACAAGAACATCTGGAAGGACTTCGGCGGCGGCGATCTGCCCCGCTGGGCCATCGTTCAGCATCCGCTGATCTACGGCAACCTGCTGATCGTGGCGCCGCAGACCCCGCAGGCGGGCGTCGTCGCCTACGACAAGCTGACGGGCGAGCTCAAGTGGAAGTCGGCTCCGCTGTCGGGCACGACCGGGTACGTGAGCCCCTCCATCGCCAAGATCGCCGGAGAAGACCAGCTGGTGATGGTCATGGCTTCCGTGGGGCGGGGACGCAACGCCAAGGACGGCAGCGTCAACGGCCTCGACCCGCGGAGCGGCAGGGTGCTCTGGACCTACATGGGCTGGCAGTGCCCGATCCCGGTTCCCCAGGCGGTCGACGCGGGTGGCGGGCGCTTGCTCATCACCGGCGGATACAGCGCCGGCACCGCGATGATCAAGGTCGAGAAGAAGGCAGACGGCAGCTACGGGGTCACCGAGCTCTACAAGAACCCGGACTTCGGCGCCCACACGCATCCGCCGATCCTGTATGGCGACCACTTCTACTCGCACTACACGATCAACGAGCGCAGCGACGGCCTGATCGCGATGAGCATGGACGGCCAGGTCAAGTGGAAGACCGACCAGCAGCCGCCGTTCGTGCGGGGCGGGTCCATCCTGGCTGACGGCCTGCTGGTCACGACCGACGGCGATACGAAGCTCTACCTGGTCGAGCCGAATCCCGTCAGCTTCAAGCCGATCGCGAGCGCCGTGGTGCTCGAGAAGGGCGACAACTGGGCGCCGCTGGCGCTGGTCGACGGCAAGCTGCTCATCCGCGGCCAGAAGGAGCTGAAGTGCGTGCAGGTCGCGCAATAGAGCGGGTTGGCGGAGCCGGCCAAAGAGGTGGGGCTGGCTGACCGTCGAACGAGACGGCTTGCCGGAGCCGAAGCCGGGCAGGGGCCAGCGCGGACGGCTTAGAACTCGGGAGTGCGACGCGGCGCAGGACAGCGCGCCGCACTCCCGAGGGGCTTAGTACCTGTACCGGTCGGACTTGTAGGGGCCTTGCTTCGGGACGCCGATGTACTTCGCCTGCTGCTCGGTGAGCTCGGTGAGCTGGGCGTTCAGCTTCTTGAGCTGGAGGCGTGCCACCTTCTCGTCGAGGTGCTTCGGCAGCGTGTAGACGCCCACCGGGTACTTGCCGCCGTCCTTCTCCTTCCAGAGCTCGATCTGCGCGATCGTCTGGTTGGCGAACGAGGACGACATCACGTAGGACGGGTGCCCGGTGCCGCAGCCGAGGTTCACGAGCCGGCCCTTGGCGAGCAGGATCAGGCGCTTGCCGTCGGGGAAGACCA
>CAZMRX010000340.1:0-6014 GCA_964568755.1 uncultured Acidobacteriota bacterium | reverse complement strand
GTTCGTGTCCCGCGAGGGACGCGTGAAGATCCTCGATTTCGGGCTGGCGCGGCAGCTCGACGCGGGAGCGGCCCGCGACGAGAGCGCCTCTCCCACCGAGGCGCACCACACCGAACCCGGCGCGGTGCTCGGCACCGTGGGCTACATGTCGCCGGAGCAGGTGCGCGGCCAGCCGGTCGACCACCGCTCGGACATCTTCTCGCTGGGATCGGTGCTGTTCGAGCTCTCGACGGGCCGGCCGGCCTTCAAGCGCGAGACGAGCGCCGAGACCATGACCGCGATCCTGCGCGACGACCCGCTCGAAGCGCCCGAGCCCGCGAGCCGCTCGTCGCGGATCACGCCCGGCCTCGAGCGGATCCTGCGCCACTGCCTCGAGAAGGCTCCGGAGGAGCGCTTCCAGTCGGCGCGCGACCTGGCCTTCGACCTCGAGGCGCTGTCGGGCTCAACGCAGAGCGGACTCACGACCGCCGCGACGGCCACGGGCCCACGCCCGTGGCTGCGGCCGCTCGCGGCCGCGGCCCTGGCCCTCGGGCTGCTGGCCGCGGGCTTCGGCCTCGGCCGCCTGGGCCGGCGAGGCGCCGATCCAAAGGCGCAGGCGCAGGCGAGCTTCGCTCAGCTCACCTTCCAGGCGGGCGCTTTGAGCTATCCGAGCGTCTCGCCCGAGGGCCAGTCCTTCGTGTTCACGAACGAGAGTGGCGGCGACCTCGACATCCACCTCCAGCGCGTCGGAGGCACCAACCCGATCAACCTGACGGCCGACTCGGAAGCGGACGACACCGAGCCCAGCTTCTCGCCGGACGGCTCGCAGATCGCCTTTCGCTCCGCGCGCGGCGGCGGCGGCATCTTCTTGATGGGCGCGACTGGAGAGTCGGTCAAACGCCTCACGGACGCGGGCTACAACCCCGCCTGGTCTCCGGACGGGACCGAGATCGTCTACAGCACTGAATCGATCCAGCCGTTCTATCCCTACGGAAGGGCCGGCTTCGGCGTGTTGTGGGCGGTGAACCTCGTTTCCGGCGAGAAGCGGCAATTGACGCCCGCCACCGCCGACGCCGTGCAGCCGAGTTGGTCGCCACACGGCCACCGCATCGTCTTCTGGGGACTGCGCCCGGGGGGCCAGCGCGACTTGTGGACGGTCGGGCGCTCGGGTGGCGAGGCGAGCGTCGTGGCGGTGACGGACGATGCCGACCTCGACTGGAACCCGGCGTGGGCCCCGGACGGCCGCTCCCTCTACTTCGCGAGCGATCGCGGCGGTGCCCTGGGTGTCTTCCGCGTGGCGATCGACGAAGTTTCCGGGCGCACGTCCGGCCCGCCGCAGCCACTGGGAGTCCCGTTGCCCTTCGCCTGCCACCTGAGCTTCACGCGCGACGGCCGGCGCATGCTGCTGGCGAGCGCGAGCCGAACGGATTCGATCGAGCGGCTCGGCTTCGATCCCGCAACGATGCGAGCGCGCGGGCCGGCCAGCACCGTTTTCGAGAGCTCGCTGCGCCTGTTCACCGTCTCGGCCTCCGGCGACGACGCGTACGTCGCCATCTCCACCGGGGGCCGGCAGGAGGACCTCTATGTCCTGCAGCGGGACGGCACCGGCCTGCGGCAGCTCACGAACGATCCGCACAAGGACCGCGGCCCCGCCTTCTCCCCGGACGGCGGCCGGCTCTTCTTCTACTCCAACCGCTCGGGACAGTACGAGGCGTGGAGCGTGCGCCTCGACGGCAGCAGCCTGACCCAGCTCACGCGCACGGTCGGGAGCGAGTCGACGGAGCCCGAGCTGTCCCCGGACGCGTCGCTGCTGGCCTTGAACCTCGATCGAGGGGTGGCGCTCGCGCGGCTGACCGCCACGCTGCCCGTGGCTCCGGAGCCTCTCCCGGATCCCGGCGAAGGCGCCGTGTTCGAGTACCCGAAGTGGTCGGCCGACGGACAGCATCTCGCCGGCACGCTCAAGCAGGCTTCCGGCCGTTCCACCCTGGCGATCTACTCGCTCGCCTCGAAGGGCTACCGGGACCTCGGAGTCGAGGGCACCGATCCCGTGCGCTGGGTGGGCGGCGACCGCAGCATCCTGTTCCTCCGAAAGGGCCGGGTGATGGCTGTCGACGTCCAGTCCGGGGAGGTCCGCGAGGTGCTCGGGCCGACGAGCCTCGCCGCAGATCGCGCTGGGGCCGGCATCTGGTACTACGACCTTCCCGCAGGCGAGCGCAGCTTGCTCGTCACACGCTCCGCCGCCCAGGCCGACATCTGGCAGGTCACGTTGCCCTAGCCTTCCCATAGACGCTTGACAGGAAGGAGCGGACGCCCTACCTTCCCCTCGAGCATCTATGGGAACGGATCGGTCGAACGGCGAGCTGGTCCAGGGCACGCTCGACATGCTGATCCTGCGGACGCTCGCGCGGGGGCCGAGCCACGGCTGGGGCATCGCGCAGCACATCCAGAGGATCTCGCGGGAGGTGCTGCGCGTGGAAGAAGGCTCGCTCTACCCGGCGCTCCACCGGCTCGAGCTCGCCGGCGAGCTGAGCGCCACCTGGGGCGTCTCGGAGAACAACCGCCGCGCGCGCATCTACACGCTCACGGCGCGCGGGCGCCGCCGGCTCGAGAGCGAGCTCGAGCGCTGGGAAACGCTGGTCGGCGCGATCGCGCGCGTGCTGGAGACCGCGTGATGGGAGCGCGCCTCGAGGCCTTGTTGCGTCGGGTCCGCCTGCTGTTCCGCCGCCCCGAGCTCGACCGCGAGTTGGAGGACGAGCTCCGCTTCCACGAGGAGATGAGCGCCACGCAAGCGCGCGCACACGGAGCGAGCGACGACGAGGCCCGCCGCCAGGCGCGGCTGCGGCTCGGCAACCCGGTGCGGCTGCGCGAGGAGAGCCGCGCCATCTTCGGCTTCCCGCGCCTCGAGGCGCTCACGCGCGACGTCTCGCTCGCCGCCCGGCGCCTGCGGCGCGCGCCCGGCTTCACGCTCGCGGCGGTCGCGACCCTGGCGCTCGCGATCGGCGCGAACGCCGCGCTCTTCGCGCTCGTGGACGCCGTGGTGCTCCGGCCATTCCCGTATCCCGACGCCCAGCGCCTGGTCGCGCTCGTCGAAGCCACGGCCGGCTCCCGAAACGCGATCGCCCCCGCCAACATCGCCGACTACCGCGTCCCCGCCCTCGAGTCGCTCGCGGCGTGGCATCTCACCGAGATGGACCTGAGCGAGGGCGGCCGGCCGGAGACGCTCTTCGGCCACGCCGTCGGCCATGACTTCTTCGCCGTGCTGGGCAAGGGCCCGACGCTCGGCCGTGGCTTCCTGCCCGAGGAGGACCGCGAGGGCGGCCCGAACGTCGTGATCCTCGCCGACAGCCTGTGGCGCGGCCGCTTCGGCGCGGACCCCGCGATCGTCGGCCGCACGATCCGCCTCGACCGCCTGCCCTACCAGGTGGTCGGCGTGCTGCCGCCCGACTTCAGCCCGCCCGCGGGGATGGCGGGCCGCACCATCTCGCTCTACGTTCCCGCGGCCTTCCCGGCCGAGCTCCTCGCCAACCGCGGCGATCACGAGACGAACCTGGTGGCCCGGCTCGCCCCGGGGGCCAGCCTGCAGCAGGCGCAGGCCGAGATCCAAGGCGTGTCCGAGCGGCTGGCGCGCGAGTTCCCGGACACGAATCGAGAGCTGCGGACCCAGGTCGTGCCGCTCGACCGCGACGTCACGCGCGCGGCCCGCGGCTCGCTCCTGCTGCTCTGGGCGGCCGTGGTGGCGGTGCTCGCGATCGCCTGCCTCAACGTCGCGAACCTGCAGATGGTGCGCGCGCTCTCGCGCCTGCGCGAGATGGCGATCACGAACGCCCTCGGCGCCTCGCGCGCGCGCCTCGCCTCCGGGCTGCTCGTCGAGAGCCTGCTGCTCGCGGGCGCGGGCGGCGTCCTGGGCCTGGCGCTGGCGCACGGCCTGCTCGCCGGACTCGTGGCGCTGGCACCGCCGGGAACACCGCGGATCGAGTCGGCCGCCCTCGACGCTCGCGTGCTCGCGTTCACGCTGCTGCTGACGCTCGCAACCGGCGTCCTGTTCGGGCTGCTGCCGGCGCTCGCCGCTACACGCTCGATCTCGGCGGGCGTGCTGCAGACGGGCGGCCGCGAGCACTCGTCGCGCGCGGTGCTGCGCGTCCGCGGCGCGCTCGTCACGGGGCAGGTGGCCCTCGCGCTGGTGCTGCTGCTCGGAGCGACACTCGTCGTGCGCAGCATGATCCGGCTCAACGCCGTGGCGCTCGGCTTCGAGACGGGGCGCGTGGTGGCGGTGCGCGTGAAGCTGCCGCCGCTGCGCTACCCGGACGCCGCGCGCCGGCTCGCCTTCTTCGAGGAGCTCGAGCGGCGGCTTTCGCAGCGGGCCGGCGTGGAGGCCGTGGCGTTCGCCAACGCGCTGCCGCTGCGCGGCGGCTGGGGAACCGGAATCGAGCTGGAGGGCCGCACCTCCACGAATCCCCGCGGCGACGACGCCGACGCCCAGGCCGTCAGCCGGGCCTACTTCCACGCCCTCGGAATACCCGTCCTGCGCGGGCGCGGCTTCGAGCCGAGCGACCGGGAAGGCGCGCCCTACGTCGGCCTCGTCAACGAGGACTTCGTGCGCCTCTACTCGCCGGAGACGAGCGTCGTCGGGAAGCGCTTCCGGCGGGGCGAGAGCGCGCCGTGGGTCGAGATCGTGGGCGTCGTGGGCTCGCTGCGGCGCGACGGCCTGGACGCCGAGCCCACGCCGCAGATCTACCTGCCGGCCGCGCAGACCGGCATCTACCCCGTCCGCCTCGCCGACGTGGCCGTGCGCGGCAACGGCGGAACGGCCGCACTCGCGGCCCTGGTGCGGGCCGAGGTACAGACACTCGACCCCGAGCAGCCGATCTCGCGCGTGATGAGCCTCGACGAGGCGCTCGCGCGCGGCGTCGCCCCGCGCCGCTTCGGCCTGGCGCTGCTCGCCGGCTTCGCGTTCACCGCGCTGGTGCTCACGCTCGTGGGCATCTACGGCGTCGCGGCCTACTCGGTCGCGGAGCGCACGCCCGAGCTCGGCGTGCGCATGGCGCTCGGCGCCGACCGCGGGAGCATCCTGCGCCTCGTAGTCGGGAGCGTGCTCGTCCAGGTCGCCGTGGGCGTCGCGCTCGGCCTGCCGCTCGCGTTCCTCGCGGCGCGGGCGCTCCAGGGCCTGCTGTTCGAGATCGGGCCGACCGATCCCACGAGCTACGCCCTCGTCCCCCTGCTGCTCGTCGCCGCGGGACTCGTCGCGGCGCTCGGCCCCGCCCGCCGCGCGGCGCGCGTCGACCCGGTCACTGCCCTGCGCTGGGAGTAGCGCAGCCGTCGAGGACTCTTCGGCTGCAAGCGCCTCCACGCGCGCTGCTGAGACTCTCGCGGGCGGGCGTCCAAAAAGCCGAATACAATCACCTCCCGCGACGAGAACTCTTGGAGGAGGCGCGTTGATCGGAACCACCGTTGCGCACTATCGGGTCACCGGGAAGCTGGGCGCCGGGGGCATGGGCGAGGTCTTCCGCGCCGAAGACACCAAGCTCGGCCGCGACGTCGCGCTCAAGGTGCTGCCGGCCAGCTTCGCGAGCGACCCCGAGCGCCTGTCGCGCTTCGACCGCGAGGCGCGAGTCCTGGCTTCGCTCTCCCACCCGAGCATCGCCGGCATCCACGGCGTCGAGGAGGTCGAGGGGCAGCGCTTCCTGGTGATGGAGCTCGCCGCGGGCGAGACGCTCGCCGCGCGCCTGTCGCGCGGGCCGCTCGGCTTCGAGGAGGCGGCGCGGACGGCGCTCCGGATCGCCGAGGCGCTCGAGGCCGCGCACGAGAAGGGCGTCGTGCACCGCGACCTGAAGCCGGGCAACGTGATGGTGGACGGCGAGGGCCGCGTCAAGGTGCTCGACTTCGGCCTCGCCAAGGCGCTCGGCACGCACCCGCTCTCGGGCCCCGAGGGCATAGAGGCCTCGCACTCCCCCACCCTCGCGATGACGCAGGCCGGGATCCTGCTCGGCACCGCCGGCTACATGAGCCCGGAGCAGGCGCGTGGCCTGGCGGTGGAC
>CAZMRX010000339.1:0-6018 GCA_964568755.1 uncultured Acidobacteriota bacterium | reverse complement strand
GGGGGCGGGGGCGGGGGGGGGGGCGGGGGCGGGGGGGGGGGGGGGGGCGGCGGTGGCGGTGGCGGTGGCGGCGGTGGCGGCGGTGGCGGCGGTGGCGGCGGCGGCGATGGCTGCGGCGGCTGCGGCGGCTGTGGTGGCGGCGGCTGCGGCGGCGATGGCGGCGGTGGCGGCGGAACGGGATGATCCTCGGGCGGAGCGGCTCCGACCTCCTGCCCCGCTCCGAGCTCCTGGATCATGCGGGAGGCCTGCCCGTGTCCGGGCATGATCGCGATCGCCTCGAGCGCCTTGGCGCGAGCCTCGTCCGGCCGGTCGGCCTCGAGGTGCTCCCGGGCGCCCGCGACGAGCGTGTCGGCCCGGTGCCGCGCCCCCTCCTCGTCCAGGTACACCTGCAGCTGCAGGTAGCGAGGGCTCCAGGGCGCGAGGCGCTCGACCTTTTCGGCGATCCCGGTCGCGAGCTCGAGCTGCCCGTCCGCCGCGTAGGAGAGCGCCATCCCCACGAGCGCGTCGACCTCGCGCTCGAGCAGCACCGACTCGATCTCGGCCATCGCGCGGCGAGCCGCCTCGTCCTCGGAGTCCCGCTCGAGCAGCCGCCGGCAGCCGTCGAGCGCGTCCTCGAGGCGATCCTCGGCTCGCGCCCGGGTCACGCTCGCGAGCAGCTCCTCGCGCTCCGGCGCGCTCGACTCGCTCGACTCCGAGGACTGGCCGCGCAGCCGCGGCGCCGTCTCGCGCACCAGCTGCACGAGGTCGGCGTGCACCTCCTCGAAGGAGGGGTGGCGTGCGTCGGGCGAGCGCGCGAGGCTCGTGGCGAGCACGCGCTCGAAGCCCGGGGTGAAGGGGCTCCGCGGCAGGCAGGCGAGGTCGGGCTCGCAGCGCGTCAGCCCGCGCACGACGTCGGTGGTGCTGTCGCCGGGGAACGCTTTGCGGTACGCCACCAGCTCGTAGACGATCGCGGCGACCGAGAAGACGTCCGCGCGCTGGTCGGGCTTGCGGCCGGCCAGCAGCTCGGGCGCGCGGTAGTGGAGGCCCGCGTCGACCTTGCGCAGCCCGCCGTGCTCGAGCGCCTTCAGGTGCCACGAGCCGAAGTCGACGAGACGCACCTCGCCGGTCGGCGCGAGCCGCACGTCGGCCGGCTTCAGGTCGAGGTGCAGCACGCCCTCGCGGTGCGCGTGGGCGAGGCCCTCGCACATCTGCCGCCACAGGTCGAGCACCCGCTCGATCGGGAGCAGCGCACGGCCCCGCAGCACCTGCGCGAGGCTCACGCCCGGCACGAACTCGGTCGCGACCCAGGGCCAGCCGTCGTGCTCGCCGACACCGAGCACCGCTGCGATGTTGGGGTGCCCGAGCGCGCCCGCCGCCTGTGCGTCGCGCTTCAGGCGGCCGATCGCGCCGAGCGCGTCCCTCGGCGCCGCGCTGAACAGCTTCACCGCGGCGGTCCGGTCCTGCCCGGGGTGCCAGGCCACGTACACGACTCCGCCCGCGCCGCGGCCCAGCTCCCCGCGAACCTCGAACGGACCGAACGCCTTCGGCGACTCCAATCGGCCTCCCCCGGAAGGCCGATTCTATCCGCTTAGCGCAGGACCGCGTCGGGCCGCGTGCTATCGTGGCGGCTCGGGCAGTCGCCCGAGCAGGACCCCGCCCTCATGGTGATCGGCATCGGCCTCGACCTCGTGGAGACCCGGCGCGTGGAGCAAGCGCTCGCGCGCTTCGGCTCGCGCTTCGTCGGCAAGCTGATGGACCCGGAGGAAGCCGCGGCGCTCCCGGAGCCGCACGGGGAGCGTGCGCGGGCGCTGGCGCTCGCCGTGGCCGGCAAGGAGGCCGCGAGCAAGGCGCTCGGCACGGGCTGGAGCCAGGGCGTGCGCTGGCGCGACGTCGTGGTCACGGCCGGGCCGCAGCCTCACGTCAGCTTGCGCGGCCGGGCCGCCGAGGTGGCCCGCGCGCTGGGCTCGAGCGGCCGCAGCCGCGTGCGGCTCTCCGCGCAGGGCGGGCTGAGCGTCGGCGAGTTCTGGCTGCTCACCTGACGTGGCCGTGACGCAGGCTTCACAGGCGGCGCGCCGCAACCTGCTCGTGACCGTGGCGATGGTGTTCGCCGTGTTCACGGGCTTCGCCTTCGTGCTGCCGTTCCTGCCGCTGTTCGTCGTGCGCGAGCTCGGGGTCGCCGAGCCCGAGACGGCCGCGCTCTGGGCCGGCGTGCTGATCGGCGTGGCGGCGCTGCTCGCGGGCCTGCTGGCGCCCGTCTGGGGCCGCCTCGCCGACCGCCACGGGCAGAAGGGGATCGCGGCGAAGGCGCTCGTGGCCTACGTGGTGCTGCTCGGCCTCTCGGCCGCCGTCACGAGCGTGTGGCAGCTGCTGCTGGTGCGGATCGGGGTCGGCCTGTTCGGCGGCATCGGCCCGCTCGGGCTCGCGATGGCCACGGCGCACGCGCCGCGCGAGGAGACCGGCCGCGCGGTCGGCATGGTCCAGGCGGCGCAGATCCTGTCGGCCGCGATCGGCCCGCTCGCGGGCGGCCTCCTGGCCGACGCGATCGGGATGCGGGCCACGTTCCTGGCGACCGCGGCCTTGTGCGCGCTCGCGCTGGTGCTGCTGCTCGCGTTCTACGAGGAGCGGCCACGGGCGGAGAGCCCGGGCGCCGCTCGCGGCTCGGGATTCCGCGCGATCGTCGCCCTGCCCGGCGTGGTGGCCCTGCTGGTGGTGCTGTTCGTGGTGAACTTCATCGGGCGCTCGTTCACGCCGATCCTGCCGCTGCACCTCGCGGCTCTGGGGCTGCCCGACGCGGGGCTGGCCTCGGCCACCGGGGTCCTGATCTCCGCGTACTCGCTCGCCGCGGCCGCGTCGGCCTGGGGGCTCGGGCGCCTGAGCCGCGCGCACTCGCCGCACGCGCTGCTGCTGGCGACCCTCGTCGGCGGCGCGTTCATCGTGGCGCCGATGGCGCTCGTGCCGAGCTACGAGCTGGTGCTGACGCTCGCGGTGCTGCTCGGGCTCGTGGCCGGCGGATCGCTCACGCTCTGCTACACGATCGGCGGGCTGATGGTGCCGGAGGGAGTCCGGACGACGGCTTTCGGCTTCTTCTCGGGCGCGGCGCTCTTCGGCGGCGCGGTCGCCCCGAGCGTCGCGGGACTCGTCGCGCACCTCTCGCTGCGCGGCATCTACTTCGTGGACGCGGCGCTCTACCTGTGCCTGGGCGCCGCGCTGGCGCGGAAGGCGCTGCCGCGCGGTAGAGTCTCGCCATGAGGATCTGCCACCACTGCGGTCGCGAGCTCGCCTTTGTCTCGCCGAAGGTGGAGCGCACGGCGGGCTGTCCCCACTGCTACTCGGATCTCAAGGTCTGCCTCAACTGCCGGCTTCACGACCCCGGCGCCAACAACCAGTGCCGCGAGCCCCAGGCGGAGTGGCAGGCCGAGAAGGACAAGGCGAACTTCTGCGAGTTCTTCGAGTACCGCGAGATCTCGGTGCTCTCGCAGCCGGGGGCGAGCGCGTCGCAGTCGGGTGAGACCCGGGCCCGCGCGGCCTTCGACGCGCTCTTCGGCAAGAACGCCGGCAAGAAGGAGTAGCGCTCGTGCCGAGGGACCCGGGCCGCTTTCGGGTGGCGGAGGGCGAGGAGGCCCGGCTCACGCCCGGCGCTGCAGCGGACGCCGAGGTCTGGAGCCGCGGCTTCCTCCCGCTCCGCTCGCGCACGTTGGGCTCCTACCGCCTGCGCCCCGCGTTTCCCGGCACGGCGGTGGTGCTGGGCCCGGATACGTTCGAGGTGGTCTCCGAGACCGAGCTTCCCGAGGACGGCCTGATCGTCTATCGCCTGCGCGCCTGGCCCGAGGGCGAGGTCGTGCGTGACCGGGTCGTCTACGGCCGGGCCTTCGTCGAGGACGCGCTGGCCGAACGAGAGCGCGCCCGCGGCCGCGCGCGGGCACGCCCGTTCCGCGTCCTGCTCTACCCGCTCGTGGGCCTGCTGCCCGAGGAGGAGCAGGTGCGCCTCGCGGACCGCTTCGGGCTGTACGCCGTCACGGCGACGCTCGTGTCCGGACTGCTCGAGGGGCTGCTGATCCTGGGCCTGCCCGTGCTCCTCGCCCGGCGCGGCGCGGCCCACGCCATCGGGGCCGTGACGACCGCCGCGCTCTTCAGCCTGCTGGCCCTGCCCGCGCTCGGCCGGGCCTTCGCCGCGCTCTTCCTGCGCGAGACGGGCGGCTCGGCTCCGGTGGTGCTGGCGTACGAGGCGCTGCGGGCCCTGGGCGTGCGCTTCGCCCGCCACGATCGCAGGGCCATCCCGCTGACCCGCGCCGCGTTCTGGGAGCGGCTCGCGCAGCCCGACGACGTGGCGGCGCAGCCGGACGGCTCGCTCGTGTACCGCGGGTTGCTGCCTCACCTCACGTGGGACACGGCGCGGAGCCTCGAGGCGGGCGGCGACTACTGGCAGGTGACGGCCGAGCCGGCCACGCTCGACCGCGGCCGGCTCGTCCACGCCTACCGCCTCGAGCCGATGGGCGACCCGCGCGGTCCCGGCGAGCCGCCGCCCGCGACGCCGCCACCCACCGCGTACGCGGAGGAGGTGATGGACGGGGTGCGCCGCGAGTGGGACGACCTCAACCAGGGGTTCGCCTGGCTCACCAGCCTGCTGCCCGAGGCGCTGCAGGCGCGCGCCTTCGATCACCGCGGCGGCCCAGGCGCCGCGCGGCGGGCGACGCTGTGGACGGCCGGCGCCGGGTCGCTGGTGGCGCTCTACGTGCTGAGCTTCCTGCCGGGGCCGCCGGGAGATCCGGTCGGCCCGCTGCTGGGGGCGCTCGCGGTCGCGCTGCTGGTCGACGGCGCCCTGCGCCTGCGGGCGACCCGACAGGGCCGCTACGCACCCAGCCTGCTCCGCTTCGCGATCCCGGCCGACCTGCTGCGCCCCGAGCGGGTCGCCTATCACGCCCACCGCGACGCCGAGCGGCGGGCCCTGGGCGACGGGCGGCATTCATCTCATTGAGCGCGTTCGGCCGTCCAGGAAACACAACTCTTGACAGGGCGGGCCCAAGGACTACGATCAACGGGTTAGCGCTTGGAGCCAAATACACCAATAGCCTCGAGGGCATCGATCCTACGCGGCGCTCAGGCGCGTTTTCGGAGGCAACGACAGAAGATGAATTCCACTAGACACGCGCGCGTGTCGGCCCTGCTCGTCCTGCTGGCCCTCGTCATCGGCCTGCAAGGGACGGCGCTGGCCCAGACCGGCGCGGCATCGATCACCGGCCTCGTCACCGACGCGAGCGGCGCCGAGACGCCGGGCGTCACGGTCACGGCCACGAACCAGGCGACCAACGTCGGCTACAGCGCCGTCTCGAACGAAGCGGGCGTCTACACGATCACGACCGTCCCGATCGGCACCTACGTGGTGAAGGCCGCGCTCACCGGCTTCAAGACCGCGAGCACGCGGCCGATCACGGTGGAAGCCAAGCAGATCGCACGCCTCGACTTCAAGCTCGACGTGGGCGCGCTCGAGGACACCGTCGAGGTGACGGCGCAGGCGCCCGTGCTGCAGACCGAGTCCGCCACGGTCGGCGAGGTGATCTCGGGCAACACGGTCCAGTCGCTGCCGCTCAACGGCCGCAACGTCGGCCAGCTCGCGCTGCTGCTGCCCGGCACGGTCACCTACAACCCGCGCGGCTTCACGAACATCGGCAGCGTCAACATGAACCGCCCGTTCGTGAACGGGAACCGCGAGCAGGTGAACAACTTCACGGTCGACGGCCTCGACGTCAACGAGACGATCGACAACCGCGTGGCCTACCAGCCGAGCCCCGACGCGATCGCCGAGATCAGCGTCGAGACCAACAACTACGCGGCCGACGTCGGCAACGTCGGGGGCGCGCTGATCAGCAACGTGATCAAGTCGGGCGGCAACCAGTTCCGCGGCAACCTGTTCGAGTTCTACAGGAACAGCGACTTCGACGCGAACACCTGGGAGAACAACCGCTCGGGCGCCCCGCGCCAGGAGCGCAAGCAGCACATCTACGGGGGAACGCTCGGCGGCCCGATCATCAAGGACAAGCT
>CAZMRX010000338.1:3826-6085 GCA_964568755.1 uncultured Acidobacteriota bacterium | reverse complement strand
AGATCGGAGCGCAGCGGCAGCGCGCCGGTCGCGCGGGCGGCCGCGGACGAAGGCGGCGCGCCCGCCAGGCCCGCGGCCACGGTCCCGCCTTCCACGCGCAGCGAGAGCGGCGCCGTCTCGGCCGTGACGACGCGACCCGCCGCGGGGTCGAAGTAGGAGAACGCCAGCGGCCGGATCTCCACGACACCGCTCGTCTCGGGCACGACCACGAACTCCCACGTGCGCGAGCCCGTGATGCCCGCGGGCGTCGCGCGCAGCTCGCTCTTCGACTGCGGCGGGAACACCTTGGCTCCCGGCAGCGCGAGCTCGGGCCCGCGGTCGATCCACTTCAGGTTGCCGGTGCCCTCGACGCGGAAGCGGAGCGTCGCCGCCTCGCCGAGCGGCACCTGGTCCCGGTCGAGGCTGGCGGTCGCGCGGAAGCGGCCGACGGCGCCGCTGAAGCCGGGCGCGTCCGGCACGGCCTCGACCTCGACCGCAACGGGCTTGGTGGCGCGCTCGACGCTGCCTCCGGAGTCGAAGAAGCCCGTGCGCGCGAGGCCGATGCGGAACACGCTCGCCGGGATCGTGAGCGTGCCGGCCTTGGTCGGGAACAGCAGCTTCTTCAGGACCGGGAAGCGCCTGTAGCTCTGCCCCTCGACCGTGGCGGGCTCGCCCGAGGGCGGAGCCTGGTCCCGCTCGAGGTCCTCGACCCAGAAGCCGGCGAACTGCGGCGCCTCCTTGAACTGCAGGTCGGCCACCGAGGTCTGGGTGTAGAGCCAGTACGTCAGGACCAGCGGCTCACCGACCTTGAGCCGCGTGCGCGAGGGCTGGGCCTCCATCACGAGCCGCGGCGCCTCCGCGCGCCCGCGGCGGCGCCCGAAGAACTCCTCGAGCGGATCCCCGAAGGGATCGCGCCCGAACGGGTCCTGGCGCTGCGGCTCGCGCGATCGAAGCTGCCCCGCGACCACCTCGATCGCGATCGCGGGCGCCGACTGCCCCGCAACCTGGACCGCGCCCACCTCGGCCTTGCCCACCGCGCGCGGCTGCAGCACGTAGCTCACGCTGCGCGCCTGCGACATGCGGCCGTTCACGATCGAGACCTGGCTCGACTGGAACGGCCCCGCCACCACGTCGAGGTTGACGAGCGGCGGCACCGGGATCTCGTCGGGGGCCCCGCTGCCCTCGACGGTGAGCGTGAGCTGGACCTGGTCCTGCACACCGACCTTGCGCGCGTCCACCTCCGAGCGCAGCGTGAACTGCGCACGGGCCGCCGCCGGAAGCAGCAGCAGCAGGGCCAGGGCCAGCGCGCGCCCGCAAACGGCGCTCCAGCTCCCGCTCACCAGTCCTTCCCCTTTTTTCTTTGCGCGCGCTTCTGGGCCAGCGCCTTCTGCTGCTCCGCCTTCTCGTTCTGCTGGAGCGCGTCGAGCAGCTGCATCGCGCGCTCCTTCGGCATGCCGGCTTCCTGCCGGAAGCGCTGGTCGGCCTTCTCCTCGGGCGTCTGCGGCCGCTGCTGCTCGCCCGGCTGATCGGGCTTCGGCTCCCGCTTCTGGTCTTTCTGGTCCTGGCCCTGCTCGTCCTGCTTCTGGTCCTGCTTCTGCTGGTCCTTGTCGTCCTGCTTCTGGTCGTCCTTTTGCTGCTGGTCGCGCTTCTGCTGCTCTTCCTGCTGCTTCAGCTTGCGCAGCGCCAGCTCGAGGTTACGCCGCGTGTCGGCGTCGCCCGGCAACGCCCGCAGCGCGTCCCGGTAGGCCTGGATCGCACCCTTGTAGTCCTGCTTCTGGAACAGGCTGTTGCCGAGGTTGTAGCGGGCCGGCCCGGAGAGCGGCGACGCCGCTTCGGCCCCCAGGGCCCTGAAGAGCGTGGCCGCCTCGTCGTAGCGGCCGTTCTTGTAGAGGCCGTCCGCCACGTTGAAGCGCACGGACGGGTCCTGGGGGCGGGCCGTGGCCGCGCGCTCGAACGCCTCGAGCGCCTGCGGGTGACTTCCTCGCGTGTACTCGGCGCGGCCTTGCTCGGTCGCGCGGCGGGGCCGCAGCAGCACCTCGTCCAGCAACGTCCCGCGCCGCCCCGCCGCCTCCGCCAGCGGCGCGGGCGCGGGCGAGACAGGGCCGGAGGGCGCCGGTGTCTGGGTGGAGGCGGTGCGCGCGGAGCCGAGCAGCAGCAGCGTCACCGCGGCCGCGCGCGTCGCCACGAAAGGCGTCCCGGCCGCGCTCGCCGCCTTGCGGCGCAGCGGCGGCAGCGGGAGCAGCAGCCCGAGCGCCAGGCCCGCGAGGCCGATCGCGAGCG
>CAZMRX010000338.1:0-3726 GCA_964568755.1 uncultured Acidobacteriota bacterium | reverse complement strand
GGCGGCAGCGGGAGCAGCAGCCCGAGCGCCAGGCCCGCGAGGCCGATCGCGAGCGGCACCTGGAAGCGCTCCTTCCGCCGGTACGAGAACTCGCGGGCGAGGGACTTCTGCTCCATCCCCTCGAGCGCGGCGGCGAGCCCCGACAGGCTCGTGTCGGCGGGCGTGATGCGGAAGGCCTGCCCGCCGGTGCCGCGCGCGATCGCCTCCAGCGTCGTCATGTCGAGCCGCGAGACGACGGCGCTCCCGCCCTCGTCGCGCTTGTAGCCGGTGGTGCGGCCGTCCGCGTCCATCTCGGGCACCGGCTGGCCGCCCTCGGTGCCGACGCCGACGGTGTACACGACGACGCCCGCCTCCCTGGCGTGCGTCACGGCCGCCTCGACCTCGCCCGACAGGTCCTCGCCGTCCGACACGAGCACCATCGCCTTGTTGCGCCGCTCCTTGTCCACGAACGCCTCGAGCCCCTTCGCGAGCCCGGTGCCGAGCGACGAGCCGGGCGCGGGGACGATGCCGGTCTCGACCGTCTCGAGGAACAGGCCGAGCGCGTCGGCGTCGAGCGTGAGCGGGACGAGCGGGTAGGCCTCGCCCTCGAACGCGACGAGCGCGAAGCGGTCGCCCTCGAGCCGCGCGATCAGCTGCAGCAGCGCCTGGCGCGCCAGGAAGAAGCGGCTCGGCGCCACGTCCGCCGTGGCCATCGAGCCGGAGGTGTCGAGCACCAGCACGACGTCCTTGCCCTCGCGCTCCACCTTCTCGCGCACGATGCCCCATTGCGGGCGCGCGAGCGCCAGGACGACGAAGGCGGCGCCGGTCAGCAGCAGGGCGAGCCGCAGCCAGGCCCAGCGCGCCGCGGGCCGCCTCACCACCCGCCCCCACAGCGGGCGCGCGACGAGCGCCGCGAGCCGAGCCTGGTCGCGGCGGGCGAGCGCCGCGGCGGCGAAGCCGGCGAGCGGCAGCACGAGCAGCGCGAGCAGCCAGGCCGGCGCTTCGAAGATCACGCGGGCACCACGCGCAGGCCCGAGGCCCAGAGCAGGCCGGCCGCGGCGAAGAGCGCGGCCGCGGCGGCGAGCACGCTCGGGAACAGCTCCCGGTAGCGCCGGTAGGCCGCGAGCTTGATCTCGGACTTCTCCAGCTTGTCGATGCGGTCGAAGATCTGCCGCAGCGACTCGGGGTCGGTGGCGCGGAAGAACTCGCCTCCGGTCCGCTCGGCGATGCGCTTGAGCAAGCCTTCGTCGATCTGGACCTCGGTCATGACGGTCTTCTGGCCCACGGCTCCGGTGAACGGGTCCTGGACCTTGACCGGCATCGGCACGCGGCCGCCGCGCCCCACCAGGATCGTGTAGACGCGTACCTCCATGGCCTTGGCCATGTCGGCCGCGGTGCCGGGGTCGATCTCGCCCGCGTTGTTGGCGCCGTCGGTCACGAGCACCACCACCCGGCTCTTGGCCTGCGAGCGGCGCAGGCGCGTGAGCGACGTGGCCAGGCCCGAGCCGATCGCGGTGCCGTCCGGCAGCATCTCGAGCCGTACGTCCTCCAGCTGGCGCAGCAGCACGGCCGTGTCGGTGGTCGGCGGCGACTTGGTCAGGCTCCGGCCGGCGAACACGACGAGCCCGACGCGGTCGCTCTTGCGCCGGCCGAAGAACTCCGCGACCGTGTCCTTGGCGACGCCGAGGCGGTTGCGCGGCTGGAAATCCTCGGCCGCCATCGATCCCGAGACGTCGAGCGCCACGACGATGTCGACGCCCTGCGTCGTCACGTCCTCGCGCAGCGTGCCGTGCTGCGGTCGGGCGAGCGCTACCGACCCGACGACCAGCGCCAGCGCCGCGAGGACGAGGGGCGCGTGACGCAGCCGCACCCGCAAGCTCGGCGCGAGGCGCAGCAGCCGCGCCGCCCCGGGGAAGGAGACCGCGCGGGCCGTCCGGTCGCGCTCGCGCAGCCAACTCGCGACGAGCACCAGCGGACCGGAGAGCGCGGCCCAGAGCCACGCCGGGTCCTGGAAGCGGAGGCCACCCCAGTCCATCAGGCGGCCCTTCCTTCCGGCTCGAGCGCCGGAGCCGGCCGAAGCCTCGCCTCGAGCGCGGGGACGAGCGCGCGCACCGAAGCCAGGTGGCGCTCGGCCTCGGGCACCAGCCCCTCCGCCTTCGCGAACTTGACGCGGTCCGCCGCGTCGGCGAGGTCGCGCACCACCGGCAGCAGCTCGCCGCCGTGCGGGTGGCCGCGCAGGAACGCGAGCGTCTCGGCCGACGTCATCTCGACGATCGGCGCGCCGAGCCGGCGCTCGAGGTAGCGCTTCGCGATCGCGCTCAGGCGGATGTAGAAGGGCCGCAGCTCGCGGCGCGCCGGGAGATCCTCTCGGGCGAGGGCCTCGAGCGCGCCGAGCGCCTCGACGTCGGGGGCCAGCTCCGGCACGGGCGCCGGGATCGGCGCCGCCGCCTTGCGCCTGCGGCGCAGGAGCAGGATCACGATCCCCGCGACGAGCAGAAGCGCGAGCGCGAGGGCGATCCAGAACGCGCGGCCGACGCCGACGCTCGCGGGCCCGCGGATGTCGGCGAGCTTCTGCTCGGCCTCCTCCTTCGGCAGCAGCGACACGACCTTCAGCGACAGCGGCTCCGATGCCGCCTCGCCGGCCGTGCCGTCGGGAAGCCGATAGCGCACGGGGATCGGCGGCAGCTGCAGCTCGCCGAGGGCGAACACCGTCGCTTCGTAGCGATGCGTCCCCGGCTCGGGCGCGGGCGCGCCCGGGGCCGCCGCCGGGCTGCGCAGCTCGAGCTCCTCGGCCGAGGCCTCTCCGGCGAAGCTGTACGTGGTCCCGGCCGGGCCGGTCGCCTTCAGCTCGATCGTGAACGTCTCGCCGACCGTGACCTCGCTCTTGCTCGCGGTGGCGGTCACGCTGACAGGGGATACGTTCGGGGCATCCTGGGCCGCAGCACTCGCGCCTGTTCCGGGCTGTGCGATCGGGCCAGCATGCGTGACCGTGGCACCCTGGGGCGCGGCCAACGCGAGGAGCAGGAGAGCAGGGGCGAGCATCAGCGCCTCCGCTCCCGAGCCTTGAAGAACCCCTGGAGCGGCCGGTCGTACGACTCCCCGGTCGAGAGTGCGAGCGCATCGACGCGCGTCTTCTTGAACACGGCTTGCGCCGCGCCGAACCCGGGCGCGCGCAGCGCCCGGCGCACCTCGGGCCGGGCCGTGTCGGCGACCACCCGGGCGCCGGTCTCGGGGTCGGTGAATGCGACCAGCCCGGCGGCGGGCACGTCGCCCTCGCGCGGGTCGGCGAGGTGGAGCGCGACGACGTCGTGACGGCGGCGCAGCGCGCCGATCGCCTTCTCCCAGCCCTCGGCCTGGAAATCCGAGATCACGGCCACGATCCCGCGCCGGCGCAGCACGCGCTGGGCGAAGCGCAGCGCCGCGGTGAGATCCGTGCCGCGCCCGACAGGCTCGCGGGCCAGCAGGTCGCGCACGATGCGCTGCGCGTGGTCGCGGCCGCGCGCCGGCGGCACGTAGCCCTCGATCCGGTCCGAGAACAGCACCGCCCCGACGCGGTCGTGGTTCGCCACGGCCGAGAACGCGAGCACGGCTGCGAGCTCGGCCGCGTAGTCGCGCTTCAGCAGGTACTGCGAGCCGAACTGCTGCGAGCCCGAGACGTCCACCACCAGCAGCAGCGTGAGGTCGCGCTCCTCGACGAACTTCTTGACGTAGGGCGCGCCCATGCGCGCCGTGACGTTCCAGTCGATC
>CAZMRX010000337.1:0-6093 GCA_964568755.1 uncultured Acidobacteriota bacterium | reverse complement strand
CCGTGACACAGGCCCAGCCGCCGCCGCCCGCCACGTCCCCGGCGCGCCCGGCCGGCCCCGCGGGCGCCTTGCCGAAGGCGCAGGCGCAGACCGCGGCCGGCTTCGCGATCCAGGTGGGCGCCTTCAAGGACCGGGCGAGCGCCGACACCGTGGTGAAGAGCCTCAAGACGCGCGGCTTCCCCGCGTACACCGTGGCGCCTGCCGCGCGCGGGGGCGGGCTTTACACGGTGCGCGTCGGCATCTACCGGGACCGTGCCGATGCCGAGACGGTCCAGTCCCGCCTCAACGACGACAAGTTCAAGCCGTACATCATCAAGCAGTAGCGTGACCGCCGCAGCCCCTCCCCGCGCGCCACGCGCGGATGCTTCGGCCGCGGCTACCCCGCTGCGCCTGCCGCCGTGGGCCCGCAAGGGCTCGCCGCTCGCGCCGGGCGCGCGGGACGTGCGCGTGCTGCTGCGCGAGGGCTCGCTCCACACCGTGTGCGAGGAGGCCCGCTGCCCGAACCTCGGCGAGTGCTTCAGCCGAGGCACCGCCACGTTCATGCTGCTCGGCGACCGCTGCACCCGCCGCTGCGGCTACTGCTCGGTCGGGACCGCGAAGCCGCTCCCGCCCGACGCCGGCGAGCCCGAGCGCGTCGCGCGCGCCGCGCAGCGGCTGGGCCTGCGCTACGTGGTGCTCACGTCGGTGAACCGCGACGACCTTCCGGACGGCGGGGCCGCCCACTTCGCGGCGACCATCGCCGCGGTGCGAGGCGCCTTGCCGCGGGCCGGGGTCGAGGTGCTGACCCCCGACTTCAAGGGCGACCGCGGCGCGCTCGCGAGCGTCCTCGCGGCCGAGCCCTCGGTCTTCAACCACAACATCGAGACGGTGCCGCGGCTGTTCAGGCAGCTGCGGCCTCAGGGACGCTACGAGCTGAGCCTCGAGGTGCTCGCGGGCGCGCGCGCGATCCGCCCGCGCGTGCCCACGAAGAGCGGGCTCATGCTCGGGCTGGGCGAGACCGACGCCGAGGTGCTGGCGGTGCTCCAGGACCTGCGCGCGACCGGGGTCTCGATCGTGACCCTGGGCCAGTACCTGCGCCCGACGCTGGAGCACGAGCCGGTCCACCGCTACGTCCCGCCGGAGGCGTTCGAGAGGCTCGCGCAGCAGGCGCGGGCGCTCGGCTTCGGGACCGTCTACGCGGGTGTGTTCGTGCGCTCGTCGTACAATGCCTTCGAGGTCTTCCACTCGGGGAGCGCGCGCTGAGGGACGGCCTGCGGCGCGAGGGCCTCGCGGCCCTCTCGGGGGTCCTGCTGGCGCTGTCGTTCCCGAAGTTCGGGCACCCGGCCGTCGCCTGGGTCGCGCTCGTCCCCCTGCTCGTCGCCCTGCACGGCGCCGTGGGCCTGCGGGCGGCGCGCCTCGGCTACGTGACCGGCGCCGTCTCCGCCCTGGGCCTGCTCTACTGGACCTCGCTCGTGGTGGTCCAGTACGGCGGCCTGCCGCTCGTGGCCGGCGCGCTGATCATGCTCGCGCTGTGCCTGGCGTTCGCGCTCTTCCCGCTGCTCTTCGGCTGGGCGACCGGGCGGCTCGTGGCGCGCTTCGGGACGCTCGGGCTGCTCGGCGCGCCGTTCCTGTGGGTCGCGACGGAGCTGCTGCGGGTGCACACCTTCTTCGAGTTCCCCTGGTGCCTGCTCGGGTACAGCCAGCACCCGTTCCTGCCCGTGATCCAGATCGCGTCGGTGACGGCCGTCTACGGCGTGTCGTTCCTGCTCGTGGCCTGCTCCGCGCTCCTCGCGATCGCCCTCGTCGAGGCCCGACTGCGTCGCGTGGCCGGGCTCGGGGCGCTCGCGCTCGTCGGCTCGACCTGGGCGCTCGGCAGCTGGGCGCTCTGGCAGCCCGTGGCGGAGAGCGGGCGGATCACGGTCGGCCTGGTGCAGGGCGGCATCCGCCAGGAGGACAAGTGGCTCCCGGAGAATGCCTGGAGCAACGTCGGGCGCCACCTCGAGCTGACGGCGCAGGCCGCCGCCCGCGGTGCGCGGCTCGTGATCTGGCCCGAGTCGGCCGTGCCGTTCCTCTACGACGCCAATCCCCGCCTCGCCTCGCTGCTGCAGGCGACGGTTCGCCAGCACGGGATCCACCTCTACTTCGGAAACGACGACCGCGAGCTCGGGCCGGATGGCGAGGAGCGGGTCTTCGTCGGGGCCAAGCTGCTCGACCCGCAGGGCGAGGTGACCGCACGCTACCGCAAGATCCAGCTGGTGCCCTTCGGCGAGTACGTGCCCCTGAAGGCGGTCTTCACGCTCGGCGGGCGCGTCGCGGCGAAGCTGGTGCAGGAGGTCGCCGACTTCAGCCCTGGCAGCGAGGCGGTCACCGGCGACGTTCTCGGCCACCGCATCGGCGGCTACATCTGCTACGAGGCGATCTTCCCGGGCCTGGTGCGCCGCTTCAGCGCGCAGGGAGCCGAGCTGCTCGTGAACGTCACGAACGACGCCTGGTACGGCACCACCTCGGCGCCGTATCAGCACCTGGCGATGGCCGCCCTCCGGGCGGTCGAGAACCGCCGCTACCTGGTGCGCGCGGCCAACACCGGCATCACGGCCGTCGTGGACCCCTGGGGCCGCGTGCTCGAGCCGACCCCGCTCTTCGAGCAGGCGGTGCTCGTGCGCGAGGTGCCCTTCGTGGCCGAGACCAGCTTCTACGCCCGTCACGGCGACGTCTTCGCCCGCGCCTGCAGCGCCTTGGCGCTGGCCCTCGTGGCCGCCACCTTCGGCTGGAACCGCGGCTCCGCGTCCCAGCCTTGATCGGTCGGTCACGGCTATGGACGGATGGCCCACAGCCAAGCCACAGCCGAAGGCCACGGGTAGCGGCGGAACCGGAGGGCTCCCGGGATGGGTCCCCGGTCAGGCAGGTGGACCCGTCACGGGATCCCGGTCCGCCGCGGAGCCGATAGCCCACAGCTGAGCCACAACCGAAGGCCACGGGAACGATGGCCGATGCTCGAAGGTGCGGCGCATCAGCCCACAGACTAGAATCAACGAGAACGAGGAAGACAACGTGAGCGCAGACCTGAGGCAGCGGCTCGAATCGCTGCGAGCGAGGGCCGCGGACATCCGCGGCTATCTTTGAGGAAGCCAAGCTCCGCCAGGAGCTCGAGGCGCTCGAGCCGAAGCTATCCGACCCCGGCTTCTGGAACGACCAGAAGGCCGCCCAGAAGCTGCTGCAGCGCAGGAAGCGCCTGGACGGCGACCTGGAGCTGCTGAAGCGGCTCCAGGGCCAGGAGGACGACGCCCAGGTGCTCGCGGACTGGCTCGCGGGGGGCGAGGACGTCGCCAAGGACTTCCAGGCGGCGCTCGACGCGCTCGAGGCCACGGTCGAGACCTGCGAGTTCCAGAAGATGCTGGGCGGCGAGCACGACCGCGCCAACGCGATCCTGACCATCAACGCCGGCGCCGGCGGCACCGACAGCCAGGACTGGGCCGAGATGCTGCTGCGCATGTACCTGCGCTGGTGCGACAGGCGCGGCTTCAAGCGCGACATCACCGACATCCAGGCGGGCGAGGAGGCGGGCATCAAGAGCGCCACCGTCCTGATCGCGGGAGAGTACGCGTTCGGCTACCTGTCCGCCGAGGCCGGCGTCCACCGCCTGGTGCGGATCAGCCCGTTCGACGGCAACGCGCGGCGTCAGACCTCCTTCGCCTCCGTGTTCGCCTGGCCCGAGATCGACGAGTCGATCGAGATCGAGGTGCTGGACAAGGACCTGCGCATCGACACCTACCGCTCGAGCGGGGCGGGCGGCCAGCACGTCAACGTGACCGACTCCGCCGTCCGCATCACGCACCTGCCGTCGGGGATCGTGGTGGCGTGCCAGAACGAGCGCAGCCAGATCCGCAACCGCGAGGTGGGGATGAAGATCCTCAAGGCGCGGCTCTACGAGCTCGAGCTTCAGAAGCGGCGCGAGAAGCTCGACGCGGTCGAGGCGGCCAAGATGCAGATCGCCTTCGGCAGCCAGATCCGCTCGTACGTGCTGCATCCCTACCGGATGGTCAAGGACCACCGTACCAAGCACGAGACCGGCAACCCCGACCGCGTGCTCGACGGCGACATCGACGACTTCGTCAAGGCGACGCTCGCGGCCAAGGCGCGGGGCACGCTCGGGCAACCCGCGGCGGTCGAGGACTAGCGGCGCGCGTCATGCGCAGGCGCGACTTCGCCCGCCGCCTGCTGCTCGCCGCGGGCGCCGCGGCCTGGGGCTGCCGGGACCGCAAGCCCGGGGCGCGGGCCGCGCCCGTTGCGAGCGGGGAAGCGCCGCCCGGCGGGGAGCTGGTCTTCGAGCGCGAGCTCGCGGGCAACCTCGACCTCTACCTGATCCCCGCCGGAGGAGGGAAGGAGCGGCGGCTCACCGACCACCCCGCCGAGGACGGCCTCGCGCGCTTCACCCCGGACGGCGAGAGGATCATCTTCACGTCGCTGCGCACGGGCAAGTACCAGCTGTACGAGGTGCCGACGGGCGGCGGCCCGGCGCGGCGGCTCCGCACCAACGAGGCGACCGAGTACCAGGCGGACGTCTCGCCCGACGGCCGGACGCTCGCCTTCCTCTCGGACCTCGACGGGCCGGAGCGCCTGCTGCTGCAGGACCTCGCGGGCGGGGCCGTGCGCGAGCTGGTGCGCCACGGCACGGACACCATCTTCGGCAACCCGCACTGGAGCCCCGACGGGCGCTTCATCACCTTCTCGTCGAACCACAGGATCGGCCACCAGATCTACGTGGTCGAGGTGGCCACCGGCCAGGAGCGGCGCATCTCGCCCGTGACGGGCGGCGGCTGCGAGCCGCGCTTCAGCCGCGACGGGAGCAAGGTCGTCTACGTCAGCCGCCGCCACCTCGGGGGCGTCTCGCGCCTCGTCGAGCACGACCTCGCGAGCGGGGAGGAGAAAGCGCTCGTGTCGTGGCCGGCGCTCAACTACGACCCCGTCTACTCGCCCGACGGCAGCGAGCTCGCCTTCGCCTCGAACATCACCGGCGAGTACCAGGTCTACCGGCAGCGGCTGGCGGACGGCCGCGCCTGGCGCGTCAGCTTCGGTCCCGGCCTGGCTCGCTATCCCGACTATCGCCCGGTGCGCTGAGCTTCGCCTCGGGAGCGCTCGCGGGAGGGGGAGCAGGAGCGGGGGCGGGAGCCTCGGCGAGCTCCTGCACGCGCGGCTCGGTGCCGGCCACGAACGCCTCCATGTGCACGCCGGGGGCGCCGGGGAGCCCGGGATGGCCCATCTCGTCGATCGGGACGAACACGACGTTGCCAGGGATCGGGAAGTCTTCGACCTCGCGCTCGGCCACCACCGACGCCCAGAAGTCCATCCAGATCGGCAGCGCGATCGCCCCGCCGTCGGCGCGGGGACCGAGCGAGTCCTTCTTCTCGTCGAAGCCCACCCAGACCCCGGCGGCGAGCGACGGCTCGTAGCCGATGAACCAGGCGTCGGTGTAGTCGTTGGTGGTGCCGGTCTTGCCTGCGATCGGGCGGCCCAGGCGGCGGGCCCGCGCCGCGGTGCCGCGCTCGGCCACGCCGCGCAGCAGCGAGGTCAGGATGAACGCCGTGTCGGCGCGCAACGCGTCGGTGGCGCGCGGCAGCGTCTGCTCGATCACGTTGCCCTCGCGATCGGTGATGCGCTCGATCAGGAACGGCTTCATGCGCAGCCCCTGGTTCGCGAAGGTGGCGAAGGCCGCCGTCATCTCGACGAGCGTCGCCTCGCCAGCGCCCAGCGCGATCGGCAGGTAGGGCGGCAGCTCGCCCGCGAGCCCGAGCCGCCGCGCGTACTCGATGCCCTTCTCGAGGCCCACCGCCTGCAGCGTGCGCACGGCGGGGATGTTGCGGCTCTGCTCGACGGCGCGCCGCAGCGGGATCGGGCCCATGAAGGCCCCGTCGTAGTTCTGCGGCGACCAGACCGAGCCGTCCCAGGGATTCGGGAAGCTGAGCGGGGAGTCCACCAGGATCGTGGCGGGCGTGTAGCCGAGCGTCTCGAGCGCGGCCGCGTAGACGATCGGCTTGAACGCCGAGCCCACCTGCCGCATCGCCTGGGTGGCGCGGTTGAACTTGCTGCGCTCGAAGTCGTAGCCGCCCACCATGG
>CAZMRX010000336.1:0-6114 GCA_964568755.1 uncultured Acidobacteriota bacterium | reverse complement strand
GGCGGGCGGCGGCGGCTGGGCCTGTGTCACGGCCGGCGTCGGGCTCACGGTCGGCCGAGGCGTCGGCACCGGCGGCAGCGCGGCAGGGCTCGCGGCGCGCGCCGCGGGCGTCGGCGCCGGGCTCGCGGCGCGCGAGCGGTCGAGGCCCTCCTCCGGCTTGTCGGACTCGAGCCGCTGCGGGTAGCTGAAGTCGCCGGGCGAGGGCGCCGCCTGGGCGGGTGCGGGCGCCTGCTCGGCCACCACTCGCTCCTCGGCGACGCCCCGCGCGTCCACGGCGCCCATGGCCGAGCCCTCGACGCCGCGACCGACCATGACGCCCGCCAGGAAGCTCAGCACCAGGCCCGAGGCTCCCGCCATGAAGTAGAAGACGAGCTGCTTGTTGGTGAGCTGGATCTCGTAGTAGTAGTCGTCCTGCGCCACGTAGGCCCCTCTCCCTCGAGCGCTCCTCGGACGGGCGCTCTAGCCCACCCCCAGCCGGCGGTAGGCCTCCTTGATTATGCCCGAGACGACCGCGATCTCCTGCGTGCCGAGCCGCTCGCGCACCCCGAGCTGGATCGACGTCACGAGCTCGTTGAGCCCCGCCAGCATCAGCCGCCGCCTTTCGTCCGGCGGCAGGTCGGCCACGTTCGCGAGCAGCTGGTCGTAGTCGGCGCGCCCGTACTGCTTCAGGTCGATGCCGTAGAAGAGCGCCTCGTACTGTCCCGCGATGCGCGCGAGCGCCTCGTCCATGAAGGCGTCCACGTCGTGGCCCACGCGCCCGTGCAGGAACGAGTGGATCCGGTTCATCATCTGGTTGAAGCGCTCGACGATGCTCTCGAGGTCGAGCTCCTGCTCGCGCTGGGCGACGTGCTCCTCGCGCGCCGCGTCCTCGCCCGGCTGGCCGCGCCGCAGCACGCCGAGCACCATCATCGCCCACAGCAGCCGGCAGGTCTCGAACTGCGACAGGTAGGACACCTGGCAGATCTGCTCGATCGAGGCGCGGCCGTTGGCGTGGGCGACGAGCTCTTGCTCGTCCTCGCTCAGCTCCAGCTTCATCAGCGCTTCCTGGTTGCCGGTGGGCATCGGGATCGCGTCGATGTCGGAGCCGATGCCGCGGAAGACCGCGGTCCAGGAGCGCGAGCGCCGCATCCCCTCCAGGATCAGCGCCTCGGTGGGCAGGTTGAGCGCGATCACGTCGTCCTTGCCGGGCTCGGTCATGGTGAGCTCGTACTCGCCGCGCGACCAGGTGAACACGTCGAGCAGGATCTCCTTCACGTGGTGCTCGATCGCGCCGATCAGGTCCTCGGGCTCGAGCGCCCCGAGCTCGACCAGGATCGTGCCGAGACGCCGCCCCGGCGCGATCAGCCGGCTGGCCTCGAGGTACTGGCGCAACGTGATCTTGCCGCGCAGCAGCAGGTCCTCGCCCATGCGCTCGTCGGGGTTGGAGCTGCGCGCGTACACGACGCGGCCCATGTGCAGGTGGACGTACTTGGTCACGTCGCCCTTGCGGAAGGTGAGCACGCCGGTCTCGCCGCTGCCCAGCACCGACTTCAGCAGGTCGGGGACGGAGGTGTCCTCGATGCTGCCGTGCAGCGTGAGACCTTCGTTGTCCATCGGGTCGCGGCCGGCCTCCGCCATCTACGCCTTCCTCCCCTCTCCGCCCATCAGCGCCTTCAGCCAGTCGATCGGCACCGGGAAGATGATGGTCGAGTTCTTCTCCGCCGCGATCTCGACGAGCGTCTGCAGGTAGCGCAGGTGCAGCGACACCGGCTCCCTGTTGAGCGCGGCCGCCGCCTCGGCGAGCTGCTGGCTCGCCTCGAACTCGCCCGAGGCGTGGATGATCTTGGCCCGCTTCTCGCGCTCCGACTCGGCCTGCTTGGCCATCGCCCGCTGCATCTCCACCGGCAGGTCCACGCCCTTGACCGCCACCTGGGTCACCTTCACGCCCCAGGGGTCGGTGTGCTCGTCGATGACCTCCTGCAGGCGCAGCGCCAGCCGCTCGCGCTCGGAGAGCAGCTCGTCCAGGTGGGCCTGGCCGAGGATGCTGCGCAAGGTCGTCTGCGCCTCCTGGCTCGTCGCGTACAGGTAGTTCTCGACGGAGACGATCGCCTTCAGCGGGTCCATGACCCGGAAGTAGACGACCGCGTTCACCTTGACGGTGACGTTGTCGCGGGTGATCACGTCCTGCGGCGGCACGTCGAGCACGACCGTCCGCAGGCTCACCCGCACCATGCGGTCGATCGGCCAGGCCACGATCGTCAGCCCTGGCCCCTTGGGCTGGGGCAGCACCTTGCCGAGCCGGAAGATGACACCGCGCTCGTACTCGTTCAGGACCTTGACCGACAGCAGCACCCAGAACACGACCATGCCGAGGACAAACACCACGGGTGACATCACGCCCCCTTTCGGACCCTGAGCAGCAGTCCCTCGACAGCCTCGACCACGACCGGCTCGCCCGCCGCCACCGGCTCCGTCGCGCGGGCCCGCCAACGCTCCCCCTGCACCAACACCCAGCCCTCGGGTGCGATGGCGCTCTCGGCCCGGCCGCGCTGGGCGACGAGGCCTTCGCGACCCGTCTGGGCCTTGCGATGCTGCGACTGGAGCACGAGCCTCACGAGCGCGATCGTGAACGCCGTGAACACCAGGATCACCGGCAGCAGCGTCCACGGATCGACCCGCAGCTCCGGCAGATCCGAGTCCACGAGCATCATCGCGCCCAGGATCATCGCCACCAGCCCGGCCACCGTCAACAGCCCGTACGAGGCGACCTTCACCTCGGCCACGAACAGGCCGACCGCGAGCACGATCAGCAGCACGCCCGCCCCGCTCACGGGGATGATCTGGCTCGCGAACAGGAACAGGATCAGGCACAGCGTGCCGAGGACGCCGGGGAAGATCAGCCCGGGATGGCTGATCTCGGCCCCGAGCCCCGCGAGCGCGCCGAGCAGCAGAAGGAACAGCACCTCCGGCCGCGCGATCGCGGACAGGATCGCCTGGCGCCAGTCCATGCGCAGCTCGGCGGTGCGCTGGCCGGCGAGCCGCAGCGTCACGCTCGTGCCGTCGAAGCGGCGCACCTCACGCCCCTCGAGCTGGAGCAGCAGGTCGTCCACGTCCTTCGCCACGAGGTCGATCAGCTTCAGCTCGAGCGCCTCCTTCTCGGTGAAGGACTTGCTCTCGACCACGGCCTTCTCGGCCATCTCCACGTTGCGGCCGCGCCGCTCGGCCTTGCCGCGGATGTAGGCGGCCGCGTCGGAGGTGACCTTCTTCGACATCACCTCGTCCATCTGGCCGATGCCGGCGACCGGGTGGGCGGCGCCGATGTTGGTGCCGGGGGCCATCGCGGCAATGTCGGCCGCGACGGTGATGACGAACCCGGCCGAGGCCGCGCGCGCGCCGGAGGGGCCCACGAACACCGCCACCGGCGTGCGGCAGTTGAGCATCTTGTCGACGATCTGCCGCATCGAGCTGTCGAGCCCGCCGGGCGTGTCGATCCGGATCACCAGCAGCGGCGCCTGCTGCGCGTCGGCGCGCTCGATCGCCTGGACCACGTGGGCCGCGCTCACCGCGTGGACGACGCCGTCGAGCTCGACGATCGGGATCTCGGCGCGCGCGCCTGCCGCGGGAACGAGAAGCAACGCGAGGGCGGCGGCCGTGCTGCCGAGCCACCTCTCGGGCATGGAGCAACTGTAGCACGCGCGGTGGTAAGATCCGGACAGAAGTCATGTTCGGAACACTGGGCGGACCGGAGCTGTTCCTGATCTTCGTGGTGGCCTTGATCGTCTTCGGGCCGCGCAAGCTCCCCGAGATCGGCAAGAGCCTCGGCAAGATGATGGGCGAGTTCCGGCGCGCCTCGAACGACTTCCGCAGCACGATCGAGAGCGAGGTGGAGGCGGAGAAGATCCGCGACTCGCTGCGCATCGAGCCGCCCTCGGTCGAGCCGGTCTCGCCCTCGCGAGCGCTTGCCGCCGACTCCGGCGCGAGCTCGCCCGAGACAGCGCCCGAAGCGGGCTCACCGGCGGCGCCGGAGGGCGCCCCCGCGGAGCCCGCGCCGGTCATCGAGCCCGTCGCCGAGGCCGTCAGCCGGGACACGACACCGTCCTCTCCGGAACGCCAGTAGCCGAAACGCCGCCGCTCCATGGCCCGGCCTCATCCCGACAAGATGACGTTCCTCGAGCACCTCGAGGAGCTGCGCCAGCGCCTGGTGCGGGCGTGCGTCTACCTGGCGCTGGGCTTCGGCGCCTGCTGGGGCTTCCGCGAGCAGATCTTCCACTTCATGGTCCAGCCGATGCGCGCGGCGGGGTTCAAGGACAAGTTCATCTTCACCGGGCCGGCCGAGGCGCTGATGCTTTACATGAAGATGGCCTTCTTCGTCGGCATCTTCCTGGCCGCGCCCGCGATCCTGTGGGAGGTCTGGGGCTTCATCGCGCCCGGCCTGTACAAGAACGAGAAGCGGTGGGCGGTGCCCTTCATCGGCATGGGCACGTTCTTCTTCACGGGCGGGGCGCTCTTCGGCCACTACTTCCTGTTCCCGCTGACGTTCCAGTTCCTCTACACCTTCGGCGGCGCGGACATGCAGTTCATGCCGCGCATCGGCGAGTACTGGTCGTTCTACTCCTGGTTCCTGCTCGGGCTCGGGCTCGTGTTCCAGATCCCGGTCGTGATCTTCGTGCTCGCCCGGCTCGGCCTCGTGAGCGCACCGTTCCTGCTGCGGATGTGGAAGTGGGCGGTGCTCGGCTCCTTCGTGCTGTCGGCCGTGATCACGCCCACCCCGGACATCGTCACCCAGACGGCTCTCGCCGGACCGATGGTTGGGCTCTACCTGCTCGGCGTGCTGGTGGCCTGGGTCTTCGGCAAGGACCGCAGCAAGGAAGGCTGAACGGCGGACCTCGCGGAACGACGGGAAGAACGAAGGCGGGCGACGAAGGGCGGACGGCGAGGACGGACGACGAAGACGGGCGACGAAAGACGGACAGCGAGGGCGGACGACGAAGGACGGACAACAAAGACGAACAACGAAGAACGAACAACGAGGAACAGACCACGAACAGCGGGGACGGGCTGGATGGGCTAGAGGGGGGGCATCCCGCCCCCCCTTGCCCCCCGGGGGATCAGACCCGCACGATCTCTCCCAGGCGGCCGGCGCGGTAGTCGTCGATCGCCTGAGCGATCTCGGCCTCGGTGTTCATGACGAAGGGCCCGTAGCGCGCCACGGGCTCGCGCAGGCGCTGCCCGGCCAGCAGCAGCAGCCTGGCGCCCGCGGCCTCGGTGCCGGGGAGCGCCAGGCGGACGGCCTCGCCCGGCCCCAGCAGTCCGAGCTGGCCGTCGCTCAGGACTCGGCCAGGAGCGCCCACCTCCGCCCGGCCCTCGAACACGTAGACGAAGGCCTGGAGCGAGGCGTCGAGCGGCTGCAGGGCGACGGCTCCGGGCCGCAGGCTCCAGTCCTGGTAGACGATCGGGATGCGGGTGTCGATCACGGCGCGGACGCCGAGCGCCTCCCCGGCGATGACGCGCACGCGGGCGAGCCCGTCCGCGCTCTCGCCCTCCGGGATCCGCGCTGCCGGCACCTCCTGGTAGCGCGGCGCCATCATCTTGTCGCGCTTCGGCAGGTTCACCCACAGCTGGAAGCCGTGTACGCGGCCGCCGCGCTCGCGGATGGGCCGCGAGGGCATCTCCGAGTGCACGACGCCGCGCCCCGCGGTCATCCACTGGACGTCGCCGCTCGCGATCGTCCCGCGGTTTCCGGCGGAGTCCTCGTGCTCGAACTCCCCCTGCAGCATGTAGGTCACCGTCTCGAATCCCCGGTGGGGATGATCGGGAGCGCCCTTGGCCTCCCCCGGCGCGTAGTCGGCGGGACCCATCTCGTCGAGCAGCAGGAAGGGGTCGACGAGCTCGAGCGCCCGCGTCGGAAACGGACGCCGGACGACGAAGCCTCCCCCCTCGAGCTGCCTGTGCGCGGTGATCACCCGGTCGACTGTCCGGCTCATGCTCCTGACCTCTCTTTCTCTTTCAAGAACGGCCCCTTCCGTGGTTGGCGCCGGGCAGGCGTCGTCCTCGCCGCTCGGGCGCTCTGTCGCCCTGGAGCCCTGGAGCCCTGGAGCCCTGGAGCCCTGGAGCCCTGGAGCCCTGGAGCCCTGG
>CAZMRX010000335.1:0-6119 GCA_964568755.1 uncultured Acidobacteriota bacterium | reverse complement strand
TCATGCGGCACGGCGCGCACCACTCCGCCCAGAAGTCCACGAGCACCGGCACGTCGGCCTCGGTCACTTCCCGCTTCCAGTTGTCGTTCGAGAGAACCACCACGTCCTTGTTCACGGCTTCTGCCTCCTTGGGTGACGCTCCTAGTCTAGACGGGCTCGAGGTAAAAGACTGAAAACGCCCCGGAGTGAGCCCTAAGTCTCTCCGCAGCAGTGATTTCCCCGGAACCACCCACGAGCGTATACTCCGGTGCCGTGACCTGGATCCGCACGAAGCCGGCCCTCGAGGAGCTGGCGCGCTCGCTCGAGAGCTGCCGCATGATCGGCATCGACACCGAGTCCGACAGCCTCTACCACCACAGGGACAAGGTTTGCCTGGTCCAGATCGCAACCGACAAGGGCGAGGCGTTCCTCGTCGACAGCCTGGCGGTGGACCTTTCGCCGCTCGGGGCCGCGATGGCCGAGCCGGGCCTCGTCAAGGTGCTGCACGGCGCCGACTACGACGTCACCACGCTGAAGCGCGACTGCGGCTTCAGCTTCGCGTCGCTGTTCGACACCATGATCGCCGCGCGCCTGCTCGGGCGGAGCGAGCTGGGCCTGGTCGCGGTCGCGCGCGACGAGCTCGGCGTCACGCTCAGCAAGACCAACCAGAAGGACGACTGGTCGCGCCGGCCGCTCACCCCGCAGCAGGAGAGCTACGCGCTCGCGGACGTGATCCACCTGGTGGAGCTGCGCGCGCGGCTCGAGGCGCGGCTCGAGGCGGTCGGGCGGCTCGAGTGGCTGCGCGAGGAGTGCGACGCGGTCGCCGCGCTCGAGCCGCTCACGCGCCGGCGCGACCCCGACGTCTACCTCTCGATCAAGGGCGCCCGGCGGCTGGCGCCGCGCTCGCTCGCCGCGCTGCGCGAGCTGCACGCCTGGCGCGAGGGCCGCGCGGACGAGACCGACACGCCGCCCTTCCGCATCCTCGGCAACGAGGGACTGCTGAAGCTCGCCGAGCTGCTCCCGACGACCGAGGCCGAGCTCCGCGCCGTCCCCGGCATCCTGCCCCGGCTGCAGCGGCAGGCCGACGCGATCCTGGGCGCGATCCGCCGCGCGCGCGAGCTGCCCGAGGCCGAGCTGCCGAGCGTGCCGCGCGTGCCGCGGCCTGTGGTGAGCGACGCCACGCAGCGGCGGATCGAGCGGCTCAGGGCCTGGCGGACCCGCAAGGGCCAGGAGCTGGGGCTCGACGCCTCGGTGGTGCTGCCGCAGCGCCTGATCGACCGCCTGGCCGAGGCCGCACCCTCCGATCCGCAGGGCCTGGGCCGCGTGGACGGCCTGCGCCGCTGGCGCCTCGCGACCTTCGGCACGGAGCTGCTCGCGGCCGTATCATAGGAACTCCTTGAACTTCGGCAAATTCGAGATACTGGCCGACCTCGGCCAGGGCGCGATGGGCAAGGTCTATCGGGCCCACGACCCGATCCTGGACCGGCCCGTCGCGCTCAAGACGGTGACGCCCGCGCTCGTGTCCAGCAAGGACACGCTCGCCCGCTTCCGGCGCGAGGCTCGCGCGGCGGCCCGCCTGCAGCACCCGAACATCGTCACCATCTTCGAGGTCGGCGAGGTCGAGGGCACCCACTACATCGCGATGGAGCTCGTCGAGGGCATCGACCTCGGCGAGGCCATGAGCCCGGCCGATCGCTTCACGCTCGAGCAGAAGATCCGGATGGTGGTGGACGTGTGCCGCGGGCTGCACTTCGCCCACCGCATGGGCGTCGTCCACCGCGACGTCAAACCCGCCAACATCCGGCTGACGCACGACGGCACGGTGAAGATCCTCGACTTCGGCATCGCGCGCCTGCGCGGGACCGACTCGACGGACCCGAACCTCACCCAGGCCGGCATGGTGCTCGGCACCCCGAGCTATCTTTCGCCGGAGCTGCTGCAGGGCGCGAAGGTCGACCACCGCGCCGACATGTGGGCGGTGGGCGTGATCCTGTACGAGATCGTGGCCGGCCGGCGGCCGTTCGAGGCGCCCACGATCACGAGCCTGATCACGCGCATCGTCGGCGAGCCCCCGCCGCCGCTCGAGGCGTCGCTGCGCCTGCCCGATGGTCTCGCCGCGGCCACGCTGCGGGCGCTCGACAAGGACCCGGAGCGCCGCTTCGCGGACCTCGACGAGATGGCGCGGGCGCTGCTGGGCGCGATCGGCGCGACGCCGCCCCCCGAGCTGCCGCTCGACCCGCTGGTCAAGAAGCGCGCCTACGAGGCGAACTTCGCCGAGGCTCGCCGGATGCTCGCCGAGGACGACCTGTCGGGCGCGCTCGAGGCGGCGCGGCGTGCCCAGTCGCTCGACCCCTCGCGCACCGGCATCGTCTCGCTGATCAAGGTGATCGAGCAGCGGCTGCGATCCGCCACGACGCTGCGGCGCCTGCCGAACGAGACGGCGTCGGCGTCGGGCGCGACCCGCACGGCGATCGCCACCCCGCCCCCCATGCCAGCGCCCGCGCAGGCGCCGCCCTCGACCTCCACCGTCCCCGGCCTCCCCGTCCCGCCCGGCCCGCTCGACACCGCGACCCTGCGCGCGCGCGGAGCGGGGGCGTTCCGCGAGCTCGGCACCTTCGGCGAGCCGCCCGCCACCAAGGAGGCGGCGCTCTCGCCCGTCTCCGACATCTTCGCGGTGGCCGGCGCCGACGGCGCCATCCGCCTGTGGGACCTGCGCTCGCGCAACCGCGTCACGCTGCTGCGCACGGACCTGCACCGCCGCACCGGCCACGACGCCGCCGCGCTGGCGCTCGCTTTCTCGCCCGACGGGTCGCTGCTCGCTTCCGCCCACGTGGACGGCGTCGTGCACCTGTGGGACATGTCGACGGCCGACGAGGTGCCCGTCAAGCTGCGCCACGACGAGTCGGTGGGGGCGCTCGCCTTCTCGCCGGACGGCTCGACGCTCGCCACCGGCTCGCTCGACGCGAACCTGCGGCTGTTCGACGTGGGGGCGGCGCTCGCGGGCGAGGCGCGCCGCGAGCTGGTGCGCCAGCCCACGGGCGTGACGGCGCTCGCCTGGACCGGCGGCGGCGAATGGATCCTGAGCGGCCACTCCTCGAAGGTGCTGCGCCTGACCGACCCGCATCGCGGCAAGCTGCTCGCGACGCTGCGCGGGCCCGAGGCGCTCGTCAACCAGCTGGTGCCGTCGCCCGACGGACGTCACGTCGCCGTCGCGAGCCACGACCGGGTGATCCGGCTCTACGACCTCGCGACGCGCGAGCAGGTCGGCCAGCTCGCCGCGCTCAAGCGCCCGGCCACTTCGCTGTGCTTCCTGGCCGACGGCGGCTACCTGGCGAGCGTGTGCCAGGACAACTCGGTGCAGCTGTGGGACCTCGAGGCGCGCTCGCTCGCGGCCACGCTGTGGGGCCCGGCCGACGAGAGCTTCGTGTCGCTGGCGCTCTTCGGCGAGTCGAACCACCTCGCGGCGGCCGTCGCCGACGGCCGCATCCGCTGCTGGGGCCCTAGCTGATTCTTTTCTGGGGGGTGCTGCGCCGCACCCCCCAGACCCCCCCTCCGCTACGCCCGAGTGAATCGGGCTCCGCTCCGAGCCCGTTGCCTGCTGCGGGTGCTGCGCCGCACCCCCCAGACCCCCCCTCCGCTACGCCCGAGTGAATCGGGCTCCGCTCCGCGCCCGCAGCTGTTTGCTGTAGCTCCTGACCAACACTACGATTCCGTGCATGAGCGACGCGCGCGAGTTTCACGACGGTCAGAAGGACGGCCTCGTCGCCCTCGAGAGCCTCGACCTCGACAAGGTGAAGTCCTTCTCGGGCCTGCTGCGGGCCATGTCGCGCACGGCCTTCAGCGGCCGCTCGCTGGGCGAGGCGCTCGACGTCACCGTCGCGATGGTGAAGGACCCCGACTGCAAGGTGGTCCTGACGCTGTCCGGCGCCATGACCATCGCCAAGATGGGCAAGGTCATCTCCAAGATGATCGACACCGGCATGGTGCAGGCGGTGGTCTCGACCGGCGCGCTGATGGCGCACGGCATGTCCGAGGCCGTGGGCCTCACCCACTACCGCCACGACCCCTCGATGTCAGACGAGGAGCTCTTCGACAAGGGCTACAACCGCGTGTACGACACGCTCGAGATGGAGGCGAACCTCAACTACGTCGAGGAGTTCACCTCGAAGGCCCTCGATCGCCTCGGCCGGGAGCGCGAGCTCTCGAGCGAGATCGCGAACCGCACGCTGGGCGAGGTGCTGGCCGAGGACCCGCACGCGACCGGCGTGCTGAAGAGCGCCTTCCTGAAGAAGGTGCCCGTCTACGTTCCGGCGTTCACCGACTCCGAGCTCGGCCTCGACCTCTCCACCTGGGCGATGAAGGGCGCGCAGGCGCGCGGCGTCAGCGACCCGCTCCAGCTCCTGGCGGAGGTCCCGCGCTACAACCCGTTCCTGGATCTCGGCAGCTTCGCCCGCTTCGCGCTCGGCGCCAAGCGGCTCGGCATCTTCACCATCGGGGGCGGCGTCCCGCGCAACTGGGCGCAGGAGGTCGGACCCTACGTCGACATCATCAACCACCGCCTCGGCACCGACCTGAAGGCGCCCCGCTACACCTACGCCGTGCGCATCTGCCCCGAGCCCGTGCACTGGGGCGGCCTCTCCGGCTGCACCTACTCGGAGGGCGTCTCCTGGGGCAAGTTCGTGCCGCCCGCGGAAGGCGGCCGCTTCGCCGAGGTCTACGCCGACGCCACCACCGTCTGGCCGCTGCTGATGAAGGGCGTCCTCGAAGAGCTGGGCCTCAGCTAGAGCGAGCCGGACGATGGCACGCCTCGCCCAGGGACTGACTCGCGGCAAGGACGGCGTCGTCCGCTGCGCCTGGTCCGGCAGCGACCCGCTTTACGTCCGCTACCACGACCAGGAGTGGGGCTTCCCCGTCGCCGACGACACCCGCCTGTTCGAGAAGATCTGCCTCGAGGGCTTCCAGTCGGGCCTCAGCTGGCTCACGATCCTCCGCAAGCGCGAGAACTTTCGCGCAGCCTTCGGCGGCTTCGACCGCGAGCGGATCGCCCGCTTCGGCGCCCGCGACGTGGCCAGGCTGCTGAAGGACACAGGCATCGTGCGCCACCGCGGCAAGATCGAGTCCACGATCAACAACGCGCGGCGCGCCCGCGAGCTGGCGCGCGAGCACGGCAGCCTCGCGCGCTTCTTCTGGTCGTTCGAGCCCGCCCCCGCGGAACGCCCGAGGCGCCTGACCTGGCCGGTCCTGATGACCATGCCCAAGACCCCCGCCTCGATCGCCTTCAGCAAGGCGCTCAAGCAGCGCGGCTGGAGCTTCGTCGGCCCGACCACCGCCTACGCCTTCATGCAGGCCATGGGCCTCGTCAACGACCACGTCGAAGGCTGCGACGTCCGAACGAGCGCCGCCCGGGCCCGCGCCGCCTTCCGCAAGCCAAAATAGGCCACATGGCCATCCAGGCTCTTCAGGATCGGCCCGCCCTCGCCGGAGCCATCGGCAGAAGCCTGGTCAGCCTGCTGTTCTTGATTCCTCCAGACGCGGTTGCCGAGCGGGCTCCGCTGGCAGACCTGATGCGCAAGGCTGGAGATCGGACGGTCATGCTTGCGGGTCAGCTAGCCGTCACGGTCGCGCGAGAGGACTATCACCAAGGCCTCCTGCTGAATCTCGACAGGACGCCACGCGTTCGACGCAGGATCGCCTCGGATGTCGTGTGGGTGCCGACACCCGACGCCCTGGTGTGGGCGTTTTTCAGGGACGTCGTGTCCGTGGATGGCGCACCGGTAGCCGATCGACTCGGGCGCCTGCAACAGCTCTTCTCTGCGGGGAATACCCTGGATGCGCGGCAGCACGCGGCTCGCCTCCTGGACGAGGGGGCGCGGTACAACCTCGGCACCCGCCGAACGGTGAATACACCGACCTTCTGCTTGGCAATCCTGCATCCCAGGAACCAGGCACGCTTTCGTTTCGAGGCTGCCGGCGAGGACGACCTCGACGGCGTGCGCGTGGAGAAGGTCCGGTTCTCGGAGGTAGAGCGCCCCACCCTCACTCGTACGTCGAATGGCACCGACGTACCCGCTCGGGGTCTGCTCTTGATCGACCCGGCGCAAGGCGCTCTGGTTACTAGCGAGCTGGAGCTGCCGGCGGGC
>CAZMRX010000334.1:4880-6124 GCA_964568755.1 uncultured Acidobacteriota bacterium | reverse complement strand
GTGTCGCTGACGCTGCATCGCAAGGCCGCCGAAGGTCCGGGCCCGTCCCGGATGCTGGGCGCGCGGCGCGCGCGCGGCAAGGTGATCGCCTTCCTCGACAGCGACTGCCAGGCGACGCCCGGCTGGCTGGCGGCCGGGCTCGCCGCGTTCGAAGGCGGCGCCGGGATCGTCCAGGGCCGAACGCTGCCGCATCCGGACCAGACTCCCGGAGTGTTCTCGCGCTACGTGCGGATCGAGGCGGAGAACCCGCGCTACGAGGCCGCCAACGTGTTCTATCGCCGCGAGTGCCTCACGGCGGCCGGGGAGCCCTCCCGGGACCTGACCCCCACCGACGAGCGCCCGACCGGGGGCGAGGACGCCCTCATGGCCTGGCGCGTCAAGCGCCAGGGCTGGCCGAGCACGTTCGCCGCGGACGCGCTCGTCTACCACGAGGTGGTTCCGATCAGCGCCTGGCGCTGGCTCTACGAGAAGCGCATGTTCATGCTGCCCTGGCTCGCGCGCGAGGTGCCCGAGATGAGGGGCGAGTTCTTCCTGCGTTACTTCGTCGACCCTGCGCAGGCCGCCCTGACGCTGCTGCTCGCCGGCCTGGTCCTCTCCGCCTGGTCGCCGCTCTGGCTGAGCTGCGCCGTCCCGTACGTGCTGGTGCGGGCGCTCGAGCCGACGCGCACGCTGCACGGCGTGAAGCGCGTGGCCCGCGTGCTCGTCTACCTTCCGCGGGACCTGCTCTCCTTCGGCCTGCTGCTGCTGGGGAGCATCCGTTACCGGACGCTGCTGCTTTGAGCGGGGCTGACGCACCGATGCGCGTCGCGTACTTCACGCCGCTCCATCCCCAGCCGGGCGGCATCTCGGACCACAGCGAAGAGCTGCTGCCGCAGCTCGCGGCCTTCGCCGACATCGACGTCGTGATCGACGGGGACTACACGCCGTCCAATCCCGCGATCCGGGACGGCTTCCGGGTGGTGCACTACCTCGAGTACCTGCGCGATCCCGCGGCGTACGCGGCGGCCGTCTACCAGCTCGGCAACAACCTCCGCTGTCACGCCTACATGGTGCCGTGCCTGCGAGCCGCCCCCGGCATCGTCGTGCTGCAGGACTACTGCCTGCAGTACCTGGCGCTGGGACTCACGCTGCGCCGGGGCGAGCTCGACGCGCTGGTCGAGGCCCTGCGGCCGGTCTACGGAGAGCGAGCGGCGGGGCTCGGCCGCCGCCTGCTGCTCGGCCTCGAGGATCCGGGCCGGCTCAGC
>CAZMRX010000334.1:0-4870 GCA_964568755.1 uncultured Acidobacteriota bacterium | reverse complement strand
GTTTCTCGCCGCGAGCCGGGGCGTGATCGTGCACAGCGCGCACGCACTCGAGCTGGTGACGCGAGAGGTCCCCGGCAAACCGGTGCGAAACGTGCCGATGGGTGTGAAGCTGCCGGTCCTGCGGGAGTCGCGGGAGGAGCTGCGACGGCGGTATGGCTATGGCGCCTCCGACTTCATCGTGGCTTCGGTCAGCACGCGGGCGCCCAAGAAGCGCCTGGACCTCGTGCTCGCGGCGCTCGGCGCGCTTCGGGCGCAGATTCCCGGGCTCCGGTTCGTGGTGGTCGGCGGCGGCTCGCCCGGGGCGAGCACCCACCGCATGATCCAGGACCTCGGGCTGTCCGAGATCGTGGAGCAGACCGGCTTCGTGGAGCCCGAGCGCTACGAGCACCTGCTGCAGCTGGCGGACGTCGCCGTGGACCTGCGCGAGACGACCGCGGCTGAGACGCCCAACAGCGCGCTGCGCTGTCTGGCGGCGGGGACGCCCGTCGTCGTCTCGGGCCGCGGTACCTTCCTCGAGCTGCCGGAGGACTGCTGCCCTCGGATCGCACCGGACGACCGCGCGGTGGAGGCGTTGCGCGGGCTGCTGCTGGAGCTGTCGCGTGATCCGGAGCGCGTGCAGGCGATGTCGGTCGCGGCGCTCGACTACGCGCGTCGGAGCTTGACGCTGGCCGGGCAGGCCCGGGCGTTCATGGGCTTCGTCGGAGAGGTCGTGGCCACCACAGCCGGCAGCGGGACGGTGCGGCTGCTCGAGCCGCGGGTCGGCCTGGCGCGGCCACTGCTGGCGGGCGTCTACAACCTGTGTCGGACGGCGTCCCTGGTGCGCAGCTACGGCGTCGCCGACAGCCTCAGGCGCCTGCGGCTCAAGCGCGCGGGGCACGAGGCGCTGTAGGGTCGCATCCCGACAGGTTGTTCTCCACGGGTCGCACCCGGGGAGATGCGCTGCGGCTGATGCTGGCGAGGAGTAGAGAGCCGTTGGCAAGGCCCACTCGCGCAGGATTGTCGGAGGCGGCCGTGCTATCGCTCGACTTGGACGTGGACAATCTACTCGCCAACTCCCAGGGTTGGTCAGGAGGTGCCCTGGCCGCACCGCCAGCTTCACCCCATCTGAGACGGGCCTGCATCTGATTGGAGTCGTTCTGTTCCTTCGATGGCGCTGCGCACTTGCTCGCGAGGAGTTCGAGAGCCGTTGGCAAGACGACTCGCGGGATTGTCGGAGGCGCCCTGCCGGCAACCACTCTGTTCCTGCGGCGGGCCTGCGGCTCATGCTGGCGAGGAGTGAGAAAGCCGTTGGCAAGGCCAGTCGCGCAGGACGGTCTCCAGATTCAGGTTCTTTGTCGGGGAAAGGCGGCAGCCGTCGAATGCGATCTTTATTTCGCGCAGCCCTTGACAACATTCAGAAGCGACTCGCCGCGACTCGCGACGCGCTCGTGTGAATCCCTCCGTCGCGCGCGTGGATCGCGCGGCGAGCCCGCAGTCGCTCCGGGGCTCCGCGCGCGGCACTCCTCGCCGTCCAGGCGCGCCGCCGTCATCGTGAGAAGTGCGCGAGGGCTTGCCTATATTGAAGTCATGCAATCCCAGATCACATTCGACCGCCTCTCCGACGACGAGCTGCTGCGCCGCCTCGACGAGCTCGTCGCCCACTCGCGCCGCGTCGAGGCCGACCTCGTCGCACACATCGGCGAGGTCGAGCGGCGCAGGCTCTACGCCCGAGAAGCCTCCCCGTCGATGTTCGCCTACTGTCGCGAGCGGCTTCACCTCTCGGAGGCCGAGGCCTACATGCGCATCCGGGTCGCCCGCGCCGCACGCCGGCATCCGCTGCTGCTCGACATGCTCCGGGACGGCCGCCTGCATCTCAGCGGGATCGTGAGGCTGCTGCCGGTGCTCACCACGGACAACGGCGACGCGCTGCTCGCGCGGGCGACATTCTGCTCGAAGCGCGAGATCCTGGAGCTCGTCGCCGCGCTCAGCCCACGGCCGGACGTGCCGACCCGCATCCGCAAGCTGCCGCGGCAGCCCCTTGCCACCAACCCACCTGCCACGCTGCATCCGGCCTCACCGGCCTCAGCGGCCTCACCGGCCGCGCCGGCGCTGGTCCATTCGGCCGGCTCGCTCCCGCCGTCACCTTCGACCGGCGTGCTCCTCAGCCCAAGCCCAGAGTTCGCCCCGGCTGGTCGAGGCGAGGCGGATCCGCAGGCGGATCGCGTCGCCGTCGATGCTGCCGAGCGACTGTGCCCGGACACAGTCGCTGCGACTCCGACTACGGCCCTGACTCGCCTCCAGCCGCCGCTGATCGCCGAGGCGTGTCCGGACGGTGCCCTCGTCTCGAGCCCGAATCGACGTACGGTCGTGGAGCCCCTGTCGCCTGGCCGTTACAAGGTGCAGTTCACCGCCAGCGCCGAGCCCCACGCCAAGCTCGAGCGGCTGCGGGCCCTGATCGGCCCCAGCTCCCCAGTGACGACCGCGATCATCGACCACGCCAGGCCGACAGCGAGACGCGCGCGCCTGGGCCACTTCGATGCGCAGGGCCGACGCTGCTGCGAGCGGGACCGGCTCGAGGACCAATGCGCCCCGCACACAACGAGCTCGCGGCGCTCGGCGACCACGGCGTGCTCGCGATGAGCCGACTCTAGGCCGCACCGGCCCGGCGGGCGACCACGCGCTCGTACAGCCTCTCGATCTGCGGGCCGATGCGATCCCAGCCGTAGGCTTGCGCCCGCGCCCGGCAGCGCTTGCGGGTCTGCGGATCCGCGTCCAGGTCGAGCGCCTCGACGAGCGCCTGCGCCAGCCCTTCCGCGTTGTCCGGCTCGAAGCGGCTCTGCTCCCCCGGGGCGAACAGCCGGCCCACTCCAGGGTCGTCGATGATCTCGGGCAGCGCCCCGTCGTGGGTGCCGACGACCGGCGTGCCGGTCGCCATCGACTCCACGGTGACCAGCCCGAAGGCCTCCCACAGCGAGGGCAGCACGGACACCGTGGCGCGGCCATAGAGAGCGGGCAGCTCGCTCCACGCCACGCTGCCCAGGAAGTGCACGTCGCTCCTCCAGCGGGGGTCGACCAGGGCCAGGAGCTCGTCGCGGACCGCGGGCGAGAGGGCGCTCGCGTTCTGCAGAACGAGCTCCGGCCGGCGCTGCTTCACGAGGTTGAACGCGCGCATCAGCACCCGGCCGCCCTTGCGCCGGTCGTCCAGGGCGGCGGCACAGAAGACGATCGGCGGATCGTGCTTCGGGCCCTCCCAGAGCGGGAAGCGGTCCACGTCCACCGGCACCGGGATCAGCACGCCCTGGCGTCCGAAGCGCTCCTGGATGTAGCGCCGGACGTACTCGCTCACGCAGATGACCTCGTCCGCGCTCGCCACGGCCCGGCCGAAGACCGCGCCCCCCGTGGAGACGGTGCGGTAATAGCGGACGGCCGGAGGCAGCCCGTTCACGAAGAAGACGAACGGCGTGCGGGTGAGAAAGCGCGCGAGGGTCGCGCCGGCGGCGTCGCCCATCGAGTGGGCGTGCACGACGTCGTAGCGTCCGCGCAGCAGCTCGCGCAGGCTGGTGAGGACGAAGGCGTGCTCCTCGCGAATCCCGAGCTTGCCCAGCCAGGGATGCCACAGGCGCCGGTGCACGTCGCTCGTGTAGCGCTCGCCGCGGACCAGCTCCCGCGGGCCTGGCTTGCATGCAATGATGTGCACCTCGTGGCCGCGCTCTCCCATGTAGGTCGCGGTCTCGTGGATGAGTCGCTCGGTTCCCCGGCTCACACGAGCGACCGGAGTGGGATGCGTCAGCGCGATTCGCACAAGTAGCCGGGCGGATTCTAGCGAAGGCTTGGCCTCTCAGGGAGGAAGGACCGGGGAGATGTGAGGATCGCCTTCACACATCCGCACTGCTGGCCCTTCGTCCGCCGCGGCAACGAGCGCAACCTGGACGTGATGGCGCGCCACTTCTCCGCGCAGGGCCACCAGGTCTTCACCGTCTCCACCCGGGAGGGGCCGCGCGCGGTCGAGCAGGGCCCGGCGGGCACCCGCATCCTGGCCCCGCCCCTGGCCGCGCCGGGCATGTCCCTGCTGCACGTCGACACGGCCCACACGTTCTTCCTGGTGGCCTTGCGCGAGCTGCGGCGGCTGGACGTGGACGTCGTGCACAGCCTGCTGATGCCGGATGCGCTCGCCGCCACCACCCTCGCCAGGAGCCGTCGCTTCGCCACGGTGTTCCAGATGAACGGGATCGGCCTGCCGGGCCAGTCCTGCCGCCGCTTCCCGCCGGAGGCCGCGATGTACAGGCGCGTGCTGCGCACGGCGGACGCGCTCGTCTCGTGCAGCGAGTTCGTGCGTTCGCTCGTGCTCGAGCACTACCGGGTGGACTCGCTGGTGATCCCGCCGATGGTCGACGTGGCGGCGTTCGACCCCGGTCCCGTACCCGACGCGGCGCCGCCTTATCTCCTGGCCGCGGGCGACTTCACGGTGCCGCGCAAGGGGATCCGGGTGCTGCTGCGGGCGTTCCCGCTGGTGAAGCGGCGCCGGCCGGACCTCCAGCTCAAGCTCTCCGGCCGCCTGCCCGAGCGCTTGGTGCGCGAGCGGATCGGGGAAATGCCGGCGCACGTCCGCGACGACGTCCACGTGCTCGGGCTGGGCCGGCCCGAGGACCTGCCGCAGCTCTACGCCGGGGCGGCCGTGCTGGTGCTGCCCGCGATGGGCGAGCCGAGCGGGACGGTGCTGATGGAAGCGTGGTCGGCGGGGACGCCCGTCGTCGCCACCCGCCACGGAGGCATCCCGGAGTTCGTCGACGACACGGTGGGCGTGCTGTTCGATCCGGCGACGGACGGGCTGGAGACGGAAAACGCGGAGGGCCTCGCGGAGGCGATCCTCGCCGGCCTCGAGCTCGGCCGC
>CAZMRX010000333.1:1356-6143 GCA_964568755.1 uncultured Acidobacteriota bacterium | reverse complement strand
GTGCACCACCACGTGCCATGCGGCGCCTGCTACTACTGCGAGCGAGGGCTCTACGCGCAGTGCGGCGTCTACAAGAAGAACGGGACGACCGCCGGCTTCGAGCCGTCGGGCGGCGGCTACGCCGAGTACGTCCTGGCGCTCGACTGGATCGTGGCGCGAGGGGCGATCCCGATCCCGGACGGCGTGAGCGCCGGGGAAGCCGCATTCGTCGAGCCCGTGAACACCTGCCTGAAGGCGGTGCGCAAGGCCGGTGTCGCGAGCGGGGAGTCCGTGCTGGTCGTGGGCCAGGGGCCGATCGGCCTGCTGCTGATGCAGATCGCCCGCGTCGCGGGCGCCCACGTGCTGGTCTCCGACGGCCTGGAGGGGCGGCTCGCGCTCGCTCGCTCGCTCGGCGCGCCGGTGGCGCTGCACGCGGCGTCCGACGTCACAGGCGAGGTGCGCGCGCTGACCGGCGGCCGCGGCGCGGACTGCGCGCTGCTCGCGGCTCCCGGGCAGGCGGCGTTCGACCAGGCCGTGGACGCCACCCGGCCCGGCGGCCGCGTGCTCTCCTTTGCCGCGACGTCGCCGGGGGAGGGGGTCGAGGTCGACCTGGGCCGCCTGACGAGCCTGGAGAAGGACCTGCTCACGGCCTACAGCTCGTCGATCGAGCTGCAGCAGGAGGCCGCCGAGCTGGTCTTCAGCCGCACGGTGCGCGTGGCCGAGCTCGTCAGCCACCGCCTCCCCGTCGCCCGCGGGCGCGAGGCCTTCGAGCTCGCGACGGGCCGGGCGCCGGGCACGCTCAAGGTCCTGCTCGACGCCGGAGCTCCCGCGTGACGCGACGCATGCGGGCGGCGGTGGTGCACGGGCGTGAGGACGTCCGCGTCGAGGAGGTCGAGCTCCCGCGCCTCGGCCCGGGCGAGGTGCTGCTGCGCACCCGCGCCGCGCTCACGTGCGGGACCGACGTCAAGGTCTGGAGGCGCGGCTACCACGCGCGCATGATCCAGCCGCCCGCGCTCTTCGGGCACGAGATCGCCGGAGTCGTCGAGGAGGTGGGCGAGGGCGTCCTGGACCTCTTGCCCGGCACGCGCGTGGTGGTCGCCAACTCGGCGCCCTGCGGCGCCTGCAGCTACTGCCTGGCCGACCGCTTCAGCCTGTGCGACGACCTGCTGTTCTGGAACGGCGCCTACGCGGAGTACGCCCGCATCCCGGCGCGGATCGTGGAGCGCAACCTGCTGCCCCTGGCGCCGGAAACGGCCTTCCGCGACGCCGCGATGGTCGAGCCGCTCGCCTGCGTGGTGCGCGGGATCGAGGCGAGCGGCGTGAGCGAGGGCCAGACGGTGGTGGTGATCGGGTCCGGGGCGATCGGCCTGATGCTGGCGGCGCTCGCGCGCCTGCGGGGTGCGGCCGTCGTCGTCGTGGGCCGCAACCCCGACCGCCTGCGCCGGGCGCTGGAGGCGGGCGCGACGGTGGCGATCGACGCCTCGTCCGACCCTGACCTTGAGGGGCGGCTGCGGACGTGCGGCCGCTCCGGCAGCGGCCCCGACGTGGTGATCGAGGCGGCCGGGCTCCCCGAGACGGCCGAGCTGGCGATCCGGGTCGTGCGCAAGGGGGGCCTCGTGAACCTGTTTGCGGGCTGTCCGACCGACTCGCGGGTGGCCTTCGATCCGCAGCGCCTGCACTACGAGGAGCTGACGGTGACGTCGACGTTCCACCACACGCCGCGCAGCTTCCGCGAGGCCCACCGCCTGATCGCGGACGGCCGGATCCGGGCCGACGCGTTCGTCACCGCCGCCGCGCCCCTCGAGGCCGTGCCCGAGGTGCTGCGACGCATGGCCGCGGGTGGCGACGGGCTCAAGACCGCGATCCTGCCCTGGGGATAGGCCGGCAGGCGCTCACTCCCCTGGAAAACGAAAGGGGCGCGACGCTCGCGCCCCTTGTGCGGCCGCTCCAACGCCCGACGCGGCGTCGTCTACTTCTTGGCCTTCCCGGCCTTCCTGCGGGCGGTCTTCTTCTTCGCGACCTTGCGCGCCTTGGACTTCCGCGCGGGCTTCCTGGCCGCCTTCTTCGCGGTCTTCTTCTTCGCGGCCTTCTTCTTGGCGGCCTTCTTGCGGGCCGGCTTGGCCTTCTTCTTCGTCGCCTTCCGGATCGCGGTCCGGGCCTTCTTCACGGCCTTCTTGACGTTGGCTCCGATGACGCTGCCCGCGGCCGCGAACGCTTCCTTGGCTTCCGCGAACGCGTCGGCCACGGTCGGCTCGGGCTTGGGGGCGTCCATCCCTGAAGTGGGTTCGTCCTGCATGCGGTCTCCTCCAGCAGATTTGGGTGCGGTGCCGGCTCACCCTCGGAGCCGAGCCCCGGATGTCTGACGACTGCGCTACGGTCGGGCGAAGTTTCCTCCCGACCGCCCTCGCCGTCAAGGCGAAACCCGGGAGCGCTCGAGGCGTCAGTTGAGCGTGAGGCCGCTCGGCAGGTCGGCGAGAACGCCGCAGTCGTCGCACAGCGTGTAGCCGCGACCGAACTCGTTTCCGAGCGGGATCGTCCGCATGTCGAAGGTGAGAACCCTGCCGCTGCGGGCCACGGACAGAACCGGCGAGCCGCACAGGGGGCAGTGAGCCTCGACTGCGTTCGCGATTGCCGTTCCCATGTCCGCTCCTTTCAGGAGGCCCGAGCTGCTCTCGTCTCCAATCACTTCGACGGGCATTCGGCCCAAAAGGTTCAGGGCGGGCGAGCCGCGACACAAGGTTTTGCCCTGCAGCGGCGAAACCGATGGCAGTCAGCTACTTGGCGGAACCGGCGTCAGTTCGCCGAGAGCACGTAGAGGGAGACGGACAGAGGCGGCGACGCGAGCGTCGCCGGGGCCTCCTCGAGCGAGGTCTCGTGGACCGCGACCGATCGCGGCTGGCCCGGGGCGTTGTGTGCCAGCGGGTCCTTTCCCGCGATCACGAAGCGCCGCGCGGGCCCCGTGAGGCGGGCCCCGCGCAGGTCGAGCGAGACCTGACGCTCCTCGCGGGTCGGGTTGACGATCGCGATCGTGAGGTCGCGACGGTCGGCGCTCCACGCCGCCACCGCGTCGAGGGGCAGGTCCACCCCCGAGACCCGAACCGGCAGGCTCCCGAACCAGCGCCGGTAGAGAGAGAGCACGAGGCCCGTCGTCTCCATCTCGGCTGCGGTCGGAGTCGTCTTGATCGCGCCGATCACGTTCACGGTCTGGGCGTAGTTGGCCATCACGAAGATGTCGCTGTTGCGCACGAGCTCGTGCAGGCCCGCGGCGATCCCGAGCCCGTCCTGCCAGAAGTAGCGCGTGCCGAGCTCGCCGTACTCGTTGGGCCCGTACCAGTAGTTCCACTCGTCGAGTGCGATCCGGATGTCCCGGCCCGCGAGCGCCTGGATCTCGCGGCGGTAGGCGCGGTGCGTCTCGGCCACCTTGCGGATGCCGTCGCGCGCCTGCGCCACGTGCGCGGGCACGTCGTCGGGCATGTCCTGCCAGTAGAGGTGCTCGCTCAAGTAGGTCATGTGACGGCTCGCGTCCTCGAGCATCGTCCGGCTCCACTCGCCGAGCGCGCCCACCGCCACCGGGACGATCCTGGGGTCCTCGGCGCGCATCGCGTCGACGACCTGCCGGTGCTTCTCGACGTACTTCGCGAGCGGCATGTGGCCGAGCTGCCAGTCGCCGTACATCTCGTTGCCGATCGCCCACAGCTTGACCCCGAACGGCGCCGGGCTGCCGTTTTCGGCGCGGCGGCGGCCCTGCGTCGTCGTCGCGGCCCCGTTCGCATACTGGACGAAGCCGGCCGCGGAGGCGGCGCCGGCGAGCCCGGTGTTGACCGCCACGTAGGGCTCGGCTCCGAGCTCGCGCATCAGCGCCATGAACTCGTGAAGGCCCACGTCGTTCGACTCGATGCCCTTCCAGGCCGGGTTCTTCCGGGGCGGGCGGCGGTCGCGCTCGCCGACCCCGTCCTGCCAGTCGTAGCCGCTCACGAAGTTGCCGCCCGGCCAGCGGTAGACGGGGGAGTCGAGCTCCCGCAGCAGCGCGAGCGTGTCCGCGCGCCAGCCCAGCACGTTGTCCGCCGGCATCAGCGAGACCGCGCCTATCACCAGGGCGCCCGTGCCGCGCGCCACGATCTCGAGGCGGCCGTTGTCGGTCGTCCCGCCGGAGCGGAAGCCGAGCGCGTGCTTCGTGAAGCCGCTTCCGAGGCTGTCGAGAACGATCGTCTGGCGCGCGCCGGCGCCGCCGCCCCACGCGAGGCTCACCTCCACCGGGCCCGCGCCGGCGTCGCCTCGCAGCACGATCCGGCCGACGTACTCGCGTCCCGCCACGAGACCCAGCCGCTCCTGCATCAGGCCCAGCGAGCGCTCGCCGCCCGGCAGCGCCAGCCTGGGGCTGTGCTCGCCGGCGTAGGCCGCGTCCTTCGCCATGCTGACGGCGGACTTGTCGCCGAGCACCATCCACGGCGACCGCACCAGCAGCTCGTACGGGTGCCCCTCGCCGTCCCACGAGCGCGGGCCGGGCTTGAACCACTCCCAGGCCGGCGCCTCGCCGGTCACCGGGTAGAAGAACTTGCGGTCCTCGAGCATCTCGGCCCACATCCCGCCGTAGATGCAACGGCCGAGGTGCTCGATGAACTGCCCGTAGATCCAGGGTGAGACCGGCGTGCCGACGGCGGAGGCGTCGACCAGCAGGCGGTCCTTCGTGGCGTCTGCCGCTGGCAGCGGAGCGCTTGCGAGAAGAGCGGCGGCGGCAGTGGCGAGCGTGAGGCGGGCGCGTCGTTCCATAGGAGTCCTCCCGAGCGCCGGCATTCTAGTGTGTTCTC
>CAZMRX010000333.1:0-1256 GCA_964568755.1 uncultured Acidobacteriota bacterium | reverse complement strand
CGCTCGGAGCATCGCCGCCCGCGCTCGTCGACGTATCGGCAGCGGTTTCCATCCCGCTCCCGCACGGCACGCCGGACGGCGGCCGGGATGTGCCGCGAATGTGGAGACGTGTCGGTCTGGGCCAGCTCCTGGCGGGGAGCGCTCGTCCTGGCGTAGCGCCGGGCTTCGATCCGCTCGAGCTTCTCGGTGACGGCCTGCTCGATGATCGCGGCGAGGTCGCCGTCGGGCACCTGGGTGCGCATCAGGGCCGAGAGCCGCTCGAGCTTGTCGCGCAGCTGGGCGCTGGCCGTGAACTGGACCTTGTAGCGGCCGGGCGACAGCGGCTCCACGACCGCGGGTCGCGACGGCCCCGCCGCCAGGAGGTGTGCGACAGGACCCGGGGCTGGGGTCGGACTCGCGGAAGGCTCGACTCGGTCCGGACCGAGTTCTGGACGCGCGGCGTCGGCCCGGCCCGGGCCCTGGGTGGCCGCCGCACCATCCCGAGGATGTGCTGGTGTTTCCCGACCAGGGGACGTCGATAGAGCAGCAACTCGGTCCGGACCGAGTTCGAACGACGGCGCAGCGTTGAGAGTCGGGGGACGGGTGGCCGTCGGCGGTGCGGCCGCTCGCCCCTGCGGGAGCTTCCGCACGACGGACGCAACGTCGGGCTGGGGTGAGAGCTCGGCGACCAGCGCCACGATCTGCCGCTTGGAACGGTGCGTGGCCCGTGCCAGCAGCGCGTCGCGGTTCTCGTGCGTCAGGATCGGCAGGAGCTTCACGATCCCGCTCAGGTGCAGGCGGCCGTCGCCGAGCATCGCCAGCAGCAGCGGGTGCTCGCGCGCGGCGCGAGCGACCGTGATGCGCAGGTAGGCTTCGGCCTCGGAGAGGTGGAGCCGCTCGGTGCAGTAGGCGAACATCGACGGGGAGGCCTCGCGGGCGTAGAGCCTGCGCTCTTCGACCTCGCCGATGTGCCAGACGAGGTCGGCCTCGACGCGGCGTGAGTGGCCGACGAGCTCGCCGAGGCGGCGGAGCAGCTCGTCGTCGGGGACGCTGTGGCGGGGGCGTGCAGATTCCATGTCTGCAATATAGGAGGGCGTTCGCGCGCCTCCGTGGAGGCCGCGATGCGGGTGCGGCGGACGTCGGTCGTCTCGCGCGGACACCTGCACCGATTCCGACGCGGGCACTGCGAATGCGCGCGCGACGCCGGCCATCACGAGAGCGTCGCAGACGGCTCGCGAAGCCGCTCCTCCATCTTGTCAAGGGGTGAAGCAAGAAAA
>CAZMRX010000332.1:0-6171 GCA_964568755.1 uncultured Acidobacteriota bacterium | reverse complement strand
GCAGCCCCAGCTCGAAGTAGTTGGTGCGCGGGTCCTGCTCCTCGCCGTCGAAGCGGTAGTAGGGCGGCGTGTAGCAGAAGGCGTCGCGGAGCGCGCCCGCGTGGCGCACCAGCGCGCAGCCGGCCTCGAGCGGCGCGTAGAGCCACTTGTGCGGATCGACGGCCACGGAGTCGGCCGCGCGCAGTCCCTGGAGCTCGAGCGGCGCCTCGTCGCTCACGAGCGCCAAGGCACCGTACGCCCCGTCGACGTGAAACCAGAGGTCGTGGGCGCGTGCGATCTCGGCGAGGCGCGCGAGCGGGTCGATCGCGCCCGTGCTGACCGTGCCCGCGTTCCCCACGAGCAAGAAGGGCCGGGCTCCGGCGCGCCGGTCCGCCTCGAGCTGCGCGACGAGCGCGCCTTCGTCGATCGTGAGGTCGGCGCGGACGGGGATGGAGCGCAGGCTCCCGGTCCCGTGACCGAAGAGGTCGGCGGCCTTCTGGATCCAGGTGTGGGTCTCGGTCGAGGCGTACACCAGGAGCGGCGGGCCCGCCGCGAGCCCGCCGGCTCGCAGCGCCTCGCCGCCCTTCGCGCGCCGGGCCGCGAGAAAGCAGTGGAAGTTCGCCGAGTTGCCGCCGCTCACGAGCAGGCCCTCGGTCGAGTCCGGCAGGCCCAGCAGCTCGGCGATCCAGCGCACCGCCTGGCCCTCGATCTCCGACGCGATCGGCGACAGCTGCCAGCCGCCCAGGTTGGGGTTCACGGCCGCGGCGAGCAGGTCCGCCAGCGCGCCGATCGGGGCCGGCGAGGAGGTGATGTAGCCGAAGAAGCGGGGATGCCCGTTGAAGAGCGAGTGCTCGAGCAGCAGCGGCACGGTCTCGGCGAGGAGACGGGAGGCGTCCTGGCCGCCCTCCTCGAGTCTCGCCGGCAGCAGCGCCCGCAGCGCGCTCGGCGCCTCGTCCTTGTTCAGCGGGCGGTGCGTCAACGACTCCAGGAAGCCCGCGATCTCGTCCACCAGTCGGTGCCCGGCCGCCCGGAACTCCTCGGGCGCCATCGACAACGGAGCCTGCCGGCTCTCGAGCCCGCTCGTCGACATCGTCGCCTCCGCGTGATCTCGTGGAAGCGGTGAGGTTAGCCACCCGGGTGCGAGGCCGTCAAACAGGCAGAGCGGACCCCGCCACCGTAGAATGCTCGTTCATGAGCTATCCGGTGGAGCGGCCCAGGCGGTTGCGGCGCGGCGAGCGGTTGCGGGCGATGGTGCGTGAGACGACGCTCTCGCCCGCGAACCTGATCTACCCGCTGTTCGTGGCGCCCGGCGAGGGGCTGAGGCGCGAGATCGCGTCGCTGCCCGGCTGCTTCCACCTGTCGGTCGACCAGCTGGCGCGGGAGGCGGAAGAGGTCGAGAAGCTCGGGATCGGCGGCGTGATCCTGTTCGGGCTCCCCTTGGCGAAGGACCCGCTCGGCTCGGAGGGCTACGCGGACGATGGCGTCGTGCAGCTCGCGGTCCGCGCCATCCGCGCGGCCTGCAAGGAGCTGCTGGTGATGACGGACGTGTGCCTGTGCGAGTACACCTCCCACGGGCACTGCGGTGTCGTGGAGCACGGCGAGGTGCAGAACGACCCCACGCTCGAGCTGCTCGCGCGCATGGCGGTCTCGCACGCGAAGGCGGGCGCCCACGTGATAGCGCCTTCCGACATGATGGACGGCCGCGTGGGGGCGATCCGAGCCGCCCTCGACGGCGCCGGCTTCGCGTCGCTGCCGATCCTGTCCTACGCCGCCAAGTACGCCTCGGCCTTCTACGGGCCGTTCCGCGAGGCGGCCGACTCGGCCCCGCAGTTCGGCGACCGGCGCGGCTACCAGATGGACCCCGCGAACGTGCGCGAGGCGCTGCGCGAGGTGCGGCTCGACGTCGAGGAGGGCGCGGACATCGTCATGGTCAAGCCGGCGCTGCCCTACCTCGACGTGATCCGCGCGGTGGCCGAGAGCTTCGACCGCCCGGTCGCCGCGTACAACGTCTCGGGCGAGTACGCGATGGTCAAGGCGGCGGCCGCGAAGGGCTGGGTGGACGAGGAGCGGATGATGCGCGAGATCCTGACCTCGATCCGCCGCGCCGGCGCCGACGTGATCCTCACCTACCACGCCAAGGACTTCGCGCGCCGGGCCTAGTCGCGCTCTAGCCCTCGCGCCGGCGGCTGCGCTGCCGCAGCCAGATGGCGAGCGCCTCGGCGCTCAGCTCGCCACGGGCGGCCGACAGCGTGATCGCAACGAGGTCGTCGTCGTCCACCTCGAGCTCGACCCCATTCAGGTTCAGGAACAACTCCCCGACGACCGCGCCCGTTCGTTTGTTGCCGTCCACGAAGGGGTGGTTCATCACCAGCGAGTGCATGAGCGCCGCCGCCTTGCTCTCGACGTCCGGGTACAGGTCCTCGCCGCCGAACGTCATCTGCGGCCGGGCCAGGGCGGCCTCGAGGCCGCCTCGATCGCGCAGGCCGGCCGAGCCCCCGAAGCGCCGGATCTCCAGACGGTGCAGCTCGAGCACCTGCTCCAGCGACAGGTAGACGGTCACTTCGCGAGTTCGCGATAGGCTCGCGCGCGGCGCTCGAGGAGCGCCTCCGCCAGCTTCTGGAAGCGTGGGGTGACCTTGCCGTCCTCGAAGTACAGCACTCCAGGGCGGATCGTCACCGCTCCCGTCTGCGGGTGGACTGAGACGTCGACCTCGCCGCCCTTCTTGAGCTTGAACTCCTTCACGACCTCGACGGGCAGTGTCACCGCGAGCGAACTCCCGGCCTGGACCAGCTTTCTCTTCATGTAAGTATTCTATATGTACTTACCGCATCAGTCAAGGCCTCGCTGCGGTCCGAGGCCCATCGACCCCGGCTCTCGAGGGTCGGCAGCAGGCCAAGATTCAAGACCTGACCCCTTTTGTGATGAACTGCGGGCATGACGCGATCTGACGAGCTCTTTGCGCGGGCCAAGGCGGTGATTCCCGGGGGCGTCTCGAGCCCGGTCCGGGCATTCAAGGCCGTGGGCGGCTCGCCGCTGTTCGTGGCGCGGGCCGAAGGGCCCCGCTTCTGGGACGAGGACGCCCGCGCGTTCATCGACTACGTCGGCTCGTGGGGGCCGATGATCCTCGGCCACGCCCATCCGGCCGTGCTCGAGGCCGTGCGCGCGGCCGCGGCCCGCGGGACCTCGTACGGCGCGCCGTGCGCGGCCGAGGTGGAGCTCGCGGAGCGGATCGTGCGCCACGTGCCGTCGGTCGAGAAGGTGCGCTTCGTCTCCTCCGGCACGGAGGCCACGATGAGCGCGCTGCGCGTCGCGCGCGGCTTCACCGGGCGGCGCAAGATCCTGAAGTTCGACGGCTGCTACCACGGCCACGCCGACTCGCTGCTCGTCGCCGCCGGCTCCGGCGTCGCGACGCTCGGCATCCCCGGCTCCCCGGGCGTGCCCGAGGGCACGGTGGCCGACACGCTCGTCGCGCCGTTCAACGAGGTCGCGGCGGTCGAGGCCTTCGTGGCCGCGCACGGCGCGGACCTCGCCGCGATCATCGTCGAGCCCGTCTGCGGGAACATGGGCACGGTGGCGCCGGCGCCGGGCTACCTCGAGGCGCTGCGCGAGATCACGCGCCGCAACGGCACGGTCCTGATCTTCGACGAGGTGATGACCGGCTTCCGCCTCGCCATCGGCGGCGCCCAGCAGCGCTACGGGATCCGCCCGGACATGACCTGCCTCGGCAAGATCGTGGGCGGCGGCCTGCCGGCGGCGGCCTACGGCGGCCGGGCCGACATCATGGGCACGGTGGCGCCGGACGGCCCGGTCTACCAGGCCGGCACGTTGTCCGGAAACCCGCTGGCGATGGCCGCCGGCGCGACGATGCTCGACCTGCTGGCCCGGCCCGGGACCTACGAGGCGCTCGAGGCGACGAGCGCTCGGCTCGAGGACGGCCTGCAGCGCGCGGCGCGCGACGCGGGGGCGACCGTCACGATCAATCGGGTCGGCTCGATGATTACCGTCTTCTTCTGCGCGGGCCCCGTCACCGACTACGCGAGCGCCAAGGCCTCCGACACGAAGCGCTTCGGCCGCTTCTTCCACGCCATGCTCGCGCGCGGCGTCTACCTGCCTCCCGCCCAGTTCGAGGCGGCCTTCGTGTCGCTCGCGCACGGCGAGGCCGAGATCGACGCGACGCTTGCCGCCGCCGCCGAGGCCTTCAAGGCGACGGGCTGAGACCGCGCTCGCGGTCGAGCATCTTGCGGTACTCGCGCTTCTTCTTGACCGCTGCCTCGGGGTCGCGCGTCGCGTAGTTGGCGCCGAGCAGGACCTCGCCGGGCGCCCGCAGCGAGAACAGGCCGCCGAACGTCAGGGCGTCCGCGGGCAGGTAGCGATAGGTCGCGATGTGGCGGTAGTGCGGGTTCACGCGGAAGGACGCGTCCTCGGCAGGAGTCACGAGCAGCAGGAACGGCTCGCGCGAGCCCGCGAGGCTCCAAAGGTCGCACTCGGCGATCGCCGCGAGGCGCACCTCGAACAGCACGTCGCGCCGGACGCGGGTCGGGTCGGAGCAGTAGGCCATGCGCAGGTCCGGACGGTAGCGACGCTCGCGCGCCACGTCCGCGACGATCTCGGCGTTCGGCTGGCTCGCCGAGAAGGCCGGCAGGAAGAACGCGACGACGCACAGCCACGCCGCGGCGACGAGGCCGGCGGGGGCCAGAAGCACGCGGCGCGGGGTCGGACGCAGGCCGGCGGCCAGGAGCGCGAGCGCGCCGCCCACCAGGACCGCCGGCATCACGCGCTGTCCAAGCGCGCCCGGCAGCCACTCGGCCGGCACCTGGGGCGGCCGCGCCAGGACCAGCGCGAGCGCCGCCGCCTGCGCGAGCAGGACGATTCGTGCCCAGCCGCGGTCGAGCCCGTCCCAGGCGGTCGCGGCCAGGTAGCGGCCGACGAGCAGCGAGACCGCGGGATAGAGCGGCAGCAGGTAGTAGTCGATCTTGCCGCGCGACAGGCTCAGCGGGACCAGCACCACGAGCGGCCAGAGCGACAGGAAGCGCGCGACCGCCCGCTCCTGCGCGTCGGCCGAGCGCAGCAGGCGGGCGAGTGCGATCGGCAGGAACGGCGACCAGGGGAGGCCCTCGGCGAGATAGGCGGGCAGGTAGAACCAGATGGGGCGGCCGATGTCGTAGGTCTCGGCGGCGAAACGCTGGAGATTCTCGCGCAGGAAGAAGTAGGCGAGCGGCTCGGGTCCGAGCCGCTGGTACACGAGCACGAACCAGCCGAAGCCGATCACCGCGAAGGCGAGCGAGCCCGCCGCGATCCCGAGCACGCCGCCCGGCAGCTTCACGCCGCGCTTCTCCCACAGCAGCAGCAGGATCGCGATGCCCGGGATCAGCACCGCGATCGGCCCCTTGGTGGCGAAGCCGAGCCCCGCCACCGCGCCGAGCAGCGGCACCACGAAGCGCGGGGCCCCCGGCCGGTAGGCGAAGACCGCGAGCGAGACGGCGAGCGTCGACAGCAGCGCGAGCAGCATGTCCGACATCGCCACGCGCGCGAACGAGAGGAAGGCGAGCGTCGTCGTCAGCACCAGCGCCGCGGCGAGCGCCGAGCGGCGGTCGAAGAGCAGCGTCCCGAGCCAGGCCGTCGCGAGCACGAGGCCGAGCGCCGCGAGCACCGGCACGAGCCGCGCCGCGCCCGCCGTGGTGCCGAAGCCCTCCATGGCCGCGGCCATCAGCCAGTAGCTGAGGATCGGCTTGTCGAAGAAGGGCTTCCCCTCGTAGCGCGGAATGATCCAGTCGCCCGACTCGACCATCCCGCGCGCCGCGTCCAGGAAATAGATCTCCGCGCGGGCGAGCGGGCCGAGGCCCAGGTACGGCAGCAGCAGCGTGAGCAGCCCGGCGCCCAGGAGCGCGAGGAGGGCCGCGAAGCGCTTTGCCGAGAGGGGCGGAGGAGTCAGGGGTGGACGGGCACGGGCGCCGAAGCGCCCTTCTTGAGGTGGAGCTGGCCGCAGGCGGCGAGGATGTCGAGGCCGCGCGAGCGGCGGACCGACACGGTGACTCCCGCGTCCGCGAGCGCCTGGCAGAAGGCGTCGACGGCGGTCGTGGTCGGCGCCTTGAACGGGATCTCCGGGGCCGGGTTGAGCGGGATCAGGTTGACCTTGGCTCGCTTGCCCGAGAGCCGACGCCCGAGCTCGCGTGCGTGCGCGGCCGTGTCGTT
>CAZMRX010000331.1:0-6185 GCA_964568755.1 uncultured Acidobacteriota bacterium | reverse complement strand
TCGAGTACTGGGGCCCGAACGGGATGGTCTTCTTCAGGAACGTGCAGGTGCGCTGGACGCCGTGGAGCGACGAGCAGGGCTCGCGAGTCGCGATCGCGCTCGAGCGTCCCGGCGCCTCGGCCGACCAGGGCGAATACGCCGGCCGCATCGAGCTGCAGGACGTGAAGGGCCGCTTCCCGCTGCCCGACCTCTCGGCGCACTACCGCCACGTGCGCGGCTGGGGTCACGTGCAGGTGGCCGGCATCCTGCGGCAGATGAAGTGGGACGACCTGAACGACGACCAGTTCGACCTCTCGGGCGACGCGACCGGCTGGGGCGTCAACCTCAGCACGAACGTCAAGCTCAGCAAGCACGTCTTCCGCGGGCAAGTGGCCTTCGGCGAGGGCGTCCAGAACTACTGGAACGACGCCCCGGTGGACGTCGGTATCCAGAACAACTTCTCGAATCCCCGGACTCCCGTCGTCGGCAAGGCGCTGCCGATCCTCGGCATCGTGGCCTTCCTCGACCTCAACTGGAGCGACGAGTGGACGAGCACGGTCGGCTACTCGATGGTGGACATCGACAACAGCGACGCGCAGGCGGACAACGCCTACAAGAAAGGGCAGTACGCGCTCGCCAACATCATGTACTACCCCACGAAGGGCGTGATGCTCGGGCCGGAGATCCAGTGGGGCAAGCGCGAGAACTTCCGGGACGGCTTCACGTCCGATGACGTGCGGATCCAGTTCTCGGCCAAGTACAACTTCAGTCTGTCGCTGGGAGGCAAGTGATGAGCGGAATCAAGAAGGCGTGGGGTGGCGGTCTGCGGCTCGTCGCCGCGGCCGTGGCCGTGCTCGCACTCGCCGCAGCCCCCGTGGCGCAGGCGCAAACTCCGACCGAGATCCAGGCCGCGCTCGACGCGGCTTACGCGAAGTACAAGGATCTCAAGGAAGGCAAGAACGCCGACTACATCCCGGCGCTCGCCAAGGTCGACTCGAACATCTACGGCATCGCGCTCGTGACCGCGGACGGCAAGGTCTACACCGCGGGTGACGTCAAGTCCGCCGTCTCGATCCAGTCGATCTCCAAGGTCTTCACGATGGCGAAGGTGATCGAGGAGTCGGGCACGGACGCGATCGAGAAGCGGATCGGCGTCGACGCCACGGGCATGCGCTTCAACTCGATCGTCGCGGTCGAGTTCGCGCAGAAGGCGCTCGGCGGTCCCGAGATCAACCCGCTCGTCAACCCCGGAGCGATCACGGCCACCAGCATGGTGAAGGGCGCTACCCGAGCCGAGGTGTGGAACAGCATCCTCGGCTTCTACTCGGACTTCGCCGGCCGCCCGCTGGGCGTCGACCAGGAGGTCTTCAAGTCGGAGAGCGACACCAACCAGCGCAACCAGGCGATCGGCTACCTGATGTATGCATATGAATTTATCAAATCGAACCCGTTGCAGGCCACGGACGTATACACAGAGCAGTGCTCTGTGAGCGTTAACGCAAGGGACCTGGCGACGATGGCGGGCACGCTGGCCAACGGCGGCAAGAACCCGGTGACCGCCAAGCAGGTCATGCAGCCTGGCAACGTGGCCCCGGTGCTCGCCGTGATGGCGACGGCGGGCCTCTACGACGACTCGGGCAAGTGGTACTACCGGACGGGCCTTCCCGGCAAGAGCGGCGTGGGCGGCGGCCTGATCGCCGTCTCGCCGGGCAAGTTCGGGATCGCGGTCGTCTCGCCGCCGCTCGACGACGCCGGTAACTCCGTCCGCGCGCAGAAAGCGATCGCGGACATCTCGAGCGCGCTCGGCGGCAACCCGCTGGCGTCGAAGCCGCGATAGTTCAGGGCAAGCACACACAATCAAGGAGATGAGATAGTGATTCGAAGACTGACGTGGATGGTGGCGGTGGTGGCGCTTCTGGGCACCGGTGCGCAGGCCCAGGACGCCCGGGTCGAGCTGAGCGGCACCGCAGGGTGGATCTTCAGCGACGGCGTGAGCGGAGCCTCGGGCGACTACGTGCGCATCGACCCCAAGGACGCGTTTTCCTGGGGCGCGCGCCTCGGCTTCATGGTGAACGAGAACGTCGAGATCGGCGGTCTCTTCAACCTGCAGTCGACGTCGTACGAGCTGAGCGGCGTCGGCACCGTGGACATCGGCGACGTGTCGATCTACAACTACCACGGCTACCTCGCCTACAACTTCGGCGCGGCCGACGCGCCGGTGCGGCCCTACTTCCTGGGCGGCCTCGGGGCGACACAGTACGGCAGCCTCAGCACCAACTTCCTCGGCGTGCAGCGCGAGATCGGCGGCGAAACGCAGTTCTCGACCACCTGGGCGCTCGGCCTGAAGATGTTCCCCAGCGGGGGCAACTTCGGCATCCGCCTCGAGGGCCGCTGGACGCCCACCTACATCAAGTCGGACGCCGAGGGCGTGTGGTGCGACCCCTACTGGGGCTGCTACACGGTCGGCGACGCCCAGTACTCCAACCAGTGGGAGCTGTCCGGAGGCGTCACTCTCAGGTTCTAACCCACAGGCCTGGGGGGGCCTGGGTACGCCAAGCCCAGGGGGTCCTGGGGTACACCCAAGCAGGGGGGCTCCTGGGGGGGCGGCTTAGGAGCCCCCCCAGGTAGGCCCTCGTCCGTTGTTGTCGTCCGTTACCTGTTGTCCGTTGTTCGTTGCTCTTATCCGTTGCTGTTATCCGTTGCTGTTGCTCCTTACTCGTCTCCAGTTGACCGCTCCGCGTTCGCTCGTGACTCGTGACTCGTGACTCGTGACTCGTTCCCTCTGGCTCCTCAAGTCCGGGGCATATCGGGACACGAAACGCCGGGCTGTTTCTCGCCTTCCTTCATCTGGGGCGCTTCGCCCCCCAGGCCCCCCTCGTGGCTCGTCTGGCTCGTTGAGCCCGCTGCACGGTAGGATGCCCCCCGATCTCATGCCCCGGCCCCACCGAGCCCCCCCGATCATTCCCACCCTCCTGCTCCTCGCGCTCGCCGCCCCAGCGCGCGCCGAGAAGGTGGACGTCGTGGTGCTCCGCAACGGCACGAAGGTCGTGGGCGAGCTGAAGTCGATGAGCAAGTCACGCATCGAGCTCGGGACCGACGACATGGGCACGCTGAAGATCGAGTGGGACAACGTCGTCTCGATCACCGCGCCGGAGTTCTTCGAGGTCGAGGACATGAACGGCGGGCTGCGCTTCGGCTCGCTCCGCCCCGGTCCCGGCGAAGGCACGCTCGAGGTCGTGGCGGACTACGGGACCGACGAGCTGCCGCTGTGGCAAGTGGCCCGGATCCAGCTCGTCAAGTCCGGTTTCTGGGACAAGTTCAGGGGCTCGCTCGACGCCGGCGCGGGCTACACGAGCGCCACGGAGCTGCTCCAGCTCGACTTCGACGCCGAGCTGCGCTACACGCGCCCTCGCTTCGAGGCGCACGCGAAGGCCGACGCGGTGCTGACCCAGCAGCCGGAAGCGGACGACACCCAGCGCAGCTCGCTCGAGCTCGGCTACGCGCGGATCTTCCCGAACCGCCACCGGGTGTTCGCGGTGGGCACCCTCGAGCAGAACGAGGAGCTCGGCTTCGATCTGCGCAGCAGCTTGCTCGGAGGCTGGGCGTACACGTTGGCCCGCAGCCGGCACAACCAGCTCGTGGGCGGGGCTGGCCTCTCGATCAACCGCGAGAACCCGGTCGAGGGCGAGTCCACCACGAACCTGGAGGCGGCGTTCGGCCTCGACTACGCGAACTTCGCCTACGACTTCCCGAACACCGACATCCAGGTCAATACCATGGGCTTCCTGGGCCTCAACCAGTGGGGCCGCTTCCGCCTGGAGGCGAGCGTCAGCCTCCGCCGCGAGCTGTTCTCGGACTTCTACTTCGGGTTGAAGGGCTACGAGAGCTACGACAGCGAGCCGGCCACCGAGGGCGCGCAGAAGAACGACTGGGGCCTGAGTCTCACGCTCGGCTACTCGTTCTGAAGCCCGTGCGGCCTCAGGCGCGCCGCAGCGGCGCCCCGGCGTCGCCCCACTTGAGCTTGGTGCGCAAGACCTCGTAGTAGTCCCGGCCCGGCGCCTTGACGAGCTTCAGCCGGCGCGGGCTCCCGGTGACCACCACGCTGTCGTCGTCGGCGAAGGCGAAGGTCTCCTGCCCGTCGAGCGCCGCGTAGACGTCCACCTCGCGGGCCGCGCGCAGGCGCACCTCGATGCGCGCCTCGTCCGGGACCACGAGCGGCCGATTCGCGAGCATGTGCGGGCAGATCGGCGTGATGACGATCGCGGGCAGGGTCGGGCTCAGGATCGGGCCGCCGGCGGCGAGGTTGTACGCGGTCGAGCCCGTGGGCGAGGACACGATGATGCCGTCGGCCCGGAACGACGAGACGAACACTCCACCCACGGAGACGTCCAGCTCGATGATGCGGGAGGGGCCGGCCTTCGTGATCACGACGTCGTTCAGCACGTCGGCGGTGACGTCGGGGCGGCCCCGGCGGTGCACCACCGCGCGCAGCAGCCGGCGCTCCTCGTGCTGGTAGCCGCCCTCGAGCACGCCCGAGAGCGTGGGGTAGAGCTCCGCGAGCGTGATCTCCGTCAGGAAGCCGAGGCTTCCGAAGTTCACTCCCAGCACCGGGATCGGCTTCTCGAGCAGCCGGCTCGCGGCGAGCAGGGTTCCGTCGCCGCCCAGCACCACGAGCGCGTCGGCGAGGCCGGCCACGTCGCGGCCCGTGGCCACCAGGCAGCCCTCGGAGCCGGCGGCCCCGACGAGCCCCGCGGTGGCTTCTTCCAGGCACGCGCGCACGCCGCGTGCCTTCAGCCAGGCCACCAGGTCGGCGATCGCCGCGCCGGCCTCCTTCAGGTCCGGCCGCGCCAGAATGCCGATCGTGTTCATGCCGAGACCGCCTTTCGCAGCAGGGGCAGCAGCGTGTCGGGTGGCAGCGTCTCGCCGCCCGACACCAGGTGCAGGAAGAACTCGCGGTTGCCGGTGGCGCCCGTGACCGGCGACGCGCACGCGCCGCGCACGGCGTAGCCCGCGCGCTCGGCGCAGGCCGCCACGTCGCGCAGCGACTGCAGGTGCAGCTCGGGGTCGCGGACGATCCCGCCGCGGCCGACCTGCGCCCGGCCGACCTCGAACTGGGGCTTCACCAGCACGAGCGCCGTGGCGCCCGGCGCGAGCACGCGGCGCAGCGGCTCGAGGATCTTGCTCACGGAGATGAACGACACGTCCATCACCGCGAGGCCGCACGGCTCGGGCACCAGCTCGGGCGACAGCGAGCGCGCGTTGGTGCGGTCCAGCACCACCACGCGCGGGTCCTGGCGCAGCCGCTCGTGGAGCTGGCCGCGGCCGACGTCGATCGCGTACACACGCCGCGCGCCGCGCTCGAGCAGCGTCTCGGTGAAGCCGCCGGTGGAGGCGCCCACGTCGATCGCCACGCAGCCGCTCGGGTCCGCGCCGAACGCCTCGAGCGCGCCCAGCAGCTTGAGCGCTCCGCGCCCCACGTGGAGCGGCCCCGGCTCGACCTCGACGCGCACGCCTTGCTTGACCCGCGTGCCCGGCTTGGTGGCCCGCTGCCCGTCCAGCTTGACCCGCCCGGCCATCACCAGCGCCTGGGCCTTCTCGCGCGACTCCGACAGGCCGGCTTCGGCGAGCCAGACGTCTAGGCGCGTCATGGCGTCACGAGTGGCGCTCGACGATCAGGCGCGCGAGCGCCTGCAGCACCGCGCCGCGCGGGCCGAAGGGGACGACCGCCGCCAGCGCGTCCCGCAGCAGGCCGTCCGCCATCTCGCGGGCGCGCTCGATGCCGTGGACGCTCACGTAGGTCGCCTTGTGCGCGGCCGCGTCCTTGCCGGCGGTCTTGCCGAGGCGGAGCGCGTCCTCGGTGGCGTCGAGCACGTCGTCGACCACCTGGAACGCCAGCCCGATCGCGGCGGCGTAGCGCGAGAGCGCCTCGAGCTCGTTCGGGCGCGCGCCGCCCAGGATCGCGCCGCCGCGAACGCAGGCCGAGAGCAGGGCGCCGGTCTTGGCGCGGTGCAGCCGCTCGAGCTCGGAGGCGGAGACGGCGCGGCCCTCGGACTCGAGGTCCATCACCTGCCCGCCGATCAGCCCGCCCGTCCCGCAGGCCTCGCCGAGCACCTCGGTCGCGGCCAGCCGGCGGCGCGCGAGGGCGTCGTCCACGCCCCGCGGGACGGTGGCGAGCAGGTGGAACGCGCGCGTCAGCAGCGCGTCGC
>CAZMRX010000330.1:0-6195 GCA_964568755.1 uncultured Acidobacteriota bacterium | reverse complement strand
AACTCGCGGAACAGCGCGCCCGTCAGCCCGCCCTGGATCGCCACAGGCGTGTAGACCGCGGCGAGCGTGATCGTCATGGCGATGATCGGGCCCACCAGCTCGCGCGCGGCGTCGCGCGCCGCGGTGAGCGGCGAAGCGCCCCGCTGGATGTGCCGCTCGACGTTCTCGACCATCACGATCGCGTCGTCCACCACCAGGCCGACCGAGAGCACGATCGCGAGCAGCGTCAGCAGGTTGATCGTGAAGCCGGCCGCGAGCATCAGGAACACGGCGCCCACGAGCGAGATCGGGATCGCCACCACCGGGATCAGCACCGCCCGCAGCGAGCCGAGGAACAGGTAGATCACCGCGATCACGATCAGCAGCGTCTCGGCGAGCGTCTTCAGCACCTCGTCGAGCGCGTCCTGGATGTAGGCTGTCGCGTCGTACGGGATCCCGGCCCGCATCCCCGCCGGCAGCCGCTCGGAGATGCCCTTCATCTCCTCGCGCACGCGCGCCATCACCTCGAGCGCGTTGGCCGAGGGCAGCACCCAGATGCCCATGAAGGTGGCGGTCTGGCCGTCGAAGCGCACGTCCTCGTCGTAGTTCTCGGCCCCGAGCACGACGTCGGCGATCTCGCCCAGCCGCACCACGACGCCGTCCTGCTGCTTCACCACCAGCTGGCGGAACTCCTCGGGCGTCTTCAGGTCGGTGTTGGCGACCAGGTTCACCGAGACCATCGAGCCCTTGGTGCGGCCGAGCGCCGACAGGTAGGTGTTGCGCGCGAGCGCGTCCTGCACCTCGGAGGGCGCGATCCCGAGCGCCGCCATGCGGTCGGGCTTCAGCCACACCCGCATCGCGAAGGTGCGGTCGCCCAGGATGTCGGCGCGCTGCACGCCGCTGATCGCGCTGAGCCGCGGCTGCACCACGCGCGTCAGGTAATCGGTGATCTGGTTCTGGTCGAGCTCGTTCGAGGCGAAGCCCACGTACATCGAGGCGAACTGCGAGTCGGCGGTCTCGAGCTCGATGATCGGCGCCTCCGCCTCGGGCGGCAGGTCGTTGCGAACCTGCGCCACCTTGGCCTGGATCTGGGTGAGCGCGGCGCTGGTGTCGTAGTTGAGCTTGAGGTGGACCGTGATCAGGCTCAGGCCCGAGGCGCTCTGCGACTCCAGGTAGTCGATGCCGTCCGCGCTCGCGATCACGCGCTCGAGCGGGGTGGTGATGAACCCGCGCACCAGGCTGGCGCTCGCGCCGATGTAGGCGGTCGAGACGCGGATCACGGCGATGTCGCTGCGCGGATACTGGCGCACGCTCAGCGAGCGGATCGACCACAGCCCCGCGATCAGGATCACCAGGTTGACGACGACCGCGAGCACCGGCCGCCGGACGAAGACGTCCGTGAAGCGCATCTCAGTTGTCCTCGGGACGCGGCCGTGGGTCGTTCGCCGGCTGCACCTCGTTGTTCACCTGCACCGGCGCGCCGCTCCTGAGCTTGAACGCCCCCGAGCTCACCACCAGCGCGCCCTCGGCGATCCCCGAGACCACCGCCACCTGGTCGCCGCGCGTCCCGCCGAGCTTGACGAACTGCTGTGTGGCGACCTTGCCGGCCTCGCCGCTCGGCCCCTTCGCGTCGGTGACGACGAAGACGGAGTCCCCGTAGGGCGCGTAGCTGATCGCGGAGGCCGGCAGCACCAGCGCCGAAACGCCCTCGCCGGTCACCACGCGCGTCTCGACGAACATGCCGGGCCGCAGCTCGCCCTTCGGGTTGGCGAACTGCGCCTGCACCCGCACGTTGCGGGTCGCCTCGTCGACCACGGCGTCGACGGCGGTGATGCGGCCCGAGAGCTCGGGGCCGGCGGAGCCCGCGGCGCTCACGCGCACCTCGCGCCCGACGCGCGCCTCCCCCAGCTGCTGCTGCGGCACCGAGAAGTTGACGTAGATCGGGTCGGTCGCCTGCAGCGAGACGATCGCCTCACCAGCGTTCAGGTACTGGCCGAGGTCGGCCTGGCGGATTCCGAGCGTGCCCGAGAAGGGGGCCCGGATCTGCTTGCGCTCGATCGTCGCGCGGATCTCGCCCACGCGGGCCTCGGCCTGCTTGTGCTCGGCGCTCACGCGGTCGAGCTCCGCCGCGGCCACGATGCCCTGCGCCACCAGCCCCTGCACCCGCTCGAGGTTGACGCGCGCGAGCTCGCGCTGCGCTTCCGCCGCGGCGAGCTGTGCCCGCTCCTGGCGCGCGTCGAGGCGCACCAGCACCTCGCCCTCGCGCACCGGGCGACCGGAGTCGAAGCTGAGCGCTTCGACGACGCCGGGCAGGTCGGCGCTCAGCGTGACGCCGCGGACCGCCTCGACGGTGCCGATCGCCGCGAGCGTCGTCGGCCACTGCTCCTGCCGCGCCACGATCGTCGTCACCGCCTCGGGCGGAGGCTGGAACGACGACGCCTGCGCGATCGCCGCCTGGATCTGCATCACCTTGACCGCGCCGAGCCCGAACACGCCACCGGCCACGACCATCAGCACCAGCCAGGTACGCCTCGTCATGGCACGCTCCTCCACCCGGGTGGGACGCAAATCGAGCCCTCCGGCCGGGCGCTCTTGGGGTATCCGGAAGCATGGACGATTCGGACGGATTCCCGGGTCCATGAAAAGACGTCAAGCACCGCATGCGCCGCGCGTGGGCCTTTGGGAGGAGCGCTGCGGGACGGGGGTGGGTGCTCTGGTGCGCCCGCCGGGACTCGAACCCGGAACCCCGAGCTTAAAAGGCTCTTGCTCTACCGTTGAGCTACGGGCGCGAGCAGTCCGAAGTCGATCGTAGCACGCAGGGAAATGGGGCAGGGGGTGGAGACTGCCGGGATCGCCGAACGGGAGCAGGACCGGGATCAAGAACGGGAGCAGGGCGGGAGCAGGACGCGCAGCAGGACGGGGGCAGGACGGGGAGAGAACCCGGAGAAGAACCGGGAGCAAGACGGGAGCAGAGCGGGCAACCGGACCGTCGGACAGGCCTTCCTGGGGGGGCTCCTAAGCCGCCCCCCCAGGCCCCCCCTGCTTGGCGACCCCCCTGCTTAGCGTTACTCAAACCAGCGGGCGAGGGCGCTTTGGGCGCGGACGATCGTCTCTTCACGGTCGGGGCCGGTCGAGACGACGCCGATCTCGACCCCCGCGAGCTCGCTCAGCCGCTCCACGTAGCGGCGCGCGTTGTCGGGAAGGTCGCGCCACTCGCGGGCCCCGGCGCTCGGCGAGCGCCAGCCCGGCAGCGTCTCGTAGACCGGCTCGCACGCCTCGAGCACCCGCGAGTCGGCCGGCATCTCGTCGAGAAGCGCGCCCTCGAAGCGGTAGCCGGTGCAGACCCGGATCTCCGCGAGATCGTCGAGCACGTCGAGCTTGGTGATCGCGAGCGTGTCGAACCCGTTCAGGCGCACGGCGTAGCGCACCGCCACGGCGTCGAAGAAGCCGCAGCGCCGCGGCCGCCCGGTGGTGGCGCCGTACTCGCCGCCGCGCTCGCGGATCGCGTGGGCCAGGTCCCCGTCGAGCTCCGTCGGGAAGGGCCCGGTCCCCACGCGCGTGCAGTACGCCTTGGCCACGCCCAGGACGCCGTCGATCCGCGTGGGCGGCACGCCGGTCCCTGTGGCCGCCCCCCCCGCCGCGGCCGACGAGCACGTGACGTAGGGGTAGCTCCCGTGGTCGAGGTCGAGCAGCGCCGCCTGCGCTCCCTCGAACAGCACCGAGTAGCCCTGCGCCATCTGGCGGTGCAGCACCAGCGAGACGTCGGTGATGCGCGAGCGGTGCCGCTCGCCGAAGGCCTGGAGGTCGGCGATCAAGCGCTCCCAGTCCACGTCGGGCGCTTGGCCCGCGCCGCGCAGCACCTGCTCGTAGTGCCTGCGGGCCTCGGCCAGCTTGTCCGGCAGGGTCGCCGGCCGCAACAGGTCGCCGAGCGTCACCCCGCGCCGGCCCGCCTTGTCCTCGTAGGCCGGCCCGATCCCGCGCAGCGTGGTGCCGATCTTGCGGGCGCCGCGCGCCTCCTCGGAGAGCGCCTCGAGGCCCCTGTGGTGCGGCAGGATCAGGTGCGCCCGGTCCGAGAGCAGCAGGTTGTCCCCGATCTCCACGCCGAGGGCCTCGAGCTCGCCCGTCTCCTTCTCGAGCGCCGCCGGGTCCACCACGACCCCGTTCCCGATCACGCACAGGATCCCCGAGTGCAGGATCCCCGACGGGATCAGGTGCAGCACGAAGCGCTGGCCGCCCACGATCACGGTGTGGCCCGCGTTGTGGCCGCCGTTGTAGCGCGCCACCACCTGGACCCGTGCCGCGAGCAGGTCCACGACCTTGCCTTTGCCTTCGTCGCCCCACTGGGCGCCTGCGATCACGATGTTCGGCATGGAGAACTCGTCATTCTAGCCGCGCATCGGCTCGGCCAACAAGACGCGGCCGCGGGTGTAGCATGGCCTCGCGCCCGATGCGCCTCTCCTCCCAGACCGCGGCGCTCGTGATCGACGGCGGCACGCTCGACCTCGCCGGCCTCGAAGCCGTGGCCCGCGGCAACCGCGAGGTGGCCCTGAGCGAGGCCGCGCGCGAGGCCGTGCGCGCCTCGCGCCGCGTCGTGGACGCGGCCGTCGCCCGCGGCGACGTGGTCTACGGCGTGACCACCGGCTTCGGGAGCTTCGCGGACGTCCACATCCCGACCGACAAGCTGCGCGAGCTGCAGGTGAACCTGGTGCGCTCGCACGCCGCCGGCGTCGGCGACCCGCTCGGGCCGGCCGAGACCCGCGCGCTGATGCTGCTGCGCGCGAACGTGCTGGCCAAGGGCTTCTCGGGGATCCGCCTGGAGACGCTGGAGCGGCTGGTCGCCCTGCTCAACCGCGGCGTGCACCCGGTCGTGCCGTCGCAGGGCTCGGTAGGGGCGAGCGGCGACCTCGCCCCGCTCGCCCACCTGGCCCTGGCGCTGATCGGCGAGGGCGAGTGCGTGTTCGACGGGCGCCGCGTTCCCGCCGCGGAGGCCCTGCAGGCGATGGGTCTCGCTCCGCTCGTGCTCGAGCCCAAGGAGGGGCTCGCGCTCGTCAACGGCACGCAGCTGATCACGGCGATCGCCGGGCTCGCGCTCGTCGACGCGCGGCGGCTGGTCCGGGGCGCCGACGTGATCGGCGCGCTCACGCTCGACGCGCTGCGGGGCACCGACGTGGCGTTCGACCCGCGCATCCACGCGGCGCGCCCGCACCCGGGCCAGGGCGCCTGCGCCCGCAACCTGAAGCGCCTGCTCGCGGGCAGCGCGCTGCGCGAGTCGCACCGCGATTGCGGGCAGGTGCAGGACGCCTACAGCCTGCGCTGCATGCCGCAGGTCCACGGCGCCGTGCGCGACGCCGTCGACCACGTGAGCCGGGTGCAGCTCGTCGAGATGAACGCCGCCACCGACAACCCGATGGTGTTCGCCGAGACCTCCGAGATCCTCTCGGGCGGCAACTTCCACGGCCAGCCGGTGGCGCTCACGGCCGACCTGCTGGCGATCGCCGCGGCGCAGCTCGCGGGCATCGCCGAGAGGCGCGTCGAGCGGCTCGTCAACCCCGCGCTCTCGGGCCTGCCCGCCTTCCTCGCGCGCGAGGGCGGCCTGCACTCGGGCCTGATGATCGCGCACGTGACGGCCGCGGGGCTCGCCTCCGAGAGCAAGGCCCTCGCCCACCCCGCGAGCGTCGACTCGATCCCCACCTCCGCCGGCAAGGAGGACCACGTCTCGATGGGCCCGACGGCGGCGTGGAAGGCCGCCCGGGTGGTCCAGAACACTTCGCGCGTGCTCGCGATCGAGCTGCTCGCCGCGTGCGAGGCGCTCGACTTCCGCCGCCCGCTGCGCTCGTCGCCGGCGCTCGAGGCGGTGCACGCCCTCGTGCGCACCCGCGTCCCCGCGCACGGCCACGACCGGACGCTGTCGCCGGAGATCGAAGCGCTCGCCGGCTTGTGCCGCCTGGGGGACGTGGTGGCCGCCGCGGAGGCGGTGTGCGGCTCGCTGGAGTAGCCATGAAGCCAGGCGCGATCCGGGCCCCGCGCGGCACGACACTCTCCTGCCGCTCCTGGCAGCAGGAGGCCGCGCTGCGCATGCTGATGAACAACCTCGACCCCGAGGTGGCCGAGCGCCCGCAGGACCTGGTGGTGTACGGCGGCATCGGCAAGGCGGCGCGCAACTGGGAGTGCTTCGACGCGATCGTGCGCTCGCTGCGCGAGCTGGGCGACGACGAG
>CAZMRX010000329.1:1683-6200 GCA_964568755.1 uncultured Acidobacteriota bacterium | reverse complement strand
CTCAGCCCGCGAGGTCGCGGGTGAGCGACTCGGGCACCCGCTGCCGGAGCGTCCCGTACCTCGCCCACGGATCGAGGGCGTGGTCCGGTCCGTGGGCGAGCACGCGCAGCGGCACCTCCGCCACCGTGAAGTCGGCCGGGCCGGAGAGCCGGTCGAGCTCGTCCCAGTCCACGGGGACCGAGACCGGCGCCCCGGCGCGGGCGCGCGTGGAGAAGGCGCCGACCGCGTTCGCGCCCCGCACGTTGCGCAGGTAGTCGACGAAGACCTTGCCCTTGCGCTGCGCCTTGGCCATGTTCGCCGTGAACGTCTTCGGCTCGTCGCGCGCGAGCCGTAGCGCCACCGCCCGCGTGAACTCCTCGAGCTCCTGCCAGCCGCGCTCCGGCGCGAGCGGCACGCATACGTGCAGCCCCTTGCCTCCGGTGGTCTTCACGAAGCTCTCGAGGCCCCGCTCGCTCAGCAGGGCTCGCACGCGCCGGGCCGCCGCCGTCACGCGCGAGAACGGCAGTGCCTCGTCGGGGTCGAGGTCGAAGATCACCTGGTCCGGCTGCTCGAGCGTCGCGACCCGCGAGTTCCAGGGATGGATCTCGAGGATCCCGGCCTGCGCCAGCGCCACGAGGCCGGGCACCGAGTCCACGAACAAGTGCTCCTCCCCTTTCTCCGGGACCGCGAAGCGCCGGACCTGGGGCGGGGTCCAGAAGCCCGCGCGCTTCTGGTAGAAGGTCTCGCCGGTGATTCCGTCGGGGCAACGCACCAGCGTGAGCGGCCGGCCCTCGAGGTACGGCAGCACCACGTCGGCGATCGCGACATAGTAGAGCGCGAGGTCCAGCTTGGTGAAGCCGAGGTCGGGGTAGTAGACGCGGTCCGGGTGTGTCAGGCGCACGCCGAGCAGGTCCACGACCTCGTCGCCGCTCGTGGCGCGCGTGCGCGTCGCGTGCTGGCGCAGCGCCTCCCACGGCCGCCCCGCCGCGACGGTGTCGACGCCGCCACCCTCCACCGTCCCCGGCCGCTCGCGCACGACGTGCCGCGCCTCGCGGTCGTCGCGCAGCCCGAGGAACACCGGCTGGCGCATGCGGCCCTCGTCCGTCCACTCCGAGAACTCGACCTGCGCCACGAGGTCCGGCTCGACCCAGCGCGCGCCCTTCTGCATCTCGGGGGGCACGCCCTCGAACGGACACGTCTCGCGGCGCCGGGCCTCCAGGCGCCGGAGCAGATCCTCCAGCAGCCGCTCGCTGAAGCCGGAGCCCACCTTGCCCGCGTACACCAGCCGCCCGTCCTCGAGGAAGCCGACGTGGAGCGCGCCGATCGAATTGCGGCCGTCGGACGGCAACGTCCAGCCGCCGATCACCACCTCCTGGCTCAGCCGGCACTTCGACTTGCGCCAGTCGCCGCCGCGGCCCTCGCGGTACGGCGCGTCGGCGCGCTTGCTGACGACACCCTCGAGGCCCGCCTGGCGCGCCTGCTCGAAGAACTCGGGGCCCTGGCCGCGCACGTGGTCGCTGAAGCGCAGGGTGTCGGGTGCGCCTGCGAGGAAGCGCCGCAGCACCTCCTTGCGCGCGTCGAGCCGCGCCGGCCGGAGATCCCAGCCGTCGAGGTGCAGCAGGTCGAAGACGAAGTAGACGAGCGGCAGGGCGCCCTCGGCGCGGCGCTGGAGCGCCTGGAAGCTGGTCGCCCCGCTCGGCAGCACCGCCGCGACCTCGCCGTCGAGCAGCGCGGTGCCCGCCGGCAGCCGGCCCACGGCGCGGGCCACCTGCGGAAACTCCTTGGTCCAGTCCTTGCCGTTGCGCGAGACGAGCCGGACCTCGCCCTCTTCGACCCGCGCCACGATGCGATAGCCGTCGTGCTTGATCTCGTGCAGCCACTCGTCACCCGCGGGCGGGGCCTCGACCACCATCGCCAACGCCAGCGGCTGGGTCCGCGGCAGCGGCGCGCGCACGGCGCCGCTCACGTCCGCCAGGCGGAGAGGTGCGCCGCCGTCTCCCTCGGCGGGCCCGCCCGGGTTCACCTCGCCGCCTTTGCCCTTCGACTTCGAGTGCCACAGGCGGTCGCGCTCCGCCGCCACCTCGGCGAGCCCGCGCCCGCTGACGACGCTCTCCGGGCGCGCGCTCACGATGTCCAGCTCCTCCAGGCTCCGCGCGTGCTCGTCCTTGTCCTTGACCAGCAGCCAGGCCTTGGGGTCGTCGCCCTTGATCTTGACGAGCGCCCACTTGCCCGTGAGCTTCTCGCCCTGGAGCTGGAACTTCAGCTCGCCCTTCTTGAGCGAGAGCGCCGGGTCGATCACGGGCGTCCACGTCCCGCGGTCCCAGAGCACCACGGCCCCCGCCCCGTACTCGCCCTCCGGGATCACGCCCTCGAACGAGCCGTACTCGACCGGGTGGTCCTCGACCTTCATGGCGAGGCGCTTCTCCCGCGGGTCGAAGCACGGGCCCTTCGGCACGGCCCAGCTCAGCAGGACCCCGTCCAGCTCGAGGCGGAAGTCGTAGTGCAGCCGCGACGCCGCGTGCTTCTGGATGCAGTACGAGTTCCCGCCGGGAGGGCGTGCCTCGCCCGCAGGCTCGGGCGTCTTCGAGAAGTCGCGCTTCTTGCGATAGTCCTCGAGGGCCATTCAGTGAGAGCTTACGCGAGGGCCGCCGCGCGTCAGAGCGCGATCGGCTCGAAGTGCGAGAAGCGCTGCTTCGATTCCGCGAGGCTGTCGAGAGTGGGGAAGTCGGCGACCTCGGCCATCCGCTCCCAGACGGCGGCCACTTCCGGGTGCTCGTGGGCGAGCTCCGCCGACTCCTCGCTGCGCCACTCGAACACCTCGACGTAGGTGCCGTCCTGCGCGCGAACCAGCAGCGCGGGCCGCTCCGTGACCAGCTCGAGCCGCCGCAGCACCGGCAGGTGCTGCGCGATCAGCCGGCGCAGGTCGGCGTCCTTCCCGGGATGGGGACGGTAGAGGGCAAAAACGACTTCAGGCTTCATGGTTCGCTCCTTTCGGGGGCGCGTCGAAGTGCCGGAGCCAGCCGCCCATGACGCGGCGCAGCCGTTCGGACTCGAGCAGGTACTGTCGTTCGCGACCCACGCGCTCGACTCGCACCAGCCCGGCCGACTCGAGCACGCGCAGGTGCCGCGTGGTCGTCGGCCAGGCGCACGAGAACCGCTCCGCGATCGCGCCGGCCGGCATGCGGCCACCGCGGGCGTTGAGCACCACCAGGATGTGGCGGCGCGACGCGTGGGCGAGGGCGCGCAGCACCCGGTCGATCTCGCGCAGCTCGAGAACACCGCGTCCCGAGGCGACGGGGCTGCCAGCCATGAATGTTAATTAGCAGAACTGCTAAGTAAAGTCCAGCGCAGGTTCTCGGGAAACGAGCGGAGGCGCGGGAGTCGCTCGTTGGGGGCGGGGCTTGTCGGGTGCGCGCTCAGCGGATGCGGCCGGCCACCTCGCGCAGCCTCTGGGCGACGGGCTCCATGCCGCCGTCCACGTTCGACAGCACGACCACGGTCCAGCCGGTGTCGAGGTAGATGTCGAGGGCGGAGGCGATCCCCGGGAAGCCGCCGGTATGGCCCGCGCTGCGGCCGAGGGCGTCCATTCCGACCCCGAACCCGTAGCCGTAGTCGGGCGACTGGAGCTCCGGCTTGGCGCTCCACAGGCGCTCGGCCGTGGCGGGCGTCACGAGCCGTCCCTTTCGCATCGCCTCGGCGAAGGCCAGCAGGTCGCGCGCGGTCGCGTAGCCGCCGCCGGCGGGCCCGCCGCGGATCACGTGCTCGAACGTGTTCGAGCGCCAGCGCGTGCCTTGCGGCGTGCGCTCGCGCGAGTAGCCGATCGCGAGGTTCGGGACGACCAGGTCGATGTCGTAGCTGTCGCTGTTCGGCATCCCGGCCTTCGCGTAGACGCGCTCGCGCACCACGTCGAAGTAGTCGCGGCCCGTGACCGCCTCGATCACGGCTCCCGCGAGCAGGAAGCCGGTGTTGCTGTACTGCCACTTCGTGCCGGGCTCGAAGGCGAGCGTCTCCTCGGCCACGAGCGGCTTGTAGTCGTCCACCCGGCGCAGCAGCTGGCGCGCCGTGCGCTGGTAGGCCTCGCCAAAGTAGGAGCCGAGGCCCGACGTGTGGCTCAGCAGGTGCTCGACCCGCAGCTTCGAGAGGTCGGCCTTCGTCCAGCCCTTCCCGCCGAGGAACTTCGAGACGGGGTCCTGGAACGACAGCTTCCCCTCGTCCACCAGCTGGCCGATCACGACTGCCGTGAACATCTTGTCCATCGAGCCGAGGTTGAGCTTGCTGTCGATCCGCATCGGCACCCCGTGGTTGCGGTCGGCGATCCCGCGCGCGGCTTCGAAGACCACCTGGCCGTCCTTGGCGAGCAGCGCCGTTCCGGAGAAGGCCTCCGCTTCCGCGAGGCGATCGAGGAAGCTGCTGAGCTCCAGCTTCGCCTGATCGGGCGTCAGCGGCGGCGGCGCAGGGAGGCCCTTGGGCGGTCGCGCGGGCTGCACCTGGATCCCGGTGATCCGCTCCTCCGGCGTGCCGTCGAAGCTGAGCGTCAG
>CAZMRX010000329.1:0-1583 GCA_964568755.1 uncultured Acidobacteriota bacterium | reverse complement strand
GCGTCGAGCACCTGGAGGATGCGCTCGCCGCGCTTGCCGGTGGGGAGCGTCGTGTCGTCGGTGTAGTCGCCGGGCGTCGCCTGCGCCGAGGCGAGCGCGGCTGTCAGCATCAGGCTCGCGACCGCGAGCGTCCGGCTGAGCCAGAGGGCCAGCGGCCTTCGCATCGTGCGGGTCATTCGGTGTTCTCCTTGGGAAGCGTGTTCATCGGGCTGAACGCGCGTGTCCTCCCTGGAGCATTAGACGGCGCACCTGCCGCGCCGGCCGGAGCCCAGCTCCGTCTCGCTTCTAACGCGAACGGCACGTCACTGCTTGCTGGAGCGACTCGCTGAGGCCCGTCCGCGTCGCGTCGGGAAGGGCCTCCGCCGCGAGAGCCTCCCGAAACGTCGAGGTCGCCTCGGCGCACCGGCCGCGCGCGAGCTGGATCCGCCCGAGCGTGTCGAGGGCGAAAGGGCGGTCGCCTCCCGGCTGGGACACCGCCTTCGTCGCCAGCGCCTCGGCTTCCTCGAGGCGTGTTCCTTCGCCGAGCAGCAGCCAGGCCAGGTTGTTGAGGGCGTCGCGGTCGTCGGGCGCGAGCTCGAGCGCGCGCCGGTAGGCCGTCTCCGCCTCCGCGGCCCGGCCACGGTCCGCAGCGACGTTGCCCAGGTTGACCCAGGCGCGCACCGACTCGGGCCGAACGACGAGCACCTGTCGATAGACAGCCTCGGCTTCGTCGGGCCGGCCCCGGCCCTCGAGCTCGACGGCCCTAGCCAGTGCGGCGTCGGTGTCGGCCCGGGACCGCACGACGAGCAGCGCGTGACCGGCGGGCTTCCAACCCCCTTCCAGGCTGGCAAGCGGCGCCCAGCGCGCCTTGCCATCCCCGAACTGGAAGCGGAACAGGCCACGAGAAGGGTCGGCGCCGTCCACGACCACGTAGTGGTAGACGTCGCGCCGCGAGCCCGGCGCGTCGAGCAGCCGCAGCATCAGGATCGCGGGACGGCCGGCATCGAGCTCGTCCCGCAGCGCCGCAGCCGAGCCTGCGACGAGCGCGGCGTCGAAGCCGCGCGCGCGCGCCGCGAGCAGCATGTCCACCGACAACACCCCGCGTCCGGGCTGGTCGGGGAGCAGCGGCTCGAGCTCGCGCGCCGTGTGGGTCGTGCCGTGCGCGCTCAAGACGAGCGCGAGACTGCCGGGTCCGCAGCGATCCTCGTCGAAGCTGGCGAGCGGCATGCCCGGCACCACCCGGGCCTCGGAACTCGGGGTCCTGGAGCGCGGCGCGAGCGAGACGCAGCCCGCGGCCCAGAGCAGGGCGAAGACTGAGAGCCCCGCGCGGGCCGGTCCGCCCATGCGCCGGGCCGTCAGACGATCATGACGATGATCGAAACCGCCAGGAAGATGCCGAGCAGCACCCAGATGTAGTTCGGGACCGAACCCGCCGCCTGGACCTGGTCGAGGTTGGCGGCCAGCCGCTCGAGGTCGGCGTCGGAGAGCCGCTGCAGCCGCTCGTCCACCTGCGCCGGGCTGAGGCCGTGAGCCGCGAGGGCCCTGGCCACGTCCTCTCGCGCGACCGCCTCGCTGACGCGCGCGAGGTCCGCGGAGCGGCTCGC
>CAZMRX010000328.1:0-6240 GCA_964568755.1 uncultured Acidobacteriota bacterium | reverse complement strand
GCCAGCTGCCGCTGCACACGCTGCGCGCCGACATCGACTTCGGCTTCCACGAAGCCCACACCACGTTCGGCCAGATCGGCGTCAAGACCTGGATCTACCGCGGCGAGACCGACGCCGCACGGCCCGGTCGGGCGCTCGCTTAAGGGTTAGCCGCCATGTTGATGCCCAAGAAGGTCAAGTTCAGGAAACAGCAGCGCGGTCGCATGAGCGGCAAGGCGTGGACCGGCGGCCACATCGCCTTCGGGGACTACGGCTTGAAGGCCATGGAGTGCGGCTGGGTCACGGCGCGCGAGATCGAGGCGGGCCGCATCGCGATCACGCGCTTCATCAAGCGCAACGGCCGCATCTGGATCCGCATGTTCCCGGACAAGCCCTACACCAAGAAGCCGCAGGAGACGCGAATGGGCAAGGGCAAGGGAGCGCCCGAGGGCTGGGTGATGGTGGTGAAGCCCGGTCGCATCCTGTACGAGATGGAAGGCGTGCCGGAGTCGGAAGCGCGCGAGGCGCTGCGGCTGGCCGCCCACAAGCTGTCGATCACCACCCGCTTCGTCAAGCGGGCGGAGGGAGCCTGATGAAGGCCGCCAAGGTACGTGAGATGGGCAAGGAAGAGCTGAAGACCAAGGAGCGCGAGCTCCAGGAGCAGCTGTTCCGGCTGCGCGTGCAGCAGTCGATCGGGCAGCTCGACAACGGAATCAAGCTGCGCCAGACCCGGCGCGAGATCGCGCGGGTGAAGACGGTGCTCCGAGAGAAGCAGGTGTCGCGATGACGGACAGCAAGCCAGAGACGGCTCCGGGCCGGCGCCAGGGGCGCGTCGGCATCGTGAAGACCGCCAAGATGCAGAAGACGGTCGTGGTCAAGGTGGAGCGCCTGGTGCGCCACGCCTTCTACGGCAAGACGATCCGCCGCACCTCGACCTTCATGGCGCACGACGAGCTCGGCGCGAAGGCCGGGGACCGGGTGCGGATCGTGGAGGCGCGTCCGCTCTCGGCGCGCAAGCGCTGGCGCGTCACCGAGATCATCGAGCGGGCCACGGCTGAGACGGAGATCGCGTCATGATCCAGATGCGAACCATCCTCCAGGTGGCCGACAACAGCGGCGCCCGGAAGATCTCCTGCATCCTGCCGATCGGCGGCTCGACCGGGCGCTACGCCCGGCTCGGCGACGTGATCACCGCCAACGTCAAGGAGTCGGCGCCCGAGGCGCCCGAGGGCGTGCGCAAGGGCAAGGTCGTCAAGGCGGTGATCGTTCGCTGCCGCAAGGAGCAGCGCCGCCGCGACGGCAGCTACATCCGCTTCGACGAGAACGCGGCCGTGCTGATCAAGGAGGACGGGGAGCCGGTCGGTACCCGCGTCTTCGGTCCCGTGGCGCGCGAGCTCCGCGACAAGAAATTCATGAAGATCGTATCGCTGGCCCCGGAGGTGCTGTAACGCCATGGCGAGACAGCGACAGCCGCGGATCCGCATCAAGATCCGCATCAAGAAGAACGACCTCGTGGAGGTCATCACTGGCCGCGACCGCGGCAAGCGCGGCAAGGTGCTCGAGGTGCTGCCGGAGAAGGGCCGCCTGCTGGTGCAGGGGGTCAACTTCATCAAGCGGCACACGCGGCCGAACCCGCAGCGCAACATCAAGGGCGGCATCGCCGAGCGCGAGGCTTCGATCCACGTGTCGAACGTGATGATCGTCTCGCCCGACGACGACAAGCGCACCCGCATCGCCTCGAAGCTGCTCGACGACGGGACGCGGGTGCGAGTCGGCCGCCGTAGCGGCGAGGTGCTGGACAAGTGAGTGCATCGAAGGCCCTGCCTCGGGTGAAAGAGGCGTACCACACGCAGGTGGTGCCGCGCCTGATGAAGGAGCGGAGCTACACGAGCGTCATGGCCGTTCCCCGCTTGACCAAGGTGGTGGTCAACATGGGAATCGGCGAGGCGACGCAGAACATCAAGCTGCTCGACGCGGCGATGGACGAGCTCGGCCGCATCACCGGCCAGCGCCCCGCCACGCGCCGCGCCAAGAAGTCGATCGCGGCATTCCGTCTGCGCGAGGGGATGCCGATCGCGGCCACCGTGACCCTGCGCGGCGACCGCATGTACGAGTTTCTCGACCGCCTGTTCAACGTGGCGCTGCCGCGCGTGCGCGACTTCCGCGGCGTGCCCACGAACGCCTTCGACGGCCGCGGCAACTACACGCTGGGCCTCAAGGACCAGGTGCTGTTCCCCGAGATCGACTACGCCAAGGTCGACAAGATGCGCGGCATGAACGTGACCTTCGTGACGACCGCCCGGACCGACGAGGAGTCGAAAGCGCTCCTCGCGTACCTGGGCATGCCGTTCCGGAACCAGTAGGAGGCTGACCGAGTGGCCAAGCTGTCGATGATCGCCAAGGCTAAGCGCAAGCCGAAGTTCGCTGTGCGCGCCTACACCCGGTGCCGCCTGTGCGGCCGGCCCCGCGCCTACATTCGCAAGTTCGAGATGTGCCGGATCTGCTTCCGGAAGCTGGCCCTGGCGGGCGAGATTCCGGGCGTGATCAAGGCGAGCTGGTAGTCTTCGAGGTAAGTGCGATGAACATGACGGATCCCGTCGCGGACATGATCACCCGCATCCGAAACGGAGTGCGGGCGAGGCTGCCCAAGATCGACGTGCCGGCCTCCAAGCTGAAGGCCGAGATCGCCCGCATCCTCAAGGACGAGGGCTACATCGCCAACTACCGGCTCGTCGACGACGGCCGGCAGGGGGCGCTGCGCATCTTCCTGCGCTACGGCCCCGGCTGGGAGCGGGTGATCACCGACCTGCAGCGCGTGAGCAAGCCCGGCTGCCGCATCTACTGCGGCAAAGGCGAGATCCCGCGCGTGTACGGCGGGCTCGGCATCAACATCCTGTCCACCTCGCGCGGGGTCATGACCGGCCGGCAGGCCGCCAAGACCGGCGTGGGCGGCGAGATCCTCTGCAACGTCTGGTAAGGAGCCACGATGTCCCGCGTCGGACGTAAAGTCATCGTCGTTCCCGCCGGAGTCAAGGTGCAGGTCGGGGACGATGCGCTCCAGGTGCAGGGGCCCAAGGGCAAGCTCAGCACCCCGGTCCCGCCGGGCATCAAGTTCGCTCTCGAGGGCCAGCAGCTGAGCTGTCTGCGCTCGAACGACGAGCAGCGGCAGCGCGCCTTCCACGGCATGGCGCGAGCGCTGGCGCAGAACGCGATCAAGGGCGTGACCGAGGGCTTCTCGAAGGACCTCGACATCGTGGGCGTCGGCTATCGCGCCGCGGTCGAGGGCAACAAGGTCGTCTTCGCGCTCGGCTTCTCGCACCCGGTCGAGTTCAAGGTCCCCGACGGGATCAAGATCGCGGTGGAGAAGCAGACGCGGCTGACGATTTCGGGCATCGACCGCCAGCAGGTCGGGCAGGTGGCGGCGGAGATCCGCGACCTGCGCCGGCCGGACCCCTACAAGCAGAAGGGGATCCGTTACGTCGGCGAGGTGCTGAAGAAGAAGGCGGGCAAGGCCGGGGCGACCGGAGCCAAGTAGCCAGGAAAGTCGAGGAGCGGCGGGGACGCCGGGGGGCGGAACGATCCCCCCGGGAACGCCCGCCGGAGCGAGAGATGAGCACGAGGACGAAGGAAGAGATCAGGGCGAGGCTGCACGACCGCATCCGCAAGAAGATTCGCGGAACCGAGGTCAGGCCGCGGCTCGCCGTCCACCGCAGCCAGGCCCACATCTACGCGCAGGTGATCGACGACGACGCCGGCCGCACGCTGGTGGCCGCCTCCTCGCGCGACAAGGACGTGCGCGCGAAGCTGAAGCGCGGCGGCAACGTGGCGGCGGCGAAGGAAGTGGGCGGGCTGGTTGCGTCCCGCGCCAAGCAGAAGGGCATCGAGCTCGTCGTGTTCGACCGCGGCGGATTCCAGTACCACGGCCGCATCAAGGCGCTCGCCGACGCCGCGCGCGAAGCCGGCCTGAAGTTCTAGTGACGTACCGAGAATCGAGAAGCCAATGAGATTCATTGCCGAGAAGATCGACGTCGGCAGCCTGGAGCTGAAAGACCAGGTCGTGTCCATCAACCGCGTGACCAAGGTCGTCAAGGGCGGCAAGAACCTGTCGTTCTCGGCGCTCGTGGTGGTCGGCGACAGCGCCGGGCACGTGGGCTACGGGATGGGCAAGGCGCGCGAGGTGTCCTCCGCCATCAAGAAGGGCGTCGAGGCCGCCAAGAAGAACGTGGTGCGCGTGCCGATGACCGAGAAGGGCTTCACGATCCCGCACACCGTGACCGGCCGCTTCGGCTCGGGCATGGTGCTGCTGAAGCCCGCCTCGGAGGGCACCGGCGTCATCGCCGGCGGCGCCGTGCGCGCCGTGATCACCGCCGCGGGCATCCAGAACATCCTGACCAAGAGCCTGGGCTCGACGACCGCGCACAACGTGGTCAAGGCCACGATCGACGCGCTGCTGCGCCTGAAGGCGCCGCAGCGCGTGGCGCGGCTGCGCGGTCTCGCCGTCGAGGAGATTCTCGGCATCGAGCCGAAGGAACAGAAGCCGACGGCACCGGCAGCGGCCCCGGCCGCGCCGGCCGAAGCCTAGGGAGGAAGCCGAGCATGGCGAGAGCCCGCAAGGCGGCAGGTGCCGCCGCCACGGTCAGAATCAAGCAGATCGGCAGCCTGATCGGGTGCACCGACAAGCAGCGCGCCTGCGTGCGCGGCCTGGGCTTGCGCAGGATGCACCAGGTGGTCGAGCGGCAGGACACGCCGATGGTCCGCGGAATGATCGGCAAGGTCCCGCACCTGGTTGCGGTCGTCGAGTAGGAAGGGAAAGCACGGTGGGCCTTCACAATCTCAAGCCGGCGAAGGGCAGCGTCAGGAACCGGAAGCGCGTGGGCCGCGGCCCCGGCAGCGGCCTCGGCAAGACCGCCGGGCGCGGCGAGAAGGGGCAGAAGAGCCGCAGCGGCTTCGCCAGGAAGCCCGGCTTCGAGGGCGGCCAGATGCCGCTGCATCGCCGCCTGCCCAAGCGCGGCTTCACCAACGCGCCGTTCCGCAAGGAGTTCGCGACCGTCAACCTCGGACGGCTCGAGGTGTTCGAGGCCGGCACGATCGTGACGCCGGACCTGCTGGTGAAGCAGGGCATCGTCAAGAAGCTGCTCGACGGCCTCAAGGTGCTCGCCGACGGCGAGCTCACCAAGGCGCTCACCGTCCACGCCCACCGCTTCAGCGGCAAGGCCCAGGAGCGGATCGCTACGCTCGGCGGCAAGGCCGAGCTGATCCAGGGGTAAGAGGCGACATGCTGCAGGCCCTGCGCAACATCTGGGACGTCCCGGACCTCCGAAAGCGGGTGCTGTTCACCCTGGGCATGCTGGCGGTGTATCGCATCGGCAACCACGTCCCGACGCCGGGCATCAACCCCCAGTCGCTGATCGACTTCTTCGAGCAGAACCGCGGCAACTGGTTCGGGCTCGTCGACATGTTCTCGGGTGGCAACCTGGCGAAGGTCACGATCTTCGCGCTCGGGATCATGCCGTACATCTCGGCCTCGATCATCCTGCAGCTGCTGACCGTGGTCTGGCCCTACCTGGAGAAGCTCTCCAAGGAAGGCGAGCTCGGCCGCCGCAAGATCACGCAGTACACCCGCTACGGGACCGTGCTGCTCTCGATCGTGCAGTCGTTCACGATCGCCGTGTACCTGGAGAACCTGACGCTCGCCAACCAGTTCAGCATCGTGGCCTCGCCGGGCTGGGGCTTCCGGCTGATGACGGTGCTGACGCTCACCACCGGCACCGCCTTCATCATGTGGCTGGGCGAGCAGATCACCGAGCGCGGCGTGGGCAACGGGATGAGCCTGATCATCTTCGCCGGCATCGTGGTCGGCTTCCCCCGCGCCGTGATCGACACCTTCCAGATGATCGAGCGCGGCGAGCTGAGCCTGCTGGCGGCGCTGCTGCTGCTGGTGGCGATGGTGGCCGTGGTGGCGGTGATCGTGTTCGTCGAGCGCGGCCAGCGCCGGATCCCGGTCCAGTACGCCAAGCGCATGGTCGGCCGGCGCATGTACGGCGGCCAGACCACGCACCTGCCGCTGCGCGTCAACACCGCCGGCGTGATCCCGGTGATCTTCGCCTCCTCGATCATCGCGTTCCCGCAGACGGTCGCGTCCTGGCTGGGCGGCAACAACCCCTGGATGCAGGCCGTCTCCGAGCAGCTGCAGTGGGGCATGCCGCTCTACAACCTGCTCTACGTCGCCTTCATCCTGTTCTTCTGCTACTTCTACACGGC
>CAZMRX010000327.1:0-6258 GCA_964568755.1 uncultured Acidobacteriota bacterium | reverse complement strand
CCCTGGTACTCGTGGATCTTCACGTCGCGAACCTCCTCGCTTCCTGCTGTCCGCCTAGCGGCCCTTGATGGCCAGGAGCTCGACCTCGAACACGAGCGTCGCTCCCGGTGGGATGGTGCCGTCCGGGGTGCCGCTGTCGCCGTAGGCGATCTCGGACGGGCAGACCAGCCTGGCGGTCTCGCCCACCTTCATCTTCTGGACCCCCTCGGTCCAGCAGGGGATGACACCGTTCAGCGGGAACTGGGCCGGCTGCCCGCGCTGGCGCGAGCTGTCGAACACCTTTCCGTCCGGGAGCGTCCCGTGGTAGTGCACGCTCACGACGTCGGTGGCCTTCGGCGTCGGGCCGTTGCCGGGCTTCACGGTCTTGTAGACGAGCCCGGAGGCGGACTTGACGGCGCCCGCCTCGGCCGCCGCCGCGTCGCGGAAGGCGGCGGACTTCTCCTTCGCGCCCGTGGCCAACGTCGCCGCCTGCGCCTTGGCCCGCTCCTGGAGCTTCGGCCCGTACTGCTGGATGTCGTAAGTCGGCTTCTCGCCGGCCAGCGAGGCGGCCAGGCCCTGCTTGAGCGTCTCCAGCTCGGCCTTGCTCAGGTTCAGGGGCGCCACCTGCTGCGCGACCTGCTGACCCATGGCCGCGCCCAGGGCGTGGATCGCCTTCTGGTCCTCGCTCATCGCCGCTGCGCTCGGAGACGGCGAGGCGGCGGGCGCCGCGGGCTTCTGACAGGCCCCGGTCAGGAGCCCCCCCGCGAGGAGCAGGGCGTATGCGCTGTTGCGGTTCATCTTGGATCTCGCCTTTCCGCCGGCACGCCCCCGGGATCGCACGGTCTTTGCGGAGCGCCGAACGACCGATGCTATCCGCGCCCGCTCGGCGAGGCAAACCGCCGGAGAGTACAATCGGTCCGCGGAGGAGGGCGTTTGGCACGGCCGGGGAGGTCCGCGGGCGCGTGGCCGTTCCTCGCGGGGCTGGCGCTCGGCGCAGCGGCCGCCGCGGGTTGGGCGACGCTCGGCCGCAAGCGCCGGCTCGACCCCCGCCTCGTGCGCGCGCTCCCGCGGGCGCGGACGGCCCCGATGGTCGTGTTCGTGCCGGGGCTGCTCGGCAGCCAGCTGCTGCGGCCGGACGGCAGCATCGCCTGGCTCAACCTCGGCAACACGCTCGGGCACCACGACCTGTCGCTGCCGCGGAAGCTGCCGTTCGCCGCTTCGCGCGACGATCTGCACCCGGGCTTCCTCATCGGCACCGACTCGGCGCTGCCGCGCGCTTTCGGCTTCACCGAGTACGCCGACCTGCTCGACCTGCTCGACGCCGCGGGCTACGAGCCGGGCATAGGACCGGGGCTGCGCTACGCGGTCTACACCTACGACTGGCGGCGCGACCTCGTCGAGGCGGCGCGCGGCCTGGCGCTGCGGCTCGAGGGGCTGGCGCGCGCCGCGGGCGACCCGGGCGCGCGCTTCCACCTGGTCGGACACAGCATGGGCGGCCTCGTGGTGCGCTGGTTCCTGCGCTACGGCGGAGCCGAGCCGGACGAGGGCGCGGACGTCACGTGGGCCGGCGCCCGGCGCATCGCGAGCGTCCTGCTGACGGCCACGCCGAACGCCGGCAGCATCCCCGCGCTCGGCGCGATCACGGGCGGCGAGCGCGTCGGGCTGTCGCACACCACGCTGGCCGCCTCGGTCGTCAGCCGGATGCCGTCGGTCTACGAGCTGCTCCCGCCTAAGGACACCCGCCCGCTGATCGACCCGCGCGGCCGCGTGCTCGAGCACGACCTGCACGACCCCGCGACCTGGGAGCGCTTCGGCTGGGGGCCGTTTCACCCCGCCGCGAAGCGCGACGCGGCCGAGCGCGCGTTCCTGGTGGCGGCGCTCGAGCGAGCGCGCGCCTTCCACGCCGGGCTGGCGCGCCGCCCCACGCGGCCGGCGCCGGTCCCGGTGCACGCCCTCGGCGGCGACTGCCTGCTGACGCTGGCGCGCGCGATCGCCGGCGAAGGCCCGCCCGGCAGCCCGCCGCGCCTCGTCGCGGGCAACGACCGCGAGCAGGAGCTGATGTTCGAGGCCGGCGACGGCCGGGTGACGCGCGCGAGCTTCCTCGCCACGCACCTCGCCGACACCGGCTCCGACCCGGAGGCCCACGGCGTCGCGGAGCTGTCGGGCGCCTTCTTCGGCGCCGCCGACCACCACGGCCTGTACTCGGATCCCGCGTTCCAGAGCCTGCTGCTGCGGCTGCTGCTGCGGCCCGCGCCCGCGCGGCTGGCGCGGACCGCCTGAAGGTGCGAGGGTGAGCGACGACGCCGGCGTCGGCCAGGAGCTGCGGGGGGTGATCGAGACGCTGCGGCGTCGCGACCAGCAGTACCGCCTGCTGGCCGAGCAGGCGGCCGACGGCGTCCTCCTCGTCGGCAAGGACGGCACGATCGGCGACGCCAGCCCCGGAGCCTCGGTGCTGCTCGCGCGCCCGCGCGCGCAGCTCGTCAAGCTGCCGCTCGCGGACCTCGTCGAGGCGGACAAGGCCGTCGACAACGTCGCCGCCCTGCTCGCGCTGCGCGAGCGGCAGCGGCTGACGCGCTCCTACCGCCTGCGCCGCCCGAAGGGACCGCCGCTCGAGGTGGAGATCAGCGCGCGGCGCCTGGCCGACGGCCGACTGCAGCTCGCGCTGCGCGACATCGCGGAGAGGCGCCGTGCGGCCGACGCGCTGCGCGAGAGCGAGGACCGCTACGAGCGGCTCGCCTCGTCGGCCCCGGACGCGATCGTGATCGAGGCCTCGGGGCGCGTCGTGCTCGCGAACCCCGCGCTGCGGCGGCTGCTGGGCCTCCAGCCGTCGGCGCCCGTCGCCGGGAGGGCGCTCGGCGACTTCGTCCACCCCGACGAGCGGCCGGAGGTGGCGGCCGCGGCGGCGGGCGCTGCGTCCGCGGGCCCCGCGGGCGTGCGGCTCGTGACGCGGCTGCGGCGCGCCGACGGCTCGACGGCCGAGGTGGAGGGCAGCGCGACGGTCGTGACCTACCGCGGCCGCCCCGCGGTGCAGTTCCTGCTGCGCGAGGTGCGCGACGAGCGGCCGGCCGCGCAGGGCGACGTCTACCGCGACTCGCTCACCGGGCTCACGAGCGCGCTGATCGCCCCCGACCGGCTCTCGGTCGCGATCGCACAGGCGTACCGCCACCGCGCGCGGGTGGGCCTCGTCCACGTCGACCTCGACGACTTCGGTGCGCTCGACGCGAAGCTGGGACGGCCGCTCGCCGACCGGCTGCTGCGCGCGGTGGCGCGACGCCTGCTCCACTGCGTGCGCCAGGGCGACACCGCCGCGCGGCTCGAGCAGGACGCCTTCGCGCTGGTGCTGCCGGGCCTGCACCACGGCGAGGACGCGACGCGCATCGCCGAGAAGGTCCTGCGCGCGCTGCGCAAGCCCTTCCCGCTGAGCGAGGGCGCCACCAGCCTGACCGCCAGCGTCGGAATCGCGGTGTTCCCGGAGGACGGCGAGGACGCGCCGGCGCTGCTGGCCTCGGCCGAGCGGTCGGCGGCCCGCGCGCACGCGGCCGGAGGGGATCGCATCGAGTCCAGCACTCCCCCGCCGCCCGACGAGAGCTGGGACGCCGTGGAGCTCGAGGCGGGCCTGCGCGCCGCGCTCGCGTCGGGCAGCATGTCGCTCAACGGCACGCCGCCGGCCTCGGGCGTGCTGCACTACCAGCCGATCTTCGCCGCCGGCGGCGGCGGCAAGATCCTGGGCGTCGAGGCGCTGCTGCGCTGGCAGCACCCGCAGCTCGGGCTGGTGTTCCCGCAGCACTTCCTGTCGAAGGCCGACTTCACCGGACTGATCCTGGCGATCGGCCCGTGGATCCTGCGCACCGCCGCGGGCGAGGTGCGCGAGTGGCAGCGCGACCACCGCGGGCTGCGGCTGGCGGTCAACCTCTCGCCGCCCGAGCTGATGAAGCGGACGCTGCCCGACGAGGTGGGCGCCGCGCTCGAGGAGACGGGCTTCCCTAGGCAGCTGCTGCAGCTCGAGGTGCCCGAGGGCCACGTGGTCTCCGACCTGCCGCGCTCGCTGGACATGCTGCACCGGCTGAAGGCGCTCGGCGTCTCGCTGGTGCTCGACCGATTCGCCGTGCGCTACTCCTCGCTCGGCCGGCTCGCCGAGCTGCCGCTCGACGGCGTCAAGCTCGACCTCGCGTTCCTGCGCGGGCCGTCGTCGAACCCGGAGGACGTCTCGCTGCTCACCGCCGTCACGGCGGTGGCGCGCGGCCTGAAGCTGCGGGTGTGCGCCCAGGGCGTCGAGAGCGCGGCGCAGCTCCAGCTGCTGGAGCAGCTCGGGTGCGCCGAGTTCCAGGGCTTCCACCTGGGGCCCCCGGTTCCCCCGGCGACGCTCGCCGACCAGCTCTCCCCGCGCGGGCCGCGAGTCAAGGACCGCCGATGAGCTTCGGCGGACGGCTCGAGACGCTCGACCTCTCGGCGCTGCTGCAGACGCTGTCGGTCGGGGTCGCGAGCGGGCGCCTGACGCTCACCCGGCTCGAGCGTCACGCCGTGCTGGTGCTGCGGGGCGGGCGCGTCGTGTACGTCACGGGCGGCGCCGCGGTCGAGACGCTCGCCGGCCGGCTGCTGCGCCAGGGCCTGGTCGAGGAGCGGCAGCTGGTCACGGCGCTCGAGCGCCAGCACGACGGGACGGGCTACCGCCGGCTGGGCGAGGTGCTGGTGGAGATGGGGCTGCTGGCCGAGGGCACGCTGCAGATGGTGGTGCGCCAGCGCATGCAGGAGCTCGTGGGCGAGCTGCTGGCCTGGCGCGACGGCTTCTTCCGCTTCGAGCCGGCGAAGGACGGGAGCCAGAGCGACGTCGAGGTCGACCTCGGCGACTTCGTGCTGCCCCAGGGGCTGCCGCCGCAGGAGCTGCTGATGCGCGCGGTCACGGCGCTCGACCACGGCGACCTGTCGCAGCTGCCGCCGCCCGATACTCAGCCGCCGCTGGCCGGGCCTTCGCCGCTCGCCGCGGCCGCCGTCTCGCCCACGGGCTCGTACGCCGCGGACTTCACCGGCGAGGCCGTGCTGTCGCTGCTGCGCTTCGCCTCGCAGGTGCTGGCGCGGGCCGTCGTGTTCGCGATCGAGGGCGACGAGGCGCGCGGCGTCGGCGAGTACGGGCTGACGGCCCGGGGCGCGGCCGAGGCCATCCGCGAGACCGTGCTGCCGCTGCGCGAGCCGTCGATCCTCCGGGCCGCCGTCGAGCGCCGCCGCAGCTACGAGGGCCCGCTCGAGCCCACGCGCGTCAACCTCCAGCTGCTCGAGCGGCTCGGCGGCGAGAAGGTGCGCGAGGCGGTGGCGGTGCCGCTCGTGGTGCTGGGGGAGGTGCGCTACGTGCTCTACGCCGACAACGCCCCGCTCGGCCGGCCGCTCGGACCGCTCGAGACGCTCGAGTCGGCCGCCTCGCGCGCGGCGCGCATCATCGAGAAAACCCTGCTCGCGCGCGTTGCCAAGCCGCGGGCGGCAGGAATATAGTCGGGCTTCGTGAGCACCTCAGAGATCGCAACCCCCACGCTGCTCTCGTCCTCGATCGGCAGGAAGGCCGTCATGGCCGCGACGGGCCTCGTGCTCTACGGCTTCGTCGTCGCGCACATGCTCGGCAACCTGCAGGTCTTCCTCGGGCCGGAGGCGATCAACGCCTACGGCGAGTTCCTGCAGGGCTTCCTGCACGGGCAGGGCATCTGGATCGCCCGCGGCACGCTGCTGCTGGCGGTCGCGCTGCACGTCTGGGCCGCCGTGTCCCTGACGCTCGCGAACTGGTCGGCGCGGCCGCTCGGCTACCGCGAGTGGCAGGCGAAGGAGTCCAGCTACGCCTCGCGCACCATGGTCTGGAGCGGGCCGCTGCTCGCCGCGTTCATCGTCTACCACCTGGCGCACTTCACCCTGGGCGGGGCGCATCCCGACTTCGTGCGCGGCGACGTGTTCCGCAACGTCGTGGTGGGGTTCCAGAACCCGTTCGCCTCGGCCTTCTACATCCTGGCCATGCTCGCGCTGGGCCTGCACATGTACCACGGCTTCTGGAGCATGCTGCAGACGCTCGGGCTCAGCCACCCGCGCTGGAACCGCGTGCGCCGGGGCCTGTCGCTGCTGCTCGCGGGCGCCGTGGTGGCCGGCAACGTCTCGATCCCGCTCGCCGTGCTTCTGGGCCGCATCCACCTCTAGGGAATCACCATGGAGCTGAAGGCCAACGTACCCGAGGGTCCGATAGCCGAGAAGTGGTCGAAGCACCGCTTCGACATGAAGCTGGTGAACCCGGCCAACAAGCGCAAG
>CAZMRX010000326.1:0-6276 GCA_964568755.1 uncultured Acidobacteriota bacterium | reverse complement strand
CGCATCTACACCTTCCTCGACCCCTCGCTCGACCCGCGCGGCGCCGGCTACCAGAAGATCCAGTCGCAGATCGCGGTCGGCTCGGGCGGGCTCATGGGCCGCGGCTTCCTGGAGGGAAGCCAGGCGCAGCTCGGCTACCTGCCGGCCCGACACACCGACTTCATCTTCTCCGTGCTCGCCGAAGAAGCGGGCTTCGTCGGCGTGCTCGCGGCGCTCTCGCTCTACCTGCTGCTGCTGTGGCGCATGCTCGAGACCGCGCGGCTCGCGCGCGATCGGCTCGGCGCCTTCCTCGTCGCCGGCGTGAGCGCGGCCTTCGCATTCCAGGTCGTGTACAATGTCGGAATGGTCGCGGGGCTCGTGCCCGTGAAGGGGCTCCCGCTGCCCCTCATGAGCTACGGCGGTTCGTCGATGGTGGCGTCGCTCATGGGAATCGGCCTCGTCCTCAGCGTCCGCATGCGGCGCTTCGCGAACTGACGTTGTCCCGAGACCTGATCGTCAGCAGCAACCCGCGCGAGACCCGGATCGCACTCCTCGAGGACGGCGTCGTGTCCGAGGTCTTCATCGAGCGCGAGGCGCAGCGCGGCATCGTCGGCAGCATCTACAAGGGCAGGGTCACGCGCGTGCTGCCCGGCATGCAGTCGGCGTTCGTGGACCTGGGGCTCGAGCGCGACGCGTTCCTGCACGCCGCCGACGTGTTCGAGGAGCTGCCCGACAACGAGCTCAGCGCGGACGAGATGAGCGCCGTGCGCAGCGCGCCGATCGAGGAGCGGCTCCACGAGGGCGAGGAGATCGTGGTGCAGGTGCTCAAGGAGCCGATGGGCACCAAGGGCGCGCGCATCACCTCGCACGTCTCGCTGCCGGGGCGCTACCTGGTGCTGATGCCGACCGTGGAGCACGTCGGCGTCTCGCGCAAGATCACCGACGAGGACGAGCGCCGGCGGCTCAAGACGGTGCTGAAGGAGTTTCGCCAGGAGCGCGGCGGCGGCGGCCTGATCGCGCGCACCGCGGGCTCGGGCCGCGAGGCCGAGGCGTTCCTGCGCGACGGGCGCTACCTCTCGCGCACCTGGGACGAGGTGCGGGCGCTCGCGGCGCGCCAGCGCGCGCCCGTGCTGCTCTACCGCGAGCCCACGCTGCTGGAGCGGCTGCTGCGGGACCTGCTGTCGGACGACGTGGCGGCCATCAGGCTCGACAGCGAGCGCGACTTCCAGCGCACGCTGGAGCTCGTGGGCGCGCTCGAGCCGGCGCTTGCGCCGCGCGTGCGGCTGCACAACGGCACGGGCGGGATCCTCGAGGAGCACGGCGTCACGGCCGAGCTCGAGCGGGCGCTGCGCTCGAAGGTGTGGCTGCCCACGGGCGGCTACATCGTGATCAACCAGACCGAGGCGCTCGTCGCGATCGACGTCAACACCGGCCGCTTCGTCGGCAAGAACCAGCTCGAGGAGACGCTGCTCAAGGCCAACCTCGACGCCGTGCGCGAGATCGTGCGCCAGATCCGGCTGCGCGACCTCGGCGGCATCATCGTGGTCGACTTCATCGACATGGAGGAGCGCAAGAGCCGGCGCGAGGTGCTGGGTGCGCTCGAGCAGGAGCTGCGCAAGGACCGCTCGCCCACGAAGCTGCTGTCGGTGAACGAGTTCGGGCTGGTGATCCTGACCCGCAAGCGCGTCAAGCAGTCGCTCGACAAGCTGCTGCTGTCGCCCTGCCCGTACTGCTCGGGCAGCGGGCAGGTCAAGAGCGTCGCGACCGTGTGCTCGGAGATCTACGACGAGGTCCGCAAGCTCGCCCCCGACATGCAGGGCCAGAAGCTGGTGCTGCGCGTGAACCCCGAGGTGGCGCGCGCGCTCGAGGGCGACGAGGCGCCCGTGCTCAAGAGCCTCAGCGCGCTCACCGGCGGCGAGCTCTCCGTCCACGCCGACGCGCTCCTGCACCACGAGCAGTTCGACGTGGTGGCGGTTTGAGCGAGCCCGCTCGCGACCCCGAGCTCGACGCGTTCGTGGAGGCGATCGAAGCCGAGCTGCGCACGCGGCGCGGCAAGGAGCACGTGCTGAGCCCTCGCGACTTCGCGCTCGCGCGCGGCTACCACGAGGCCGGCGTGTCGCTCGCCACCGTGCTCGTCGCGATCGACGCGGCGTTCGAGCGCGACCCCGCCACCGCGAGCCTCGCGGCGTGCCGGCGCCGCATCGAGGAGCTGGCGGTCCCGAGCGCCGGCCGCGCCGCACGCGACGCCGAGCGCGCGAGCCTGCCCGAGGTGACCGAGCGGCTCGACTCGCTGCGCGAGCGCCTGCTCGAGCTGCCGGGGCGCGCCGCCGCCCTGCCGCTGGCCGAGCTCCAGGAGCTGGCGGACCTCGTGGCCGTGTCCTCGCGCCCCAACTGGGACTACCTGCGCGAGCGCCTGCAGCGGCTCGACAGCCTCGTCGGCGAGGCTGCGGTCGAGGCGCTGTCGCCGGAGCAGGCCGAGGGGCTTCGCAGCGAGACCGTGCGCGCGGCGCAGCGGCACCAGGGCCGCGTCGACCCGCGCGCGCTCCAGGAAGTCCAGGAGCGGCTGTTCCGTCAGCGCGCCCGCGAGCGGCTCCGGCTCCCTCGCGTCAGCCTCTGAGCTGGGGGGTGCTGCGCCGCACCCCCCAAGACCCCCGCTCGCTTCGCGTGAGTGAATCCCGCTTCGCTCGCAGCCCGTTTCCTGTTCCCGTGTTGCGGCACGGGGGCGGTTGCCTCCAGGAGGCCGTGGCGCTCCATGTCGACGCGGCCGCTCACGAAGCGCACGCCTTCCTGGCGCAGCCGACGGCGCTGAAGCAGCCCCGCCGGACGGCCGTCGAGCGAGATGCGGCCGCCCAGTCCCACCACGCGGTGCCAGGGGACGCGTGCGGCCCGGGCGCCGATCCCGCGCAGCGCCCAGCCCACGGCGCGTGCCCCGCGCGGCACGCCCAGGAGCGCCGCCACCTGCCCGTAGCTCGCCACCCGGCCGCGAGGGATCCGGCAGACGAGGGCGTAGACGCGCTCGAAGAAGCTCGCGTCCGCGCCGGTCATCGCCCCGGCGGGGGCTGGCTCGGCGGGGGCTGGGCCGGGGGCGGCGTCGCGCGCGGCGGCGGCGCGACCCGCTCGGGAGCGGCCTGGGGAGTGGTCGTCACCTCGTCGTCCACGACGACGGGCGCGCTCGACGCGGGGACCGCGGGGGCTGCTGTTGCCGGCGCGGGGGCGGGCGGCTCGGGCTCCGGCGCCCCGGGCGCGAGCGGCTCGAGCGCCTCGCGCAGGCTGCCCTCGGGGATCGGGCCGGTGAGCTGCAAGGGCACCTCGCGCACGCGCAGCTCGACGACCGCGTTCTTGCGCAGCTCCGCCACGTAGTCCTCGTAGGCCTTGTCGAAGCGCGTCATCATCACGCGGTCGCGGACGCGGTCCTTGACGGCGTCGTAGGGCGTCGTGCTGCCGGTGGTCTTGGCCACGACCCGGATCACGCGGTAGCCGCCCGCGACCGGCAGCGGTTCCGAGACCGTGCCCACGGCGAGCTCGAAGGCGACCTTCTCGATGTCCGGGTGGAGGTCGCCCTGAGCGAGCTGCCCCAGGTCGCCGCCCTGGGCGCGCGAGGGCGCCGTGGAGTAGGTCCGCGCCAGCGCCTCGAAGTCCTCCCCGGCGCGGGCGCGTGCCACGACCTCGGTCGCGAGCGCGAGGCCGCCCTTGTCCTCGGCGATCAGGATCTCCTGCAGCGTGACCGTGGCCGGCTTGGTGAACTCGGCGCCCTTCACCCGCTCGTACTCGGCGCGCACGTCCGCCTCGCTCGCCTCGATCCGGGGCTGGACGTCGCGCTGCATCACGATCCGCCGCAGCACGCCGCGCTCGATGTTCGCCCGCAGCTCGGCGAGCGTCAGGCCCTCGCGGGCGAGCGCTTCCTGCATCTGCTCGTCGGTGGCGATCTTGTTCTCCTTCTTGATGCCCTCGATCGCCTCGTCGATCCACGCCGCGGGCGCGCGGATGCCGGCATCCTCGGCTTTCTGGATGATCAGGATCTCGTCGATCGCGTCCTGCAGGATCTTGGCGTTGTTCTGGCGCAGGAACGCCCCCACGCCCTCGGGACCGACGCGCGCGCCCTGCGCCGCCGCGATCTGGCGCGACTGGAACTCGGAGAGCGTGATGATCTGGCCGTTGACCTTGGCCACCACGCGCTCGATCGTCTCCGCGCGCAGTGCGCCGGGCGCGAGCGCGAGGCTAGGGAGCAGGAGTACGCAGAGCCGCCGCATGGTTCATCCTAGACCGGGCCATCACCCCCGCCACGAAGGCCCGCTCGGCCTCGCTGCGCCGCTCGCGCGCGAGGCGCTCGTGGATCAGATCGCGCGCCTCTTCGAACGACGGGGCGCGGGCGTCCTGGCGGGAATCGACCCTCAGCACATGATACCCGAGCGGCGACTCGACCGGGTCGCTGGTCCCGCCCTCGGGCAGCGCGAACGCGACCGCCTCGAGCTCGGCCGGCAGCTGGCCCGGCTCGAAGGCGCCCATGTAGCCGCCGGCCTCGGCCTCCGGCCCCCTGGACTCGGTGCGCGCGATCGCGTCGAAGGCACGCGGGTTTCGGCCGAGGCGGCGCTTGACGTCGCGCGCCTCGTTGAGCGTGCCCACCAGGATCTGCCGCAGCGCCACGCGCACCGGCCGCGCCAGCTCCGCCTCGTGGCGGCCGTAGTAGTCCCGGATCTCGGCCTCGCCCACCTCGGCCGCCTGGACCTCGCGCGCGAGCAGCCGCGCGACGCCGCGCCGCTCGTCCTCGGGACCGGCGCCCTCCGGCACGTGGCCGCGCGCCCGGGCCTCGATCACCAGCGCGCGCTCTTCCAGGAACGCCTCGAGCAGCCCGGCGCGCGCCTGCGGCTCGAGCGGGCCGTCGCCGCGAGCCTCGACCGCGGCGAGGTACTTGACGAACTCGCTGCGCCTCACCTCGCTGCCGTCCAGGCGCAGGATCACGGGGTCGCGCTCCTCGCAGCCGGCGCCGAGCGCCGCGAGCGCCAGCACGAGGCCCCGAACGGGCCGTGACATGGGCCGCATCCCGCCTGGCATCATGCCACGCCGCCGGCGCGCGCGAGCAGGCCCGCGAGGGCGTCGAGCGGCGTCTCGGCGAGCAACGGCCAGCGCAGGCCGTCGGGCAGCAGCCGCGCCCCGGGTCGCTGCGCGGCGAGGCCTACGAGGGATTCGGCGCTCACCGGGGTGCGGGGGTCGAAGCGCACCACGAGCGCGGTCCCGGCCGCGTCGACCTGCGCCACCCCGAGCGCCTCGGCGCGCAGGCGCAGCTCGGCGTAGCGCAGCAGCCCCGCCACCTCGGGCGGGGGCGGACCGTAGCGGTCGCGCAGCTCCGCGCGCAGCGCCTCGAGCTCGGCCTCGCTGCGCAGCTGGCTCACGCGCTTGTAGACCTGCAGCCGCTGGTGGGTCTCCGGCACGTAGAGAGGCGGCAGCCGCAGCTCGACCCCGAGGTGCAGCGCCGCCCGCGGCGTCTCGCGCGAGGGCTCGCCGCGCAGCTCCAGGATCGCCTGCTCCAGCAGCTTGACGTACAGGTCGAGCCCCACCGCCTGGATGTGGCCGCTCTGCTGCCCGCCCAGCAGGTTGCCGGCGCCGCGCAGCTCCAGGTCGAGCGCCGCGATGCGGAAGCCGGCGCCCAGGTCCGAGAACTCGCGGATCGCGGCCAGGCGCTTTCTCGCGATCTCCGAGAGCACCGTGTCGGGGGGCACCAGCAGGTAGGCGAAGGCACGGCGGTCGGAGCGGCCGACGCGCCCGCGCAGCTGGTAGAGCTGGGCCAGCCCGTAGCGGTCGGCGCGGTTCACGATCAGGGTGTTGGCGCGAGGGATGTCGAGGCCGTTCTCCACGATCGTGGTCGCGACCAGCACGTCCGCGCGACCCTCGACGAAGCTGAGCATCACGCGCTCGAGCTCGGCCTCCGGCATCTGGCCGTGGCCGACCACCACGCGCGCCTCGGGCACGAGGCGCGTCACCAGGCTCGCGAGCGACACGATCGACTCGACGCGGTTGTGCACCAGGAACACCTGGCCGTCGCGCGCCAGCTCCTGCCGGATCGCGGCCGCGATCGTCTCGGTCGAGAACTTCACGACCATGGTCTGGATCGCGAGCCGGTCGCGCGGCGGGGTCTCGATCACCGACATGTCGCGGATCCCCGACAGGCCCATCTGCAGCGTGCGCGGTATCGGAGTCGCCGACAGCGTCAGGCAGTCGACCGTGGTCTTCAGCTGCTTGAGCTTCTCCTTGGCCGCCACCCCGAAGCGCTGCTCCTCGTCCACCACCAGCAGGCCGAGG
>CAZMRX010000325.1:0-6286 GCA_964568755.1 uncultured Acidobacteriota bacterium | reverse complement strand
CCGGACGCTCAGCGCGCCGCCGCCGACGGCGGCGAGGCGACCGTCACGATGAAGCTCAGCGTCCGTGGCCCGCGGGCGTAGCAACGTCTGGTACAGGTCGCGGCTGAGCGATGTCGAGAGCATGAAGAGGACGGCGTCGGCGGTCGAGATCTCCGCGGCGAAGAGGGCGGCGAGGGCGAGGCCGCCGAGCCAGGGGGGCAGGACGTCGGTCGTGAGCCGCGGCAGGGCGAGCTCCGGGTTGGTGAGACCTGGCTCCACGGCCCGCATCGTCATGCCCAACACGACGGGCACGAAGGCGAAGAGCGCGAGGGCGGCGGCGTTGCCGAGCGCCGCGGCGCGGGCGGCGCCCGCCGAGCGGGCGGAGAAGCACTTCTGGTTGAGGCCGGGCGAGACGATGAACGACGGCACGAAGACGACGGCCAGGCCGAGGATCCCGGGCAGGCCCATGCCCGTAAAGCTGCCGAAGGAAGAGGCGGCGTCGGGTCCGGCGGCGGCCCGCATTCCACTCCACCCTCCGGCCGCGGACCAGGCGTACGGCAGGGCGAGCAGGAAGCCCACGAGGAGGGTGACGAGCTGCAGCAGGTTGACCACGGCCGCGGCCTGCATGCCGCCGCGGCCGAAGTAGGCGACCAGGATCGCCGCCGAAGCCAGCGCTCCCACGACGCGCGGCGTGCCCGCGATCACCTCGAAGGCCCAGGCCATCGCGAGCAGCTGGCCGGCCAGCAGCGCGAGCGTCCCGACCCACAGCACCGCCGCGATCAGCACCCGCACCGAGCGGTCGAAACGCCACTCGAGAAAATCCCCCACAGTCAGGAAGCGGTGCTCGACGGCGAGTCGGTGAAAGCGCGGGGCGATCAAGAGCCCCAGCACCAGGCAGCCGATCGCCGCTGAGCCGGACCACCACCACGCGGAGAGGCCGTGGCGGTATGCGAGGCCCGTCGCGCCCACGGTCGAGCCTGCCCCGATGTTGGCGGCGAGCAGGGTCGAGAACACCATCCAGCCCGAGAGCGAACGGCCGGCCACGAAGAACTGGCTCGAGCTCGTCACCCGGCGCGAGGCCCACACGCCCGCGCCGACGAGCACGGCGGCGTAGACGAGCAGCAGGACGACGGTGGTGCTCACACGAGCAGGCTATTAGACCCGGACCGTCGGATCAAAGAGCTTCTGGTGCTCGTCCACCGCGAAGCGGTCGGTCATGCCCGCGATGTAGTCGCACACCGCCCGGTGGACCCCGAGCTGCTGGACCTGCTCCTGGTACTGCGGCGGGAGCTGGCCGGGCTCGTTGACGTACGACAGGAACAGGTCGCGCAGGATGCGGCCCGCCTTGTCCCCCATCCGGACGACGCGGTAGTGGCGGTACATGTTGTCCAGCAGGAACTGCTTCAGCTCGCGCACGCGCGCGGCGGTCGGCTCGGAGTAGCCGACCAGGCGCCGGCCCGCCTTGCGCACGTCCTCGACCGAGGCGACCTTCGCGGCGGCCAGGTTCGCCTGTGTCGACTCGATCAGCTCCCGCACGCAGCGGTCGATGATGAACCGCACCACGTGGTGCCGTTCGATCCGCTCGTCGCCGAGCTTGCGCGCGATCGCGTCGTCGTGCGCCTCGCGGAAGAGCGCGACCTCGCGGATCGCCTCCACGCTGAACATGCCCGAGCTCAGGCCGTCGTCGACGTCGTGATTGTTGTAGGCGATCTCGTCCACGAAATCGACGAGCTGCGCCTCGAGCGTCGGCGCCTCCCCTGGCGCGTACTCCTCGGGCGCCGTCGCGTCCGAGTCGGGGCGGTGCTTGATCATGCCCTCGCGCACCTCCCAGGTGAGGTTGAGGCCCGGGAACTCGGGGTAGCGCCGCTCCAGCAGCTCCAGGATCCGCAGCGTCTGGCGGTTGTGCTCGAAGCCGCCGTGGTCCTTCATCAGCTCGTTCATCACGCGCTCGCCGGAGTGCCCGAACGGCGTGTGGCCGAGGTCGTGGCCGAGCACGAGGCACTCGGTGAGCTCCTCGTTCAGGCCCATCACGCGCGCCACGGTGCGCCCGATCTGCGCGCCCTCGAGACTGTGGGTCAGCCGCGTGCGGTAGTTGTCGCCTTCGTGGTTGACGAAGACCTGGGTCTTGTACTCGAGCCGGCGGAAGGACGAGCTGTGGATCACCCGGTCGCGGTCGCGCTGGAAGCAGGTGCGCAGCGCGTGCTCGGGCTCCGGGTAGCGCCGGCCCCGGCTCTCGGCGCTCCGCATGCCCCACGGCGCGAGCGTACGGCTCTCGCGCTCTTCCTGGACCGTGCGATCCACGAGCGCCATCTGAGAACCCTCGAGGCTGCTAGCCGCGACGCCTCACCCGGCCACGGCGAGCTGAAGGATGTAGTGCACGACGGCGCCTTTCGACTCGGGCACCACCAGGCCGCCCGAGTGAAGCGCCATGATCGCGTACACCGCGCTCATCTCGGCGTCGGAGTCGGCGCTGAAGGCCTCGGTGGCGACGGGCGCCCCGACTGCCGCGGCGCCCTCCCCGACCCAGACGTGCACCCGCACGAAGTTCTCCTCGGGCCCGGCGTAGACCCCGATCACCGGGATCATCGAACGCTCGAGCGCCGCCGCCTCGCAGCGCGCCACGAGCGTGGCGATCGCGAAGCGCAGCAGCGCCGGGTCTCCGGTGACGGGCGGCGTGCCGGGAACCACGGTGACGGTGACCCCGGGCACGCGCAGCGGCGCCAGCACGTCCTCGAGCTGCAGCGACGAGCGCCGCGCGGTGCCGCCCGGCAGCCGCGTGAGCAGCGACGCGATCGCCGCCGCCGACGCCCGCGAGACCGCGCGCATGCGGTCGACGCTGGCCTTGGCCTCGCGCGCCGCCGCCGCCTCGAGCGGGCCCGCCAGGATCCGTCCCAGGAAGCCGATGTGCTCCAGCGTGTCGGCGCGCGGCAGCGCCATGTGCGGCCGGTAGTAGAGAATCGCGAGCGCGAGCACACGCTCGGCCGAGCGCAGCGGCACGAGCGCAACCGATCCGAAGACCGGCTCGGTCTCGGCCAGGGCGCTGCCGAGCTCGGGCAGCTCGCGGCCGTCCTCGAGCCGGGCTTCCGCCAGGTCGCGCAGCTCGTGCAGGTGCCCGGCGCCCCAGCCGGTGCGCGCCAGCGGGTCGCTCACGAGCGGCGGCAGCACCATGATCTGCGGCGGGTCGGTCGTGGTCAGCAGCAGGCTGGCGTTCGCCGCGTCGGCCGAGCGCATCAGGATCGTGAGGATGCGCTGCGCGCGGTCCTCGACCTCGCCCTCCCCGGCCGGCTGCTCCGCGAGCTCGAGCGCGAGCTTCAGCTCGGTGAGCCGCGAGCGCGCGAGGTCGCGCTCCTCGCGCAGGTCGTTGACCCGCACCCCGAGCTCGGTCGAGGCCTGCGCGTAGGACTCGGCCAGCACGTCGCTCGAGCGGGCGTCCGGGGCCCCGCGCGAGACCTCCTCCGGCATCGCCAGCTTGAGCAGGTGGCGCGCCGAGGCCTCGTCGCCGAAGAGCGCGTCCTCCGGCAGGTCGACGGTGACGACCTCCTCGTCGCTCTCGCCGCTCGAGAGCTGCGCCGCGCCGAACATCGAGACCACCGTCTGCTGCGTCCAGTCGTGGAGCGACTGCCCCGGCGGCAGCGCGATCGCCGCGTGGCGCTTGGCGAGATCCTCCATCGTGAGCCGGATGATCTCGGCGAAGGTCTCGAGCACACCCTCGCCCCGCGTCGCCACCGCACCGAAGCTCGGGCAGCGCCGGGCGTTCAACCCGCGCTCGAGCGCCTCGGTCTCCATCACGTCGGGCAGGTCGCGCTTGTTGTACTGCATCACCATCGGGATGGTGGCGGGGTCGAGCTGCTGCGCCAGCAGGTGCCCCTGCAGCTCCCGGTAGCACTGCTGGTTCTCGTGCCAGCGGTCGGTGGCCGAGTTGGCGACGAAGACGACCCCGTCCGACCCGCGCAGCACGACGCGCCGGGCGGGCGCGTAGATCGCCTGGCCGGGCACGGCCGCGAGCTGGAAGCGCAGGTCGTAGCCCATGAACCCGGACGACTTGAGCGGCAGCAGGTCGCAGAGAATCGTTCGGTCCTGCTGCGAGTTCACCGAGACGAACTCGCCGCGCCGCCCGTGGCGCGCGCGGTCGTAGAGCACCTTCAGGTTGGTCGTCTTCCCGCCGACCGCCGGGCCGTAGTAGGCGATCTTGATCCGGATCGTGCGCTCTTGGCGATTGAACTCGACCATGTAGCGGGCTTTCGCGAGGCCTCCGAACTCTAGCAGATCGGGCCCGCGTTTGCCTCGCCCGCGCGCGCTCTGCTAGACTTTTCTTCTCGCTTTCGGGCCGCTAGCTCAGCTGGGAGAGCGCCTGGTTCGCAATCAGGAGGTCGCGGGTTCGAGCCCCGCGCGGTCCACCACGCCCACCCCCCCAGCCGGGGCTCGAAGACCGCGGCCGCCGGCCTCCCCTTTGCCGCCGATGGTGTCCGGAGCGGCCGAGGACGCTAGAATCGAGCGCGAGAGGTGTCGATGCTGACTGTGCTGCTCGTCGTGCTCGCGTCCGTCGTTCCGGTTCCGCAAGCGCCAGTCCTCGCCCAGGGTCAGCAGCCGCTCGTCGTCACTCCGGAGCAGGCGGCGAAGCACGTCGGCCAGCAGGTCGTCGTGCGCGGCAAGATCAGCCAGATCGTGCTGTCGGTGAACCTGACGACCCACATCAACTTCGGCGGCCTCTACCCCAACCACGTCTTCACCGCCACGGTCATGAAGGCCAAGCAGTCCCTGTTCAGTGGCGTCAGGGACTACGAGGGCAAGGAGGTCGAGGTGCAGGGCCTCGTGCACCTCTACAAGGGAAAGCCCGAGATTGTGCTGACCGAGCGGGCGCAGATCCGCCTGGCCGAAGACAGCCTCTCCGCCGTCGACCTGTCCGGCACGTGGAGTGTCGACGGCGAGGTGGTCGGCAACGCCGTCAGGATCGCGTGCGTGTTGAAACAGGATGGCGAGGCCCTCTCGGGAACGGCGACGATCGAGGGCGCCGACGCCGAGAACGTGCCCGTGAAGGGCAGCATCCAGGGCCGCACGGTCACGTTCCAGATCGACGTTCCGGCCCAGGGATCGACGCATGCCAACGTCTTCACCGGCAGGCTTGGGTCCGACGGCATCATCAGGGGCGCCATCGCGGTCGCGAACGTCGGCGGCACCTTCACCGCGAAGAAGCAGTAGCGATCGGCATGGGCGAATCGCGCAGGCCACCCACCGGGACCGACGGCGGCGAGTACGGCCGCAGCTAGCAGCACTCCCCGGCGGCCCGTGCGACAATGCGCCCGGGGAAAGGGCGGTTGCCAAAGATCCTGATCGTCGACGACGAGCCCGGCATTCGCTTCGGCGTCCGGGACTTCCTCGAGCGCGAGGGCCTCGACGTGGAGGAGGCAGACTCGTGCGCCGCCGCCGAGAAAGCGGTCCGCGAGTTCCACCCCGACGCGATGGTGCTCGACCACATGCTGCCCGACGGCACGGCGCTCGAGCTGCTGCCGAAGATCCGCGAGATCGACGGGGCGCTGCCCGTGGTGGTGCTGACGGGTCACGCCACGATCGACCTGGCGGTGCGGGCCGTCAAGGAAGGCGCCGACCAGTTCCTGGCCAAGCCGGTCGAGCTGCCGGCGCTGCTCGTGATGCTGCGGCGGCTGCTCGAGAGCCAGCGCGAGAAGCGCCGCCAGGCGGCGGGACGCGCGCGCCAGGCGCGCGAGGCGGTCGATCCGTTCACCGGGACCTCGCCCGCGATCCGCCGGCTGGCCGAGGACGCGAGGAAGGTCGCCGCCTCGAGCAGCCCGATCCTGATCGAGGGCGACACCGGCAGCGGCAAGGGCGTGCTGGCGCGCTGGCTGCACCGCAACGGCCCGCGCGCGGACGAGGCCTTCGTCGACATGAACTGCGCGGGGCTGTCGCGCGAGTTCCTCGAGACGGAGCTCTTCGGCCACGAGAAGGGCGCCTACACCGGCGCCGTCAGCACCAAGCAGGGGCTGCTCGAGGTGGCCCACCGCGGCGTCGTGTTCCTCGACGAGATCGGCGACCTCGACCCGCAGGTGCAGCCCAAGCTGTTGAAGGTGCTCGAGGAGAAGCGCTTCCGCCGCCTGGGCGACGTGCGCGATCGCCAGGTGGACGTGCAGCTCGTGGCGGCGTCGCACCAGAGCCTCCCTCAGCTGGTCCAGGAGAAGAAGTTCCGGAGCGACCTCTACTTCCGGATCAGCACGATCCCGCTGCGCGTGCCGGCGCTGCGCGAGCGGGCCGAGGACATCCCGGTGCTCGCCCGCCAGCTGCTGAGCGGGCTGGC
>CAZMRX010000324.1:0-6337 GCA_964568755.1 uncultured Acidobacteriota bacterium | reverse complement strand
CTACGGCCGGCGGCCCTCGGGCAGGAACAGCTCGTTCAGCTTCTCCTCGGAGCGGTCCACCGGCACCCCCGTGTTCCAGCGCGGGATCGGCTGCTTGCCCGGCTCGTAGAGCGACTCCATCGGCTGCCACACGGCGTCGACTTTGTCCGTGAAGAGGTCGCCGATCAGGAGGTCGGTCACCTTGCCCCGCAGCTCGGGGAAGCTCTTGACGAACTTGCCGAAGCTGAAGCCGTCGTAGTACTCGCAGACGAGGCGCCGCATGCGGTCGACGCCCTCGTTGAAGGCGGGGCCCCACTTGCCGAGCTGGGCCTTCGAGGTGTCGCCCCTGGCAAGCCCTTCGCAGATCGCGTCGGCGGCCTGCTCGCCCGAGCGCAGCGCGAGCAGCACGCCCGACGAGTAGAGCGGGTCGAGGAAGCCGAACGCGTCGCCGACCATCACCCAGCCGTCGCCGGCCACCTCGGTGGCCCGGTACGAGTAGTCCTTGGTCGCGAAGTAGCCGGTGACCCGCTTCGCCTTCGAGACGCGCTCCTTGACGGCCGGGCAGGCCTCGACTTCCTCTTCGTAGGTGGCGGCATACGGGCCCCGACCCTTGAAGAGGTAGTCGAAAGGGGCCACGACGCCGACGCTCACCACGTTGTCGTGGAGCGGGATGTACCAGAACCAGCCGTTCCGGCTCGGGGTCTGGATCACGATCGTCGCCCCCTCGTCCCGGCCCTCGTCGCGGTACGCCCCCTCCCAGTAGGTCCAGATGGCGCCCTTGTTGAGCACGGGATCCCAGACGCGCAGGCGCAGCCGGTTCTGGATCAGGCCGACCTGCCCGCTCGCGTCCACCACGACCTTCGCGCGCACCTCGCGTTCGGCGCCGTCCTCGCCCTTCACGCGCACGCCGACGGCCCGGCCGTCCTGCATGATCACGTCCAGCACGCGCACGCCCTCGTGGGCGCGGACGCCGTGCTCGCGGGCGTTGTCGAGCATCAGCTTGTCGAACTCGCTGCGCACCACCTGCCAGGTCTGCGAGCACTCGTGGGGCTTGTTGTCCCAGAAGTAGAAGGGCGCCGACAGCTTGCCGTTCGCGTTCACGAACTGCACGGAGTGCTTCTTGACGAAGTGGCTCGCCTGCATCTTCGGCAGCATGCCCAGCCGCTTCAGCACCCAGTAGGTCTCCGGGATCAGCGACTCGCCGATGTGGAAACGCGGGAAGCGCTCGCGCTCGAAGAGCTCTACCGCGTAACCCTGCTGCGCGATGAGGGTGGACGTGGTCGATCCGGCGGGTCCGCCGCCGATCACCACGACGTCGGGATGGCCGTTGCTGGTGCTCGTCATCGACTCTCGTCCTCCACCACGAAGCGCCGCGCCTTCATCTCGAAGCGCGGCAGCGTGCCGGGCGCGACCGCCTGCACGGGAACGTTGAGACCCAGCGCCTCACGCAAGCGCCTGGCGACGGCGCCGGCCAGGGCCTGCGGCTCGGGCGCGCCCGGCAAAGGCTCGACGGCCACGGACAGCGAGCGCATCTCGTGGCGGCGCGAGACCGTCGAGCGGAACTCCACGACCTGCGGGAAGCCGCGCACCACCGCCTCGATGGCGGCCGGGTAGACGTTGACCCCGCGGACGTTCACCATGTCGTCGGCGCGCGCGAGGATCCCGCCCTCGAGCCGCGCCCAGCTACGGCCGCAGGCGCAGGGCTCGGAGCGGCGCACCACGATGTCCCCGGTGCGGTAGCGCAGCACCGGGCTCGCGGCGCGGCCGAGGCTCGTCACGACCAGCTCGCCACGCTCGCCGTCCGGCACGGGCCGCTCCGACGCCGGGTCGAGCACCTCGCACAGGAACGCGGCCTCGTTGAGGTGCAGGAAGCCGGGCGCCTCCCAGCACTCGAAGCTCAGCGGGCCCACCTCGGTGAGCCCGTGGTGGTCGATCACGCGCGCGCCCCAGCCCTCCTCGATTCGCTCGCGCGTCGCGGGGATGCTTCCGCCCGGCTCGCCCGCCACGATCACGACGCGGACCCGGCTCTCGCGCAGTGCGACGCCTTCGCCCGCGGCGACCTCGACCAGGTGGAGCGCATAGGTGGGCGTGCAGCAGACGACGTCGACGGCGAGGCTCTCGATCAGCCCGAGCCGCAGCGCGCTCGACATGCCGCCGCCCGGGACGCAGTGCAGGCCGAGCTGCGAGCCGGCGTCGAAGGCGGCCCAGAAGCCGAGGAAGGGCCCGAACGAGAACGGGAAGAACGCGCGGTCGCCGGGGCCGACGCGCGCGGCGCGGTAGACGGCCTTCCAGCATTCCAGCAGCCATTGCCAGCTGTCGTTGGTGTCGATCCAGCGCAGCGGGCTTCCGGTGGTGGACGAGGTCTGGCAGTAGCGCGTGTAGTGCTGCAGCGGCTCGCTGAGCGCGGTGCCCCAGGGCGGGTTCGCGGCCTGATCGTCCGTGAGCTCGGCCTTCGTGGTGAAGGGCAGCCGGGCGAGGTCGCGCGGGAAGCGCAAGTCGTCGAGTTTCAAGCCGGCCGCGTCGAGCTTCCCGGTGTAGAAGCGGTTCCGGCCGTGGATCCGGCCCACCAGCTCGGCGAGCCGCCGGCCCTGGAGGGCCAGGAGCGCGTCGCGATCGAGAGCCTCTTCGGTGGCGAGGCCCAGCGCCGCGCTCACGTCCGCCTCGCCCCGGCCGGGTCGACGCCCGGGGGCAGCGTCTCGTCGGGTGCGATCGCCAGGCGCTCCCGGATCTGCGCCGGGATCGGCGTGCCGCGCATCGGCTCGTTCGGCCGCCGGCTCGCGCACGCGATCGTGACGCGACCGGTCGCGATCCGCGTGCCGTCCCGCGACAGCAGGCACGCGTAGGAGATCGTGCGCTCGTCGATCGCCACGATGCGGATCCAGATCTCGAACTCGTCCTCGAAGCGCAGCGCGCGGTGATACTCGAACGAGGCCTGAGTGCGCGGCCAGCCGATCTCGGCGTCCCTCGGGTGGATGCTCAGGCCCGCGGCGCGCCACAGCGCGTGCTCCGCCTCCTCCAGGTACAGGAAGTAGCGGCTGAAGTGCACGACGCCCGCCGCGTCCGTCTCGTGAAACTGGACGCGCCGCGTGAGGCGGTGCTCGAACACGGGCGCTTCAGACAAGGGGCAGGATCTCCACGATGTCGCCGACCTTGCGGCCGTCGACACTCATCTCCGTGTGCCGGCCGTAGAGCGTACGCGGCTCGCGCATCCAGAAGACTCCCATCATCTCGGAGTTGGGCGTAACCGCGAGGAACTCGGTGGGAAGGCTGCGGTAGTCGACGCCTCCGTCGCGCAGCAGCCGCCCGAGCGGCACGCGATTGCGCAGGATCTCCGCGCGGATCCGGGGCTTGAAGGCCATCAGGTCGATGCGGATGGCGCCCATCTCGACGGGCCGGGCCGAGTACTCCTGCACCAGCAGCACCCGGCGATAGAAGGACTGCCCCTTGCGGAACGTCGACAGCGCCCGCAGCGCGACGCGCCCGCCGAAGTGGGACTCGAGCGTCAGCGTCATGTCGCGCTCGTGGACGAGCAGCGAGCGGTACGGCAGCGGGATGCGGCTCGGTGCGACCGTGCGCGTCTCCGGCGCCTCGATCCCCGCCTGGGCGTAGACGACGTCGAGCGGGTACGGCGCCCGCGAGCTCGCGCGCAGAGCGCTACTCGTGGCGCGTCGAGCCGTCGGCCGAGAGAGCTTGCGCATCATGGTTGAACCGCTCCTACGAGAAGACGCCTTTCGACGGGCCAGAACGGATCATTCACTCGGAGGATCCGACGGCCTCGTGAACGATCCGGGTTAGGTGTAGCGAATCCCCCTGTGCTCGGGCAGGAAGAACTCCCGCAGCAGCACGTCGACCCGCAGCAGGCCCTCGCGCGTGAGGGCCACGAGCTCGTCGTCGGCCTGGCGCAGGTAGCCCTGGGCCCGGAGCGCGGCGAGCGCGGCCCCGAAGCGCTCGAGCACGTCGACACCGTACTTGTCGCGGAAGTACACGGGGCGGATCTCCCCGCGCTTGAGCTGGAGCACGAGCTCGCGGATCGTCCGCTCCTCGTGGCTGGGCTCGTAGGCCCGGCTGAGCGGCAGCTCGCCGCGGCCCACCGCCGTCCCGTACGCGTCCCAGGTGTCGTGGTTCTGGACGTGCACTCCGTTCACGTGCCCGAATGAGGCGACGCCGAGGCCCACCAGGTCGGCCCCCTGCCACAGCCGATCGCGATAAACGAAGTGCGTCCGCGACGGGTCCTTCACGGCGGTATACGCGCTGCCGATGTGGTAGCCCGCCGCCTCGAGCGCCTGGAACGCCTCCGCGACCCAGCGTCGCTTGGTCGCCCAGTCGGCCACGGGCTCCTCGAACTGGTGCGTGCCGCGCAGCAGGTCCTTGCTGATCGTGGTGTTGAAGGGCAGCTCCATCTGGTACACGGTGATGCTGTCCGGCGAGAGCTCCAGCGTGCTGCGCACGCAGGCCTGCCAGTTCGCGTCGGTCTCCCCCAGCATCCCCGCGATCAGGTCGATGTTGACCTGGGGGAACCCCAGAGAGCGGGCCCTGTCGTAGGCCGTGAAGATCTCGGCGGAGCGGTGCGCGCGCCCGTTGACCTCGAGGATGCGGTCGTCGAAGTTCTCGACCCCGAGGCTGAGGCGGGTGACGCCCATGCCGCGGATCGCCTCGAGCTTGCCGCCGGTGAGCGTCCCCGGCTCGCACTCGAAGGTGATCTCCTCCGCGCCGCTCCACGGCGTGAGCGCGCTCAGCCGGCCCACCAGGCTCTCGAGCTGCGGCGTCGAGAGGAAGGACGGCGTGCCGCCGCCGAAGTACACGAAATCGAGCGGCCTGGAGTCGAGCGCCGGCTGCGCCTGGTACAGCTCCCACTCGCGCACCAGCGTGTCGATGTAGTACGCGACGTCCCTGGCGTTCTTGTCGGTGTAGACGCGGAAATAGCAGAAGTGGCAGCGCTTCCGGCAGAACGGGATGTGCAGGTACAGGCCCAGCGGCACGCCGGCCTTGGGAGCGGAAGCGAGCGCGTGTCGCGCCTTCGCGCCGACCGCCTGCTTCGTCCAGACGGAGAACGGCGGGTAGTTGGCGACGAAGTAGCTGCCGACCTCGGTCTGCTCGGCAGCCGCGCCGCTCGCGTTTTCGGCCATGGTTCACACCAATATAGCAGCGCGGCCCGCCCCGGTGCCCGCGGTGGCAGAATCGGACCGGTGCCTCTCGCTCCCCTGCGCGGCATGCTGCGGGCCGCCCGCCGGTCGTTCCACCGGTTGCGGGGCGGCGGCCTTCCGCTGGTGTACGACGCCCGCTACCGCAAGGGCGTCTACGGAGTCCCGATGGACCCGCTGCGCGGCGAGAAGATCCTCGGGGCGCTCGCCGAGGCGGGCCTGCTGCGGGCCGACCTCGTGTCCGAGCCGAAGCCGGCGTCGCTCGAGAACCTGCTCCGAGTCCACACGCCGGATTACCTGCACGAGCTGCAGGAGACGGACGCGCTCACCCGCATCCTCGGCGTCGAGGTGCCGCCCGTCGAGGCCGAGAGCACGCTCGAGCTGCAGCGGCTGATGACGGGGGGCACGATCCACGCGACCCGGCACGCGCTGCGGACGGGTGGAGTCGCGGTTCACCTGGGCGGCGGCTTCCACCACGCGCAGCCCGGCGCGGGGCTGGGCTTCTGCGTCTTCAACGACGTCGCGGTCGCGATCCTGCGGCTGCGGGCGCGCGGCTTCAGCGAGCCCGTGCTGGTCGTGGACCTCGACCAGCACGACGGCAACGGCACGAGGCAGATCTTCGCCTCCGACCCGAGCGTGCACACCTTCTCGATCCACAACGACCACTGGGGCGACACCGAGGCCGTGGCTTCGACCTCGATCGCGCTCGGCCCCGACGTGGGCGACGCCCGCTTCCTGGCGACGCTGCGCGACTCGCTGCCACCCGTGTTCGCAGAGGTCCGGCCGGGGTTCGTCCTGTACCTCGCCGGCGCCGACGTCGCGGCCGACGACGTCGTCGGCAACTGGCGCCTGAGCGCAGCCGGGCTTTTCGAGCGCGATCGCTTCGTGACCGGCCTCGCGCGCGGCGGCGAGCGGCCCGTCCCGCTGGTGGTGCTGCTGGCGGGCGGCTACGGCCCGCGGGCCTGGTCCTACAGCGCTCGCTACCTGCTCTGGCTCGCCTCGGGGCGCGCCGTCGAGCCGATCGCCGAGGACGAGCTCGCGCTCGCGCGCTTCCGCGCGCTGGCTCCCGACCTGGGCCAGGCCGAGCGCGCGGACGACGGCCTGGCCTTCTCGCTCAGCGAGGAGGACCTGGGCGGCCTCGGGCCGGGCGCCTCGCGGCCGGTGCGGTTCCTGTCGCTCTACTCGCGCCACGGCGTCGAGCTGATGCTCGAGCGCGC
>CAZMRX010000323.1:0-6367 GCA_964568755.1 uncultured Acidobacteriota bacterium | reverse complement strand
GATCCAGCGCTCCGGGAAGTTGGCGCCCGAGCGCGCCGCCGCGATCGGCGCGCAGGTGGCCGGCGCGCTCGCCGCGGCGCACGAGGCCGGCATCGTGCACCGCGACATCAAGCCCGCGAACATCATGATCGAGCCGGGCGACCACGTTAAGGTCACGGACTTCGGGATCGCCAAGATCACCGACGCGGGGGCGGAGCACCTGACGGTCACCGGCAGCCTGCTCGGCACGCCCTCCTACATGAGCCCGGAGCAGGCGCGCGGCGGCAAGGTCGACGGCAGGAGCGACCTGTTCTCCGTCGGCTGCATCCTGTACGAGATGGTCTCGGGCCAGCGAGCGTTCCGCGGCGAATCGATCACGGCGCTGCTGTTCAAGATCATCACCGAGGAGCCGCCCTCGCTGCGCGAGCTCGACCCGACCGTCTCCGACGAGATGCTGCGGATCATCGGCAAGTCGCTGTCGAAAGCGCCCGAGACGCGCTACCAGAGCGGCCGCGAGCTGGCCGACGATCTGCTGGCGATCACGCGCCCGGGATACGTGCCGACGCTGCGCGCCGCGCACACGCCGACGCTGCCGCCGGACGCGCCCCCGGGCGACGTGCCGACGATCTCGTCGCCGCCAACCGCCCAGGCGCTGCCGACGATCTCCTCGGCCGCAACGGCCGCGGGCGCGCCGTCGGCTCCGACCGTCGCGCCCACGGTCCTAACGCCCGCGACGGCCCGCACCGCGCCGCCGCCCCTGCCGCCGGCACGCAAGCCGCCAACGCCGGCGCGCCTCACTGGACCCACCGTCGCCACTCCGCGCCGCACGGGCGGAGGCGCGGGCCTGATCGTGGGTCTCGGCGTCGCAGGGCTGCTGCTCCTGGCCCTGGTCGCGGGCGGCGCCTGGTACCTGCTGCGCGGCGCTCCGCCTGCGCCGGGACCGTCCGTGGCCGAGGCGACTCCCGCGCCGGAAAGCTCGCCCGCCGCGTCCGCCGCAAGCGGCGGCACTTCACAGCCGATCGAGGCCGCGCCCGCCCCCCCGGTCGCGACATCCGCACCGCCAGCGGTCGAGCCTGCGGTGCGCCCGGGGCCGCCCACGGGCGCCGCCAGCACGGTCGTGCCCTCCCGGCCCGCGGCGCAGGCTCCACCGCCGGCCGCCACCAGCACCGCGACGGCGCTGCCGCCGCAGCCCGAGCCTGCCGGCGCCGAGTTCGCGCACCTCGACGACCTCCCGCCCGAGGAGGGCGACGGGCGCGCCACGGGCGAGGCCCTCGCCCAGAAGTACCGCTCGGGGGGGGGCAGCTCCTACTCGACCACGCGCTTCCGCCAGCGCCCCAAGATCCCGCGCGGGGTCACGGTGCAGGAGCGCCCCGCCGTGGCCACGCTGCTCTACCTCAACTCGGTCCAGGAAGCGTTCCACCGCAAGAACGGCCGCTACGGCAACCTGCGCGAGCTGGCCGACGCGGGGCTGTTCGCGCTCGACGTGGCCTTCGACGCGAATGGCTTCAAGCGGGCGCGCTATGCCTTCCGGGTCAGCGTCGAGGCCGACGGCTACCGCGCCGACGCGCTGCCCCAGGGGCCGATCGGCCGGCCGTTCCTGGTCGACGACAGCGGCACCGTCCGGCTCGACGAGTAGCCGCCGCTCCTCAGTAGTCGGCGGGGCGGGCCTCGGCGAGGTAGGGCGCGATTCCGTCGAACAGCTCCTGCGCCTTCTTGAGGTCGGCGGGCGTGAAGTCCGGCCCGGCGTCCCGCACCGATTCGCCCTTGCGGCTGATCTCCGCGACGCCCACCGGCTGGCCGCGAACCAGCAGCGGCGTCGAGACCATCTTCTGGATCGGGCTCGGCTTGTCGCGCAGCTTGATGCTCTCGAAGAACGAGACGTGCTTCACCATCGGCACGTTGTTGATCACCTCGCCCGAGCGCCTGGACAGCACCGAGACGGCGATCGAGTCGCGCTTGGTGGTCGGGATCGAGCCGAGCTCCGCGAAGCGGCGCGGCGCGATGAAGCGCAGGTGCTTGCCGTCGACCGACAGCAGCAGCACCGCGACCTCTTCCTGCTTGCAGGCGAACTGCTGGCTCACCGCCTTGACGACGCGCTCGCCCATGTCGAGCAGCAGCTCGCGGCGGTCCTTGATCTTGTCCTTCTGGGCGGCCATCGCCTGAAGGATCTCCTGCAGCTCGCTCAGTCCCTGTGCCATCTGGAGGCCTCGATTATAGCGGCTCTTCGCTCAGTCGCCGGGAGCGGGCCGGGCCCGCCCCGTCCGCACGAGCGCTGCGAGCTCGACGGCGATCCGCTCGAGGTCGAGCGCGAAAAAGCCGAGCCGCACTCGCAGCAGCGACAGCACGCGCAGCAGGTGCTTGCCGATGCGCCGGCCGGGCGTGCGCTGCGCCTCCGCGAAGAAGAACGCGACGCGCGCCAGCCGCCGCTGCGCGCCGGCGTCCTTCCAGGGAGCCTTCTCGAGCATCGCCCAGGCCTCGAGCGAGCGCCCCGGCCGATCGTGCGCCGCGGGCACGCGCCGCTGCCGGATCGGCGTCAGGAAGCGGCCGTCCATCGCGCACAGCGCGCGCGCGGCCGAGACCGCAGCGGCGAGCTCGCCGGGCGGGTCCGACTCGCCCACCTCGAACACGAAGCGCCCGCCGAGCCCGGCCGCGCCGAGCAGCGATGCCGTCTCGAGCAGCCGCTCGCGCGGCACGCCTGCCACGAGCAACTGCAGCCCGAGGCAGCCGCTCCCCACCAGCCGCTGCAGCGCCGCGGGTCCGCCTTCCAGCACGTCCTCCGGCCGCGCCTCCGCGCGCCAGCCCAGCGGCGCCCCGGCGTCCATCAGGCCCCCGGCGATCGCCTCCACGCGCGCGGCGTCGGCGAAGAAGTCCTCGTCGAGAAAGCAGAGCTCGCCCACCCGGTAGCGCTCGGCGAGCTCGACCACCTCGCCCACCACGCGTTCCGAGCGCAGGCCCAGCCAGTCGGGGGCGTCGCGCCGGCCGCGGCTCGAGCAGTAGTCGAGGCGCCTCGCGCCGCGCTCCTCGAAGTAGCGCTCCACGTCGAGCAGCGAGTAATCGGCGCGCGGCCACAGCCGCGTCGGCGGCGCCGCGGGCGCTCCGGCCTCGCGGGCGCCCGCCACCTGTACGCCCACGGCCGACGCGAGCGGACGGCCCGAGCGCAGCGCCGCGACGGCTTCCTGCAGCGCCTCCTCGCCGGCTCCCGGGACGCAGCCGTCGACCGCACCGCTCTCGAAGCACGACTCCGGGTCGAGCCCCACGTGGGGGCCGCCCCAGACCACCGGCAGCCGCGGGCTCGCGGCGCGCGCGGCCCGGGAGACGCGCAGCGCTTCGAGCAACGGCTCCCCGGTTCGCACGCTCACACCCAGGAGCAGCGCGCTGCGGGCCAGCTCCACGACCCGCGCCTCCGGGGCCAGCTCGAAGCGGCCGTCGACGATGACCACGTGCCGGCCCTCGAGCCACGAGCCGAGCGCGAGCAGGCCGAGCGGCATCGTCGAGCCGGAGTCGCGAGGCTGGTACAGGACGACGGGCTGGCGCCGTGCCGCGACGCGGGCCGGGAGCGTGGAGCACCTCCTTGGGGAGGCCTCAAGGATACCGGAGATCGCCCGCGCTCTTCTTCCCCGAGGTGATCTTTCGCGCGACCGCGAGCACCAGCAGCTGGACCGCCGCCCCCAGCGGCAGCGCCAGCCACAGGTCGCCGCGCACCGGAACGATCGCGAGCGCCATCGGCAGCGACGCCGCGAGCGCCCACGCGAGCGGGCGGGCCAGCTCGACCTCCAGCGACGCGGCGCGGCAGGCGCGCGCGGCGAGCAGCAGCAGCAGCCACTCGGCGCCGACGACACCCGCGGCTGCGCCCGGGCCCCCGTGGGCGTTCACGAGCGGCACGGCGAGGGCGAACGCCACGACCACGCGAGTCGCCGTGAGCCGCGGCAGCCAGGCCGCGCGCGAGGCGGCCACCAGCGTGCTCAGCAGCAGGCTGTTCATGAACAGCGCCGGCAGTGCGAGCGACAGCAGCCGCAGCGGGACCTCGGTGCCCGCGTAGGCTCCCGCGTCGAGCCCTCCGCCGAGCAGCCACTTCGCCGCGGCCGGCGCCACGAGCCCCAGCCCGAGGGCCGCGGGTGCGGCGAGCAGGGCCAGGGTCCACGCGGTGCGCGACCGCACCGGCCCGTGGCCGCGCAGGGCCTCGCGAGTCAGCCCGGGCATGGCGCCGGCGCTCACGGCCGCCGGCACGACGTTGAGGAACTCGTAGACGCGCAGGGCGGCGAGGAACAGGCCGGTCTCGCGATCGCCACGCAGCAGCGAGAGCACCAGGAACTCGACCCTCGGGCTGAGCAGGACGAGCCCGCCGTGAACCGCGAGCGGCATCGCCTCCCTCATCACGCGGCCTACAGCAGCGTCGGGGCCTTGCGGACCCAAGGGCGCCTGGCGCAGCAGCAGCGAGCCGAGCACGAGCGCGGGCAGCGTCGACAGCACCAGCGACCAGGCGAGCGCTTCGAGACCCGCACCCGCCGCAAGGACCAGGGCAGCCGCGGCGAGGCCGAACGCCCGCAGGCACAGCAGCAGGAACGCCTCGGCCACGCGCCGCCCACGGCAGCGCAGCGCCACACCCAGGAACTCTCCCCAGCCGGACAGCGCGAACCACAGCACCAGCGGCGCGAGCACCGGGGCGACGCCGACCGCGGCCACGGCCGCGCCACCCACGAGCGCGGCGAGCACGAGCCGCGCCCGCACCAGCGCTCGCAGCGAGAGCGAGCCGGCCACGAGGGCCCGCGAGGCGAGCGTCTGGAGCCCGAGCTCGGCGAGCTCCGCGAGCAGCAGCGCATACAGCGAGAGGCTTCCGAACGCGCCGAAGTCGGACGGCCCCAGGCCCCGGATCAGCAGCAGCGTCGTCGCGAGGCCGAGCAGCCGCGACAGCACCTCGGCGGCGAGCTTGATGGCGCTGCCGCGCGAGGCGTCCTCGGCTTCGCGGGCCAGCCCATCCCGCTCGTCGTTCACGCCGGCCATGATACCCTTCACCCCCCGTGACCTCCCTCCTGCTCACGGTCGCGCTCGCGCTGGCGCTCGCGGTGCCCATGCACTGGTGGCCGCGCTTGCCCGCGACATACAGGCGCCGCCTGTCGATCGCCACCAGCCTCGCCGGCCTCGGCTTCCTGGTGGCGGCGCTGCGCTCGGAGGGCCTGCGCGAGTCGGCGCTCACGTCGCTCGTGCTGGTGGGCCCGGCGACGCTCACCGCGCGGGCTTCCGCGTCGGCCAGCCTCTACTACTACGTGCTCACGGGCTTCTGCCTGCTGCTCGGCTTCACGGGCCTGATCTTCTCCGACCCGCTCGCGCGCTGGCTCAAGCCGCGCCCGCTGCTGAGCTCGGTGTCGGTCGCGTGGCTGGTCACGATCACGCGGCTGCTGCTGGAGAAGAGCGCGGCGCCCTCGCTGCTGGTCGACGCGGTCGGCGTGACCTGGCTCGCGCCGGTGGCCGGGGTCTACCTGGCGCTCGCGCTGCGGCCCGAGGGCGGCGGGCCGACGGCCCTGCTGCAGGCGCTGCTGCGCTACGCCTTCCTGGTGCGCGGCTTCGTGGCGCTCGTGGGCGTCGCGGCCACGCGGCTCGCGGCCGGCACCCACTACGACGTGTCGCCCCTCACCGAGGTCCAAGTCGCCTTCTCGGCCGGCAGCTGGGTGCTCGCGCCCGGGAGCTGGGAGCAGCTGTTCTGGTTGACGCTTCTGCCCCAGCTCGTGATCTGGCCCGCGTTCACGGTCTTCTCGGGCATGGCGACGGGGGCGCTCGCCCTGTGGCTCGTGCCCGCCGCCGAGGCCCCGCCGAGTCGCAGCGAGCCCGCCGCGGAGGCTCGCGGGAGCGATTAGCCGGTCAGCGAACCGTGCAGCTCGTCTCGCCGAGCCCCGAGGCGCAGCGGCGGCTGCCGTCCGAGAAGCTCGAGCAGACGAGCCCGCCGCTGCAGCCGTCGTCGCTCGAGCAGGTGTCGCACTCCTCGCCGCTGCTGCCGCAGGAACCGAGCGGGAGCGCCAACGCGAGCAGCAGGCTCCAGCTGAGAATGCGCTTCCTCATCTCCCCCCAATCCCAAGCCCTGGCGGGGCTTGCGAGGATTGTAACGCACATGCTACCTTGGTCTTTCATGCCTCGGGGCCCATGCCTTACATGACAGAGCCCGACCTGCGGACCACCCTCAACCTCCCGAAGACCGACTTCCCGATGAAGGCCAACCTGCCGCAGGCCGAGCCGCGCCGGCTCGCGCGCTGGAAGGAAGCGGACCTCTACGGGCAGCTGCGCAAGGCCCGCGCCGGCCGGCCGAGCTTCGTGCTGCACGACGGGCCGCCCTACGCCAACGGGCACATCCACATCGGCACCTCGCTCAACAAGGTGCTGAAGGACGTCGTCGTCC
>CAZMRX010000322.1:0-6390 GCA_964568755.1 uncultured Acidobacteriota bacterium | reverse complement strand
CGGTTGCCCGCCTGCGTCGTGTCGAACGCGCCGCCGGTGAACGGGAAGTCCGCCGACGTCGTCGAGCCCACCACGTAGGCGGCGCCGGTCGCGTCCACGGCGATGCCGAACCCCTCGTCGCCGTTCCCACCGGCCGTGCCGCCGAGGTAACCGCAGTAGCTGAGCACGACGGGGTCGATCACGAGCGGCTGCGTCGGGTCATACGAGCCCAGGCGGAACCCGAAACGGTACTCGCTTCCGCCGGCGGCCGCTTCCGGCTCGAACGCCGACTCGACGACCCTGCGACCGCCCGCGTCCTCCTGCCAGGAAAGCGGCGCCTCCTCCTCGAAGTCGCCAGCCGGTGTCACGACCGAGAGCCGCCCGGCTTCGGTCAGCCGCACGGCCGAGGCGCCGCGGTAGGCAAGCCGGATCAGGCCCGGGTCCGCGCCGGGTTCGACTTCGAACGTGTACTTGAGCTTGCCTGCCTCACTCCCGTAGACGAGGTCGATCCCCGGCCAGAGGTCCTCGTAGACGACCGAGGCGTACGTCGCGAGAGAGGTCTTCCACTCGGACGGCCGGCCCTTGAAGTAGCTCACGACTGCTTCGGTTCGCTCGCGCCCGGTGATCCGCACGTCCGGGTTGGCGTTCTCGAAGTCGAGGCGCACCGCCCAGCCTTCGCTCTCGCCCGTGCGTTTCAGCGCGAAGACGATCCCTTCGCGGGTCAGGTACGCGGACGTCGTCGTGCCGTGGACGTAGTAGGCGACGCGCGCGTCGACCTGCCCCTGGTTGCCGATGAAGTAGAGCGGCAGGTCCTGGAGGCTCTGCGAGACGGACTGCGTCGCGGCTGGACCAGCCTGGCTGAAGCCCGATGGCGTCGCCACGAATCGAAGCGGGGGGACGGGAGGAGCCGATGCGCCCCGAAGGGCGGCCGGCGCCGGGGCGGTGGGACCGAGGGACAGGGCCGCGACCAGCATCCAAGAGACCCACCGCGACAGGAGCGCGGGCCGCGGCTCGTGTCGTCTCAGGGCAGGCCAGAAAGTGGACATGGTTCCTCCGACCTGCCGTCCCTCGCAAGGGCCGTGCCGGTCGGGGCACGTTCGCCCTATCAGCCCTTGCCCCACCAGGCCGAGAGTTTACATCAAACAATACAGTCTAACTATCGATAAAAGCTAACTAAACTGTCTGGTATGTCTCGGTGGTAGCGGCAGACCAAGGCTCCGCCGGATCGTCGAGCGGGGAGCCGAGACAGCGCGCCTCCACGGGCGCGCCCTACTTCATCTGCGGAAAGCCCAGGTTCACGCCGCGGTGGTGGGGGTCCGGCCAGCGGCTCGTGACCACCTTGCCGCGGGTGTAGAAGTGGATGCCTTCGCGGCCGTGCACGTGGGAGTCGCCGAAGAGCGAGCTCTTCCAGCCGCCGAAGGAGTAGTAGGCCATCGGCACCGGGATCGGGACGTTCACGCCGACCATCCCCACCTGGACCTCGTTCTGGAAGCGGCGCGCGGCGCCGCCGTCGTTCGTGAAGATCGCGACGCCGTTGGCGTAGCGGTTGGCGTTCACGAGAGCGAGGGCCTCGTCGTAGCTGCCGGTGCGGACGACGCTCAACACCGGGCCGAAGATCTCGTCCGTGTAGATCGACATCTGGGGCTTCACGTCGTCGAACAGGCACGGGCCGAGGAAGAAGCCCTGCTCGTGGCCTGGCACGAGCGTCTTGCGCCCGTCCTCGAGGAGCTTCGCTCCTTGCTTGACTCCCTTCTCGACGTAGGAGACCACCTTCGCGTGGTGGTCCTTCGTGACGAGCGGGCCCATCTCCGCGCCGGGTTCGGTCCCGGGCGCGACCTTCAGCTTGTGAATGCGCTCCTGGATCTTCGGCAGCAGGCGGTCGGCCACGTCGCCGACGGTCACGAGCACCGATATGGCCATGCAGCGCTCGCCGGCCGAGCCGTAGGCCGCGCTCACCGCCGAGTCGGCCGCGAGCTCGAGGTCGGCGTCGGGCAGCACCACCATGTGGTTCTTGGCCCCGCCCAGCGCCTGGACACGCTTGCCGTTCTTGGTGCCGGTCTCGTAGATGTACTTCGCGATCGGCGTCGAGCCGACGAAGCTGACGGCCGCGATGCCGGGGTGGTTGAGGATCGCGTCGACCGCGACCTTGTCGCCGTGGACCACGTTGAAGACGCCCTCAGGCAGCCCGGCATCGGCCAGCAGCTGCGCGCTGAAGTTGGCAGCCGACGGGTCCTTCTCCGAGGGCTTCAGGATGAAGGTGTTGCCGCAGGCGATCGCGATCGGATACATCCACATCGGCACCATCGCCGGGAAGTTGAAGGGCGTGATGCCGGCCACGACCCCCAGCGGCTGCCGGATCGAGTAGCTGTCGACGTCGGTCGAGACGTTCTCGGAGAACTCGCCCTTCACGAGCTGCGGCAGGCCGCAGGCGAACTCCACCACCTCGAGCCCGCGGTTCACCTCGCCGAGCGCGTCCGCCGCCACCTTGCCGTGCTCGCGCGTGAGGATCGCCGCGAGCTCCAGCTTGTGCTTCTCCAGCAGCTGCCGGAACGCGAACAGCACGCGCGTGCGGCTGGCGAGCGAGGCCTCGCGCCAGGACAGGGCCGCCTTCGCGGCCGCAGCCACGGCGGCGTCCACCACTTCGGGCGTCGCGAAAGCGACGCGCGCCTGCTGGTCTCCCGTGGCCGGGTTCATCACCGCACCCCAGCGCTCGACCGGTCCCTCCCAGACCTTGCCGCCGATCCAGTGACGGACCTGCGACACGGCTGCCATGGCCTTCGTCTCGACGGTGCTTGCCATGCTCACCTCGGTGACGCGGTAACGTCCGCGTCGGTCCTAGCGTCACCGAGGTCTCTGAGCCGGAAGCGCCCGCCTCGCCCTGCCCTCGGTGTTCGCCCCAATTCCCTTGCGTCTCCCCTGTTCGGCTCGCTCTCGATCCTGGTCCTTGACCGCCTGTCGCTCAGTGTCGGCCCGATGCCAAGATTCAAGACCTGACCCCTCGGTCCGTCATGTCGAGGCCCTTGTCGATCGTCTGCAGGCCCTCCTCGAGCTGGGCCTCGGTGATCGTGAGCGGCGGGTTGGTGAAGAAGGTGTGCCAGCGGACGAAGGTGTAGAGGCCGTTCTCGCGGAAGAAGCGGCCGAGGGCCGCCATCTCGTCCGAGGCGCCGCCGTAGGGGGCCATCGGCTCGAACGTCTTGCGGTCCCGCACCAGCTCGAACATGCCGAAGAGGCCGATCGAGCGCGTGGCGCCCACCGACGGGTGCTTCTTCTCGAGCTCGAGCATGCGCTGGCGCAGGATCCTGCCCATGCGCTCCGCGTTCTCGATCAGCTTCTCGTCCTCGTAGACGGCGATCGTCGCGAGCGCGGTGGCGCAGGCGAGCGGGTGGCTGTTGTAGGTGAGCCCGCCCGGGAAGGCGCGCTCCTGGAAGGCCTGGACCAGCTTCGGCCGCAGGCCCACGGCCCCGAGCGGCACGTAGGCCGAGGTGATGCCCTTGGCCATCGTGAGGATGTCGGGCACCACCTTCCAGTGGTCGACTGCGAACCACTTGCCGGTGCGGCCGAAGCCGGACATGACCTCGTCGGCGATCAGCAGGATGCCGTGGCGGTCGCAGATCTCGCGCACCCCCTGCAGGTAGCCGTCGGGCGGGATCAGCAGGCCGTTCGTGCCGACCACGGTCTCCATCAGGAACGCCGCGACGTTCTGGGCGCCCTCGTAGCGGATCACGTCCTCCAGCTCGCGCAGGCAGACGTCCACCGGCTCCGGCTCTTTCCTCCCCCACTTGTGGAACTCCGGCGCGCGCACGATCCCCGGCAACCCCGGCTCCGCCGCCCACCGCCGCGGGTCGCCCGTGAGCGAGATCGCGCCCGCGGTCCCGCCGTGGTACGAGCGGTAGCGCGCCAGGATCTTGTGGCGCCCGGTCGCGACGCGGGCGACGCGGATCGCGTTCTCGTTGGCCTCGGCCCCGCCGTTGGTGAAGAAGAAGGCGTCGATGTCGCCTGGGGCGAGCTCGGCCAGCTTCGCGCCGAGCCGGGCACGCGGCTCGGTGGCCAGGAACGGATTGGCGTACGCGAGCACCGCCGCCTGCTCCTGGATCGCCCGGACCACCTTCGGGTGCGAGTGGCCGACGTTCGAGCACATCAGCTGGCTGTTGAAGTCCAGGTAGCGCTTGCCCTCGGGCGTGTAGAAGTAGACGCCTTCGGCGCGCGCCACGGGGATCGGGTCGGCCTTCGCCTGCGGCGACCACTCGTAGATGGTGTGCTGGCGGCAGAGGCGGACGATCTCCTCGCCCGTCAGGGTGGGGGCGGCGGTGGCTTGGGTCATTCGAGCACCTCGACAGCGGACAGGTCCAGCTCCGGCGTGCCTCGCATCAGCAGCCAGTACAGCACGAACGCCACGCCGAAGCCGGCGAACCAGGCGTAGTCGTAGAGCGGCCGCAGCGCCGGCACCACGAGTCCGACGAGCGCCGCGGCGACACCCGCGACGAGCGCGGCGATCGCGCGGTAGTTCACCGTCCCGTAGATCCCGTCCCTGCGGTAGAGCTCGGGCAGCGCGAGCTTCGCCCGCCGCACGAGCCAGTAGTCGGCGATGAAGATCCCGGCGATCGGGCCCAGGAAGCCGGAGTAGGCGATCAGCCAGCCGATGTAGCGGTCGGCGTTCTCGAGCAGCTTCCAGGGCATGATCGCGATCCCGATCACGCCGGTGATGATCCCGCCGCGCGCGAAGGTGATCTTCGCCGGCCACAGGTTGGCGAAGCCGTTCGCGGGCGCCACCACGTTGGCGGCGACGTTGGTGGTGAGCGTCGCGATCAGCAGCGCGGCGAGCGAGATCAGGATCGCGACCGGGCTCTCGATCTTCGACAACAGCTTCACCGGGTCCCAGATCGCCTCGCCGAAGATCACGGCCGAGGCCGAGGTCACGGCCACGCCGATGAAGGCGAAGAGGGTCATCGTGGGCGGCAGGCCGAGGAACTGGCCCCAGACCTGCGCCTGCTGGTCCTTCGCGTAGCGCGAGAGGTCGGGGATGTTGAGCGCGAGCGTCGCCCAGAAGCCGACCATCGCGGTGAGCGACGGCACGAAGAACGCGAGGAAGTCGCCGGTGGTCGCGAAGCGGCTCGGGGTCGCGAGCGTCGGGCCGAGGCCTCCCGCGCGCGTGACGGCCCAGGCGAGCAGCGCGAGGCCGGCCACGATCAGGAACGGCGCGGCCCAGGCCTCGAGGAACTTGATCGACTCGCTGCCCTTCACGACGATGTACATGTTCCAGAGCCAGAACACGGCGAAGCCGAGGAACATCGCGTGCGGCGGCTCCCACTGCGGGATCGCGACCTTCAGCATGGTGTAGATCGCCTGGCCGCCGATCCAGGTCTGGATCCCGAACCAGCCGCAGGCCACCAGCGCGCGCAGGATCGCGGGCACGTTCGAGCCGAGCACGCCGAACGACGCGCGCGCGAGCACCGGGAATGGGATCCCGAAGCGGGTCCCGGCGTGCGCGATCAGCACCATCGGCACGCACACGATCAGGTTGCCGAGCATGATCGTGAGCACCGCCTGCCACCAGCTCATCCCGCCGCCCACCAGGCTCGCCGCCAGCATGTAGGTGGGGATGCAGACCGAGAGCCCGACCCAGAGCGAGGCGATGTGGTAGGTGGTCCAGGTCCGCTGCGCGACGCGCGTGGGCGCCAGGTCGGCGTTCGACAGCGAGGGGTCGGGGACCGCGAGCGCGAGCTCGTAGAGCTCGCCCGGGGCACGCCGCATTCCCTTCGTGACGCCCGCTGCCGGAGTGCTCATTCGAGACGGCGAGGCTAAGCCACCAGCGGCCAACCGGCCTGGCGTCTCACGAACTGGCCCCGCCCGGAAGCACCGACCCACTTGCCGTGGTCCACGATCACCTCGCCGCGCGAGAGCACCACCGCGGGCGCGCCCTTCACGACCCGCCCCTCGTAGGGGTTGTAGTCGACCTTCATGTGGTGGGTGGCCACCGAGAGCGTCGACTCCTTCTCTGGATCCCAGAGCACGAGGTCGCCGTCGGAGCCGATCGCGATCGTGCCCTTCTTCGGCCAGAGGCCGAACATCTTGGCGGGGTTCGTGGACATCAGCTCGACGAAGCGGTGCGGGTCGATGCGGCCGGCGCGCACGCCGCCGTCCCAGGTCAGCATCAGCCGCGTCTCGATGCCGGGCGCGCCGTTCGGGATCTTCGAGAAGTCGTCCTTGCCGAGCGGCTTCTGCGCCGCGTCGTTCATGCAGAACGGGCAGTGGTCGGTGGAGACGACCTGCAGGTCGTTCTTCTGCAGCCCCTTCCAGAGCGCGTCCTGGTGCCACTTCTCGCGAAGCGGCGGCGACATCACGTACTTGGCGCCCTCGAAGCCCGGCCGCTCGTAGTCCTCGTACGAGAGGAACAGGTACTGCGGGCAGGTC
>CAZMRX010000321.1:0-6402 GCA_964568755.1 uncultured Acidobacteriota bacterium | reverse complement strand
GCGGGCCGATCGTGCTGCGGCTGTCCCACTCGATGGCGGCCGGCAACACCGCCCTCGACGCCTTCGCGACCGCGTTTCGCGAGCTGGCCGAGGCGGACACGGGTGGTGCGGTCGAAGTCCGCGTGTTCTCGAGCGGGACGCTGGGCCAGGAGCGCGAGGTCGTGCAGCAGCTCCAGGAGGGCCTCGTCGACTTCATGGTCTCGGGCACGGCCATCTGGGGCAGCGTGGCGCCGAGGCTGCAGTTCTTCGACCTGCCGTTCCTGTGGCGCGACTGGGACCACGCCCACGGGGTCGTGGACGGGCCCGTCGGCCGCGAGGCGGCCGACTACATGCAAGCTGCGGTGGGCGTCCGGCCGCTCGCCTTTGGCGACTCCTTCGGCTTCCGCCACGTGATCACGCGCTCGCGCGACGTGACCGACCCCTCGCAGCTTCGCGGCATGAAGCTGCGGACGATCCAGTCGCCGATCTACCTGCGCGCCGTCGAGCTGATGGGGGCGAGCCCGACGCCGATGGCCTTCGGCGAGATCTACACGTCGCTCCAGACCGGCGTCATCGACGGCTACGAGCACGACGCGAGCACGACCCTGCAGCAGCGCTTCTTCGAGGTCGCGCGCTTCATGGCGCGCACGGGCCACATCGCCGGCGTGCTGGGCCTCTACGCCTCCGATGCCGGCCTCGCCCGCATTCCGGCCGAGCTCCGCCCCAAGCTCGAGGCCGCGGCCCTCGAGGCCGCCCGGCGCCAGCGCGCGATGGGAGCGGAGGAGGACCGGACCGCCACGGCGAAGCTGGCCGAAGCCGGCATGAGGATTCGTGAGATCGACCGCAGCGCGTTCCTGGCCCCGGCCGAGGCCTTGTGGAAGGAGCAGGCGCACGAGCTCGACGCCGTCGCCTGGCTCCAGGCGGCGGTGCGCTGATGACCCACGAGCCAGCGGCCCTGGGCACGGTACCCCACCGCTCGGCGGCGGGCCGGGGCCTCGAATGGGTGACCGCGTCGATGATGGCAGCGATGGCCGTCGTGGTCGGCCTGCAGGTGATCGGCCGCCACGTGCTCCACACGCCCTGGCCGTGGACGGAGGAGGTCGCGCGCCTGCTGCTCGTCTGGCTGATGTGCGTCGGCGGCATCCGCGCGCTCGCGGATTCCGAGCACCCGCGCGTGACCGCGGTCGTGCGGCTGCTCACCCCGCCCCAGCGCGCGGCCGTCGAGCGCGGCCTGCAGCTGGTGCTGCTCGCCTTCTTCCTCCACCTCGTGGTCCCGTCCTGGCGGCTCACCGTCTCGAGCGCCGGGGAGCGGCTGCCCGCGAGCGGCCTCTCGGGAGCGGTGATGTCCGCGATGCTGCCGCTCGCCCTCGTGCTCATGTGCGCGGTCCTGGTCCGCCAGCTCTATCGCGGCGGCGGCAAGCAAGCGCCGCTCGCCTGGTCCCTCGGCGCCGCCGGGCTCGCCCTCGCGTCCGTGCTCGTGCCCCTCGTGGCCGGCGCCGCGCCCCTCGTCGTGCTCGTCAGCGGCTTCCTGGTGACCGCGGCGCTCGGCCTGCCGCTCGCCTTCACGCTCGCCCTCACTGCGGCCACCTACCTCGTCGGCATCGGCGGCGTCAGCCTCACGATCCTGCCGATCAAGCTGCTGGGCGGCGTCGACTCCTTCGTTTTGCTCGCCATCCCGCTCTTCATCCTGGCCGGCGCGTTGATGGAGTCGGGGGCGATCTCCGAGCGCATCGTCGATCTCGCGATGGCGATCGTCGGCCGGGTGAAGGGCGGGCTGGCGATGGTGGTGGTGGTGGCCGAGGTGCTGTTCTCCGGCATCTCGGGCTCGACCGCCGCCGACGTCTCCGCGATCAGCTCGCTGCTGGTGCCGTCGATGCGCAAGGCCGGCTACTCCGGAGGCGAGTCGGTGAGTGTGGTCGCGGCGGCCTCGGCGATGGGCATCCTGGTCCCGCCGTGCCTGACCATGGTCGTGCTCGGCTCGCTCGTGAACCTCTCGATCGTCACGCTCTTCCTCGCCGGCTTCCTGCCGGCCTTCCTGCTGGCCGGCCTGCTGATCGCGCTGATCGCGATGCGCGCGCGGCGCCAGGGCTGGCCTGTGGCCGAGAAGTCTTCGCGGGCAGACCTCGGGCGGGCCGCCCGCCGCGCCATCGTGCCGCTCGGCCTGCCCGTGCTCCTCTTCGGGGGCATCTTCACGGGGCTCACCACCGTGACCGAGGCGGCGCTCGTGGCAGTTGTCTACGCGCTGGTGGTGGGGATGGCGACCGGAGGCATCACCCGCTCGAACCTGCTGCGCCTCTTCGAGCGCAGCGGCGTCGTCACCGCGACCACGCTGTGGGTGCTGGCCGCGGCCTCGGCCTTCGCCTGGATCCTGGTGCGCGAGTGGGTGCCGCAGACGCTCGGCGAGTGGATCACCGGCCTCGGCGCGAGCCGCGCCGTGTTCCTGGGCCTGACGCTGTTCGTCTTCGTGGTGATCGGCGCGCTGCTCGAGGGGCTGCCGGCGCTGCTGATCTTCGGCCCGATCCTGTTCCCGATCAGCCGCGCGCTCGGCGTCGACCCGGTCCACTACGGAATCGTGATCGTGGCCGCGATGGGCATCGCCTTCTTCCTGCCGCCGGTCGGCGTCGGCCTGTCGATCGCCGCCGGCATCGCGCGCGTCGACGTCGACGAGGTGAGCCGCTCCTACTTCCCCTACCTGCTGGTCCTGCTTCTGGGCCTCGCGCTGATCGCGGCGTTCCCAGGCCTGACGCTCGTCCTGCCGCGCCTGATCCTGGGCTATCGAGGATGAGCGGTCGTCAGGGCGTGGCCACCACCGTGTAGCCCTGGCAGATGTCGTCGTGCAGGGCCTTGCGGCTCGCGTCCCGGTCGTAGAGGCAGACGACCGGCTTCCAGGTGCCGACGGCGTAGGCGCGGTCGGCCCGGCAGTGGTACCCGGTGATGCCGCCGAAGTCGTACTTCTCGTCGCCGTCGAAGTCCATCAGGAAGTAGAGCTCGTCGCCCTCGGGATCGCTGCTCGCGCACATGTTGAACGACACCGTGAGCGGCGCCTTGCCGACGATCTCGCGGTTCACGGCCACGGGAGTGGTCTTGAAGTCCGCTTTCGGGGGCTGGTTACCGCCCGGGAACGGCAAAGGCGACGCGCTCACGGCGACCGGGGCCGAGCAGCGTGCGCTCTGGGTCGAGGTGGTCACGTTCATGGAGACGGTGTAGCTGCCCGCGGCCGTGTAGGTGTGCGTCCCGTCCGGGTTCGAGCCCGTCTGGCCGTCCCCGTAGTTGATCGCCACCGTGATCGGGCCTTCGGCTCCCGACACCGTCAGCAGGAACGACACCGTGAGCGGCGCGGCGCCCGAGGCCGGCCGCGCCTCGCAGGTGGCCGAAAGCGCGGGAGCCAGGACCGAGTCCTCCTGGCAGCCCGGCAGGAGTAATGCCGGAAGGCACGCGACGACACGGACCAGGCGAGCGTGCATCTCTCACCTCCTGCCTCGATCATACGCGCTTGACGGGCCCCGGAAGGGGCGGCTATCGTCCGCCCTCCGGAGGGTCCATGCGCGAAGTGAACGTCGCTCTCGTCGGCTACGCCTTCATGGGCCGCGCCCACAGCAACGCCTGGCGCCAGGTGAGCCGATTCATGCAGCCGAAGCTCACCCCGCGGCTCAAGGTGATCTGCGGCCGCGACCGCGCCAACGTGAAGCGAGCGGCGGCCCAGCTCGGCTGGGACGAGTGGGCGACCGACTGGCGCGAGGTGATCGCGCGGCCCGACATCGACATCGTGGACGTCTCGACCCCCGGCGACAGCCACGCCGAGATCGCGATCGCGGCCGCGCAGGCGGGCAAGGCGATCCTGTGCGAGAAGCCGCTCGCCAACGACGTGCGCGAGGCGAGGGCGATGTGGAAGGCGGTCAAGAAGGCGGGCGTGCCGAACATGCTCTGCCACAACTACCGCCGCATCCCGGCGGTGATGCTGGCGCGCGAGCTGGTGGCCTCGGGCCGGCTCGGCCGCATCTACCATTACCGCGGCACCTACCTGCAGGACTGGCCGATCGACCCCGCGATGCCGCTCTACTGGCGCTTCCGTAAGGAGAAGTCGGGCTCCGGCGCGCTGGGCGACATCCTGTCCCACTCGCTCGACCTCGGCCGCTACGTGACCGGCAGCGAGGTGACCGAGGTGGCGGGCGCGCTCGAGACCTTCGTCAAGCAGCGGCCGCTGCCGGAGAACCCGAGGAAGAAGGGCAAGGTGACGGTGGACGACGCCGCGCTCACGCTCGTGCGCTTCGCGAACGGGGCGGTCGGGTCGATCGAGGGCTCGCGCTTCGCCGCCGGACGCAAGAACTACAACCGCTTCGAGGTCAACGGCTCGCTCGGCAGCGTGGCCTTCGACCTCGAGCGCATGAACGAGCTCGAGTTCTACTCGCGCGAGGACGATGGCAAGCACCAGGGCTTCCGCCGGATCATGGTGACCGAGCCGAGCCACGACTTCATGGGCTCGTGGTGGCCGGCGGGCCACATCATCGGCTACGAGCACACCTTCACCCACACCGTCCACGACTTCCTCGGCGCGGTCGCTTCGGGCAAGCGCGTGCGGCCCGACTTCGAGGACGGCGTCCGCAACCAGCTCGTGCTCGAAGCGATCGAGAAGGCCGCGCGCACGAAGCGCTGGGTCAGCGTGGGAGCGCCGTAGTCGCACGCTCGGGGGACCTCGACTGGCAGCCTTCGACGCGACGCGGCGCCTCCAGCAGCCGGCGGAGGCTGGGCGCTCCCCGCTCGTGGACACGACGGTTTATTGCGGGGAGGCCGGGTCGGGGCCGGGCGAGACTCGCTTCATCGAATCTTCACCCTCGCGTCACCCCGCAGACACCCGGGCCGAGCGCCCGGGCCTAGATTGGCTCCATTGAAGTCGAGTCGCCGAAAGGAGCCACCCATGAAGAGGACCGTCTTCGTGCTGGCCGGTGGTGCCCTGCTCCTCGCCTCGGCGGCGCTCGGGCAGGACCGGGGCGCCCTCCAGGCGATCTACGAGGGGCGTGCGCTCTATGTCGCCCACTGCGCGGGCTGCCACGGGGGGGACGCCCGGGGCGCGGTCTGGGGCACCAACGGAAACGGCATCCCCGACCTCACCCGGATCGCGGAGCGCGACGGGGTCTGGAACGCCGTGCACGTGGCCCACCACATCAGCGGCCGCGCCAACGGCGAGAGCGCGAGCCGGAGCATGCCGTGCTGGATCCGCAGCCTCAAGGAGGAGTGGCCGAACGGCGACGCCATGGGCCACCTGAAGGTGGCGTGGGTCACGCAGTACCTGGCGGTGGTGCAGCAGCCGGCCACGCCGACACGCTGACGCGAGCTCAGCAGCCGCAGCCCAGCTTCAGCTTCCGGACCCAGATGTTGCGGAAGCGTATCGGATTGCCGTGGTCCTGCAGGCTGAGCGGCAGCGCCTCGGGGTGCGCCGAGTAGGGCGTGCGCACCTTGTTCGTGGTCGGGCCGATCAGCTCGCGCGCGTGCTGCACCAGGACGCCGTTGTGGAACACGGTGGCCCGCGCGGGCTTCTCGACGGCGCCGGAAGCCGAGAAGCGCGGCATCTCGAACACGATGTCGTAGGCCTGCCACTCTCCCGGCGGGCGGCTCGCGTTCACGAGCGGCGGGAACTGGCCGTAGAGCGCGCCCGCCTGCCCGTCGGGGTAGGTCTTGTTCTGGTAGCTGTCCAGGACCTGCACCTCGTAGCGATTCCCGCCGAAGAAGACCCCGCTGTTGCCGCGGCCCTGGCTCTCGCCCGTGGGCGGCGTGGGCGCCATCCACTCGATGTGGAGCTGCACGTCGCCGAACGCCTGCAGCGTCTCGATCGCGCCCTTGCCCTTCACCACCTCCATGTAGCCGTTCTCGACCTTCCAGCCCGCGGGGGCGTCCTTCCCCTGGCTCTTCCAGGCCTTCAGGTCCGTGCCGTCGAACAGCACGACGGCGTCCGACGGCGCGCCCGCCGGCACGGCCGGCGGCGTTCCCGTTCCGGGCGTCACGAGCACCGGCTGCTCGCGGTCGAGGTCGTGCTGCTTGATGCCCTCCGGGTCCCCCGGCGGCGCGGGTGCTCCCGGGGGCGTCTGGGCGAGGGCTGACGTCGCGGCGAACAGCAGGAGCGCGGCTGCGGATCTCATCACTCTTGTCCCTCCGGGGATCGGGTCGGCTCGAGCGGCATCCTACTCCGGCTTCCGGACCGCGTGCTACGATCCGCGCGCTTGAGCCTCGCGCCCGGAACCCGACTCGGCCCGTACGAAGTCGCGGCGCCGATCGGCGCGGGCGGCATGGGCGAGGTCTTCCGCGCCCGCGACACGCGTCTCGCGCGCGACGTGGCCGTCAAGGTGCTCCCGCCCCGGCTCGCAACCGATTCCGACGCGCTCGCGCGCTTCGAGCGCGAAGCCAAGGCCGTGGCAGCGCTCTCGCACC
>CAZMRX010000320.1:0-6473 GCA_964568755.1 uncultured Acidobacteriota bacterium | reverse complement strand
GAAGGGCATCTCGGCCGGCCACGGCCAGAACGCCTACCGCGGCCTGGTCCGGATCGGCAAGGGCGCGAGCGAGGCGCGCAACTACTCGCAGTGCGACTCGCTGCTGATCGGCGACCAGTGCACAGCCTCCACCTTCCCGTACATCGACGTGCAGAACTCGACCGCCCAGATGGAGCACGAGGCCTCGACCTCGAAGATCAGCGACGACCAGCTCTTCTACTTCCGCTCGCGCGGCATCGGAGCCGAGGACGCGGTCAGCATGATCGTGAACGGCTTCTGCAAGGAAGTGTTCAAGGAGCTGCCGATGGAGTTCGCGGTCGAGGCGCAGAAGCTGCTGGGCGTGAGCCTCGAGGGCAGCGTCGGCTAGCGGCTAGCGGGCGGCGGCCGGGGCGAAGTAGCCCCTGCGCGCGAACAGCCGGACGTCCTTGCTCGGCACCCGCACGTCGACCGGGTGATAGCCGCCGTCCCACGACTCGGGAACCGACGGGATTCCGAGCAGGTAGTAGGCGCGCGGCGCGACGATCCGGTCCACGGCCCAGGCCCAGCCCGACGCGTCCCTTGCCGTGAACCCGCCCGAGTCGGCCGCGACGAGGTCGAGCACCGCCGAGCTCGAGCGACTGGTCTCGCCCGGCGCCATGGGCATGAGCGGCGCGACGCCGATCACGCTGCCGGTGCCGGTGATCCAGTCGGGGCTCCGGGTCGCGCTCTGCCGCGGCGCCCTGGCGTCTTCGCCGGACTCGAGGAAGTACACGGGCGCCGCGGCGCGCTCGGACGCGCGCATCACGCGCTCGTGGGCGGCCTTGCCGAAGGTGCTCGAGGTCGGGTAGGGCAGCGCGGGACCCACCACCACCACGGCCCTCGGGCCTGCGTGGCCCTGCAGCGTCTCGAGCGCGGCCACCACGGCCTCGACCCGGCCCCAGTGGAGGCGCCGGGCCTGCTCCGGGTCGCCCGTGGCCGCCCTCAGGTCGGGATGGGCGCGAATCCGCTCGAGCGCGTCCCGCAGCGTCGCCGCGCCCGCGGGCAGCACCGCGGAAGCGGCGACGCGCGAGGCGGTCCCCACCACCACCACCCGGTCGCCCGCGACGGCCTTCGACAGGGTGCGCGCGACCGCATCCCGGGCGCGTCCGATCTGGCGGGCCGTCGAGGTGATGTCGTCGATCAGGAACACGACCGCGCGGCTCTGCGGGCCCGGCTCGGGCGCCTTGAACAGCACGATCGGGCGCCGCTCGCCCCGCTCCGTGACCTCGAAGTCCTCGGGGACGAGGTCGCGGACCGGCCGGTCTCGCGAGTCGGCGGCGACGACGTCGATCCAGACGATGTGGGCTTCCACCGGGAACACCGGCGCGGGCCGGGCCGGCGCTTCACGCCCGGCCTCCTGGGCGAGCAGGCCGGCCGACGCGAGAGCGAGGGCGACAGCGAGCGGCGCGAGCGCGGTGCCGTGGCGCGTCATCGCTTGAGTATGTCCCGCTGCGCGTTCAGCACGAAGCCGACCACCAGGCCCTGCCGCAGCATGCGCGCCGCGCGCGCCACGGTCTCGAGCGCCGCGTGCCGGGAGCGAACCACGAACACGAAGCCGTCGAAGTGGTCTTGCAGCGCCAGCGTCCCGGCGTCGGGAAGCAGCGGCGGGCAGTCGCCGATCACGAAGTCGAAGACGCGGTCGGCCGCGCTCAGCAGGCGCGGCAGGCGATCGGCCGCGAGCGGGTCGAGCGGCTTGGCGCGCGTCGCGCCGCTCGACAGCACCCACAGGCCGCTCGCCGGGTGCCGCAGAACCGGCACCTCGCTCTTGCCCTCGAGGAACTGGGTGACGCCCACCGCCGAGGCCGAAAGGCCCAGCGCGCGGTCGGCGGACGGGCGCTTCAGGTCCAGCTCGAGGTAGAGCACGCGCTGCCGCGGCTCGGCCGCGAGCGCCCGCGCGAGCCCGAGCGCTATGGTCGTGGCGCCTTCGCCGGGCCCGCAGCCGACGACACCCACGCGGCGCAGGCGCTTGTCGCGGCCGAGCGCGCGCACGCGCGTCGCGAGCACGCGCAGGCTCGCCCCCGGGGCCGCGCGCTCGTCGAGGGCGGCCGCGACGACCGGACGCGGCTTCACGCGCACGCCCGTCTCCTCCTCGAAGGCCGGCAGCAGCTCGAAGATGGGGATCTGGGGGTCGTCCTGGCTCACGCCCGGGACCGGCGGCGCAGGCGATCGTAGAAGCCCATGCGCTCGAGCTCGTCGACGTGCCGGCGCGTCGCCTGGCGCACCGGCTCGGCCACCTGGTCGTCGTCCACCAGCAGCGCGGAGGTCGCGAAATCGTGACACCAGCCGGCCACCGCCCGCACCGCGCGCCGCGGCAGCTCGCGCCCCCGGCCCAGCTCGACCACCACGCGCGCCGCCGGCGTGATCTGGAACGCGCGCAGGGCGTCCTCGCCGACGAGGGCGCGCTCGCGCGTGAGGTGCAGCTGGCGCGCCGTCTCCTCGGTGCCGATCTCCGCCTCGGCGAGCTGCGCGACCGCAGACAGCGTCCAGGCCAGCAGGCCCGCGTCGACGCTGCGGCTCTGATCGGACCACAGCACCCGGCGGCGCGCCCCGTCGAGCACCAGGTCGTCGAGCCGGCGCAGCGCCTCGTCGTGCTGCAGGTCGAGCTGCCGGCGCACCGTCTCGGCGTCCTCCTCGCGGGCGAGCGGGTGCGGCAGCGCCGTCTCGAGCTTGCGCAGCGGCACGCCCTTCTCGGTGATCACGGTGGTGACCGTGAACTGCGGCTTGGCGACGGCCTCGGTCAGCACCACGAAAGAGCGGCCGCGCGTCTCGACGCGCGTGAAGCGCCCGAAGCCCAGGCCCTGGTCCTTGGGCCCCAGCTCGATCCGGCGCGCCTCGGTCTCGGCCGGGACGGGCGGTCCGGTCTGGAGCCGCACCGGAGCCATCGGCCGCGTCCGGGGCGCCGTTTCGCCCGACGAGCGACTCGACGTGAGCACGCGGACTGGCCCGGCCATGCGCACCACCGGAGCCGGCCCGGACTCGGCCTCCGTGGCCGGCCCAGGCTCGGCCGGCGCCAGGCTGGCGGGTGGGGCCGGGGCAGCCGCAGCCGGCGGTGGCGGGGGCTCGGGCCTCTGCACCGGCTCGGGCTCGGCCAGGCGAACCGCCGAGGGCTCCAGGATCAGGGGCGGCCCCGGATCGAGCGGCTGCGAGATGGCGGAGTAGGGACCGGTCTCGGTCGAGGGCTCGGGCGGGGCCTTGGGCGCGGGCGACAGCGGCGGCTGCGTCTGCGGCGTGCGGCGGCGCAGCGACGTGGTGCTCATGGTGTGCGGCGCCTTGACGACTGGACGCGTCGGCTGCATGTCCTCGCCGAGCGGTCCGCGGATCTGACGCGCCGCCTGCGGCCGCTCGACGAGCGAGCGCACCTTGTCCGTGAGCTCGCGCAGCGGGAACGGCTTGAGCAGGAACGCGTCGGCGCCCGCCCCGACCACGGCGCGGATGCGCGCCTCGGAGCGCACCGCGGAGAGTGCTATGAAGGGCACCGCCTCGAGCCCCGGCACGGCGCGCAGCGCCCGCAGCAGGCTCTCGCCGTCCATGTCGGGCATCAGGATGTCGCTCACCACGCAGTCGGGCTTGATCTGCGCCACGCGCTCGAGCGCCGCCTTGCCCGTGGGAAACGCGTGGGTCTCGAACTCCGGCGCCCGGAACGCCCGCTCGAGCAGCAGGCGGACCTTCGGGTCGTCGTCGACCACGATCATTCGGCGCGGCGTCGTCATCTCGTGGTTCGCGTCAGCGGGCGACCCCCAACGGGATACTCTCAGACGCCCGAACGGGGTGTCAACGCTCCGCCCGCGCCGCGCCGGCGCGCGTATCATTGGCGGCGGATGTTCATCGTCGCCTGGGAAGGCACGCCCCCGCCCGACAAGCAGGAGTGGACCGCGATCCTGCGCGAGGTGCTGGCGGGCGAGCTCGGCTCGTACCGCGTGGTGTTCCGCCGCGGCGCCCGCGGCTGGCGCTTCGAGCTCGAGTGGCGCGACGACGGGCGCACCGGCGACAGCGAGCTCGTCGCCAACAGCCCCGACAGCGTCGGCTACAACATCTACGTCAACCTGGCGGGCAGCGGCAAGCCGCTCGACCCGGGCTGGCGGCCGTCGAAGCCGGGAGAGCCTGCTACGGCCGAGTCTTCTTCGCGAGCCGCACCACCGAGCCGCCCCGCCGCGGGAAAACGAACGAAACGCGGTCGGTGAAGCAGCGCATGTAGTGCAGCCCGCGGCCGCTGCCGCGCGCGAGATTCGTTTCCTGGCAGGGGTCGGGCACGGCGTCGGGATCGAAGCCGGGCCCGCGGTCGCGGACCGTGATCACCAGGCTGTCCGGCGTCAGGTGCAGCCCGATGCGCGTGGGCGCGCCGTCGGGGCCGTGGCCGTGGCGCAGCGCGTTCACCACCGCCTCGCGCAGCGCGACGCCGACGAACACGGCCCCGTCGCCGTCGAGCCCCCCGGCACGCCCCATGCAGACCGCCAGATCCTCGATGTGGTCGAGCGCCGTCTCGGCCGCGGGGCCGGGGTCCAGGACGAAGCGGGCGGACCAGGTTCCGCTGCGGTGGCGGCGAAAGCGCCCCAGCCGCAGGGCCTCCGCGTCGAGGTCAGCCATTTGAACCACGCCATTATGGACGAGCCCCGTCGGCCGAGGTTCCGCAAAACTATGGTCGAGAACGGGAAAATCGGATCGGCTGGCCGGCCAAGCGAGGGTCCGAAAGAGTGTATATTCGCCGCCCATGGCGGGCTTCAAGGTCAGGCTGGGCGACGGGAGCGAGATCGGACCGATGGACCTGGCCGCCCTGCGCACCTGGCTGGCCCAGGGGCTGATCGACGGCGACAGCCCGGTGATGCGGCCGGGCTCGCGCAAGTGGGTGGCGCTTTCCACGATCCCCGAGCTCAAGGGCGTGCTCGGGGTCTCGCAGGGACGGGCGAAGGCCAAGGCCGCGCGCGCGAAGAAGGCCGCCGAGCGCGAGGGCCTCGACGAGGAATTCGACGACGAGCCCACGACGGTCGACCACGTGCGCGTGCGCGTGGTGGCGGTGCTGCTGCTGCTGCTCGCCGCGGGCCTCGGCTTCCTGGCGTTCCGCCCCGCCGAGGCGCTGTCGGCCTTCGACGGCGCCCCCTGGCTCGAGATCGCGCTCGGGGCGCTCGCGCTCGGCCTCGCCCTGCTGCCCGGCTGGAACCTCGCGCGCACGCTGGTGCGCGTGGTGTTGATCCTCGCCGCCTTCGCTCTCTTCCCGCTCGCCGGCATCCTTTACGCGCAGGGTGAGCGCGGCGCGGGGCTCCTCGCGCTCGGCTCGGTGTGGCTGATCGTCTCGGGTCTCGCGGCGCTGCTTCCGCGCCGGCTCGGCTGGGCGGGGCTGCTGGTCGCGGCGCTGCCGGTGCTCGTGGGCGGCTACGGCATCTACCGCTTCGGCCGCGCGCAGGCGACGGAGGCGGAGCAGCGGCTGCGCGACTGGTCGACACCGGAGCGCCGCTTCGTGGACGACGCACTCGGGCTGACGCTCGACGTGCCCGAGGGCTGGGTGCTGCTGAAGCCCGGCAACCCGCTGGTGCAGGCGCCCAGGGACGCGCGCGTCACGCTCGCGATCCCGCGCCACGGGGGGGCGGCGTACGTGGTCACCGAGCCCGCCCCGCGCGGTGTCGCGACCGCCGACCAGTATCTCGACAAGGTGCAGGAGCGGCGGCGCGCCGAGCGGCCCGGCCTGGAGCCTAAGGAGCGCGTCAACGCGATCCTGGGCAGCCTCACCGGCCGGCAGCTCGAGGCCGGCTGGACCGAGGGCGGCACGCGCCATCGCGAAGTGGTGGTGGCCGGCCTCGACGGCTGGACCGGTTTCGCGCTGGTGGCATGGATGCCGGAGGCGACGGCCGCGCGGGCGAACGGCCTGGACGCCCTGGCCCGCGGCTTCGCGGCCCGCGGCCTGCTCGCGGTGCGCCTGCGCGAGGCGGTGGACGCGGCGGTCGCCGCGGTCCCGCATCTCTCGGCCCCGGCCGCCGAGCAGCTGATGGCGCAGAGCGAGGCGCGCGTGCTCGAGCCCGACCAGGCGTTCCGGCGCTCGCTGCAGGCGCTGGCCGAGAACATCGGGGCGCTCACGCCCGCGGAGAAGAACGAGCTCAGCCGGCTCACCACCGCCACCTACGCCGGTGTTCCCTGGAAGGACCGCGCGCGCCTGGCCGACTACGTGGAGCGCGTCCGCAAGGGGGCGACGACACCGCCCGAGGAAGACCGCGCCATGGCCGCGCTGCTGAAGGCGGCCGAGTCACGCTTGAGCGGCGAGGGCCGCCTCAAGCTGCAGGGTTTCTACGAAAAAGCCATCCTCGCTAAAAATTGACTTTTTCGTACTGATTGAATAATCTCAGGTTTCCCATGCTCGAGATCCGGAATCTCCACGCCCGGGCCGGCGACAGCGACGTCCTGCGCGGCCTCGACCTCACCGTTCGCAAGGGCGAAGTGCACGCCCTCATGGGCCCGAACGGCTCGGG
>CAZMRX010000319.1:0-6498 GCA_964568755.1 uncultured Acidobacteriota bacterium | reverse complement strand
GTCTCGCCGACCTCGATCACGAAGGTCGGCAGGCGCTGGAGGACGTGGACGGCGACGCCCGGGGCGAGGCCCTGGGCGGTGAGGCGGGCGAGCAGGTCCGGGGAGCCGTGCAGGCGCTCGACGATGCCGAACGAGCCGGCGGGCAGCTCGGCCAGGCTGCCGGCCGCGTGCTTCACCGCGGGTGGCTGCCGGCGGAAGAGCTTCCGGATCAGGCGCGCCGCGCCGCTTCTCGACTCGTCGGGCATGGTGTAGCCGCAGCGCGGGCAGTGCTGCGTGGCGCAGCCGCCGATCGCGATCGGACAGCCGTGCTCGCGGCAGGTGTCGCCGCCCGGCTGGTAGTCGAGGCCGCACAGCGGGCAGGTCACGGGAGCGGCGGCCTTTGTCGCGACGCCGGTCTCGGGGAGCGTCGCCACTAGGAGACCCCGAGCCCGGTCGCGCGCATGAACACGCGCACCAGGCCGCCCACCCCGAACGCCAGCGGGAAGATGAAGGCCGCCATCGCCCCGGCCGTGCGCCAGCCCCGTTCCTTGGCGATCATGAACACGTTGGCGATGCACGGGATGAACAGCGTGATCGTCACCATCGCCACCACGATCTGGACGGTGTCGAGCCCGCCGCCGCGCGAGAGGTCGAACAGGCGCGTGGCCGCGAAGTCGCGGCGCAGGAAGCCGATCAGGAAGGCGGCCGAGGCCTCCGCGGGCAGGCCGAGGATGCCCGTCACGACGGGCTCGCCGATGCGGATCACGACCTCGAGCAGCCGCAGCCGGTCCAGCAGGAACAGGACGAAGGTGCCGACGAGGAACAGCGGCAGCGCCTCCTTGAGGTACCACTCGACGCGCGCCGCGGTCTTGGACAGCACGTTCTGCAGCGCCGGCATCCGCATCGGGGGCAGCTCCACCACGAACGCGGCGCGCTCGCCGGGCAGCACGCGGGCGGCCAGCCAGCCGACGGCGAGCATCACTCCCGCCACGGCCGCGAACCAGACCATCGCTGCCGATGCCGGCACCGCGGCGAGCATGGCCAGGATCACCCCGAGCTGCGCCGAGCACGGGACGCCGAGCGCCAGCAGCAGCATCGCGAGCAGCCGCTCCTTGCGCGTCGGCAGGATCCGGGTGGTGAGCGTCGCCATCGTGTCGCAGCCGAGACCGAGAACCATCGGCAGCACGGCCTTGCCGTTCAACCCCATCAGGCGGAACACGCGGTCGCTCATCACCGCGAGCCGCGGCAGGTAGCCCGAGTCCTCGAGCAGCGCGAAGCAGGTGAAGAACGTCACGATGATCGGCAGCACGATCGCAAGGCCGTAGGACAGGCCCATCGTGATCAGGCCGTACTCCCCCACGAACAGGTCGCGCACCAGGTCGAAGGGCAGGTAGGAGAACGCCGTCACGGCCCAGGGGTTCAGGTAGCCGTGGAACAGCCCCTCCTCCATGAGGTCCACGAGCGTCCCGGCCCCGAAGACGCCCACGAACTCGTAGAGCCCGTAGAGCACCGCCAGCAGGATCGGCCAGCCCCAGACCGGGTGCACCGCGAGGCGGCCGAGCCGCCGCGAGAAGGCCTTGCCCGCGGAGCTGCCGTCCGTCGCGAAGCGCTTCGTGATGGCGTCGGCGTGGCCGAGGAGCGCCTCGTGGTAGCGCGAGAGGAAGGCGGGCGGGTGGAGCGGCGCGGGCTCCTTGCCGGACAGGAGCGCGAGCGCCTGCGGCCCGACGTCCTCCGGCATCGGCAGGCGGTTTCGCGGGGCCCGCGCGGCGGCGAGGGCCTGGGTCACGCCTTCGATGCCAAGGCCGCGGGTGGCGACGGTGGCGCGCACCGGGATCCCGAGCGCCGCCTCGAGCCCGGCCAGGTCGAGCTTGATGCCCCGCGCCTGCGCCTCGTCGTGCATGTTGAGCACGAGCACGGTCGGCACCTCGAGGTGCGCCAGCTGCAGCGTGAGCAGCAGCGCGCGCCGCAGGTTCTTGGCGTCGGCCACCTGCACCACGACCGCCCCTGCCTCGCCGCGCACCGAGCGGACGAGCTCCCAGCTCACCCGCTCGTCCTCGCTCAGCGGCAGGAGCGAGTTGAGGCCGGGCGAGTCGATCACCTCCGCCGTGCCGCCCGACAGGCGTCCCCGGTACACCTCGACCGTGGTCCCGGGGTAGTTGGAGACGGTGGCCCGCAGGCCGGTGAGGGCGTTGAAGAGGGTGCTCTTGCCGACGTTGGGGTTGCCGAGCAGGACGATCCGGCGCGGCTGCGTGTCGGGCGCAGCCCCGGCCGGGACCGCGCCCGGGCCCGCCACCGCCGCCGAACCGTCCGAGCCGATATTGAAACTCATTTTCAACTTCGGCTCCCAGTGTACAGCACCGCACCAGTCCCCCGCCAGTACCCTATGCACTAGGCCGCCCAGGGGGGCCTGGGGGGGTGCTTCGCACCCCTCCAGAACAAGGAAAGCTGACACCAGGCCGTGAGCCTCGTTGCGTCGCTGGTCCTCACCCTGATGGATTACGAAGCCGGTTCGTCGACCCCGCCAGGCCGCGGTCTCGCCCCGCCCGCGCTCCCAGACGCGGCCGTGATCAGGAGCCCCACCGCGAACACGGTCAGCGCGCCCACGACGTTGTACCAGAGGAAGGCGATGCCGGTGTAGCGGGAGACGAGGAACACGGTCGCCATCCCGGCAATCAGCCCGTAGAAGGCGCCGCTGGCGGTGGCGCGCGGAGTGAGGATCGCGAGTGCGAAGACACCGAGGATCGAGCCGTAGAAGTAGGAGCCGAAGCGGTTCACCACCTCGATCGCGGAGCCGAGGCGCCCGGCCTCGAGCGCGACGAAGGCCGCGAAGACGCCCCAGGCCGCCGTGAAGGCGCGCGAGACCAGCAGGTCGTGCGCGCCGCTGCCGCTGGTGTTGACGAAGCGCTTGTAGAAGTCCACGACCGTGGCCGTGGCCAGCGAGCTGAGCTCGGCCGCCAGCGTCGACATCGCCGCGGCGAAGATCACCGCGATCACGAGCCCGGCGATGCCGCCCCGCAGCTGCGACACCACGAAGCTCGGGAAGATGTAGTTCACGTCGTTGACGGGTGCTTCGCCGGGGCCGGCCGTGAGCCGCCGCACCTCCGCCTCGTGCGCCTCGAGCCGCTGCTGGGCCGTGCGGTAGGCCTCGCGCGCCGGCCCCGGGTCGAGCCCCGCGCGGCGCGCGGCGGCGAAGGCGGAGGCGGCGGCGCGCCGCTCCTGGTGAGCCGCCCCGGCCTCGGAGCGCATGCGGACCAGGTCGTCGGCCGGCACCCGCGTCTCGAGCATCGCCAGCTCCGCCCGGTTCCACAGCAGCGGGGTCTCGTGGAAGTGGAAGAACACGAACACCATCACGCCCGTGAGCAGGATCAGGAACTGCATCGGCACCTTGAGGAAGGCGTTGAACAGCAGCGAGAGGCGGCTCTCGGTCAGGCTGCGGCCGGAGAGGTAGCGCTGCACCTGGCTCTGGTCGCAGCCGAAGTACGCCATGGCCAGGAACATGCCGCCGACGAGCCCGCTCCACAGCGTGTAGGGCTTCGAGAGATCGAGCGAGAGATCCACCGTCTCGAGCCGCGCGGCGGTCTGCGCGAGCGCGAGCGCGTCGCGCAGCCCCACCTCCGCCGGCAGCCGCGCGATCGCGACCCCCACGCAAACGAAGATGCCGAACCAGATGAGCGCCATCTGGACGACGTCGGTCCAGATCACCGATCGGTTGCCGCCGTAGACCACGTACACGATCGTGGTCCCGCCCATGAGCGCGATCGTGGCCGCCTCGCTCCAGCCGAGCACCACCGAGAGCACCAGCGACGGCGCGTAGAGCGTCACCCCCACCGCGAGCCCGCGCGAGAGCAAGAACAGCAGGCTGGTGAGCGTGCGCGTGCGCCCGTCGAAGCGCTTCTCCAGGTACTCGTAGGCGGTGAAGACGCGGGCGCGGTAGAAGAACGGCACCACCGTCAGGCTCAGCACGACCATGGCGAAGGGCAGGCCGAAGTAGAAGGCGATGAAGCTCATCCCCTTCGTGTAGGCCTGCCCGGTCGTGCCCACGAAGGTGATCGCGCTGATCTGGGTCGCCATCACCGACAGGCCCGCCGCCCACCAGCGCATCTCGCGGCCGGCCAGGAAGAAGTCGTCGATGCCGCGGGTGCCGCGGCCCACCCACAGGCCGAAGGCGACGATCGCCACCACGTAGACGGCCAGCACCAGCCAGTCGGCCGTCGCGAAACCCTGGCTCAGAACGGCCACCGCGAGAAGAGGGCCAGCAGGGCCATCACGACGATCGCGCAGGCGGCGACCGCGCCGTAGATGGCGCGCCAGGTGCCGAAGAGCGGCACGTGGTCATCGGAGGCCTCGGGCGGCCGTTCGGGGTTCATGTCGCGGAGCGGCCATTATGCGACAATCGCGCCGTGATCACCGGGTTCAACACCGACGTCAAGCACCGGGGTCTCGTGTACCACGTCCAGACCGAAGACAAGGGCAAGGACAACCCGCTGATCGAGACGCTCATCTACAAGGGCGGCGAGATCCTCGCGTCACGACGTCTCCCCTACTCCGAGCTGATCAAGGACCTGGACGCCGAGAAGGCGATCAGCAAGCTGATGGAGGAGCAGCACAAGGCCATGATCCTGGAGGTGAAGCGCGGCAGCTTCGCGCCCCCCGAGGAGCGGGCCAAAGAGGACCTCTCGCTCGACGAGATCGTGCTGACGTACCTGGCCGCGCGCTCCGGGAAGCAGGCCTAGCGGAAGCGCCGTGGCCGATCCCGAGCACCCCGCGCTCGAGGCGCTTCGGGCCCGCCTGGCCGAGGAAGAGGACGCCTACGCCGAGGTGCTCGCGGCGATCGACCGGCTCTCGGCGCCAAAGCTGCCGACCGAGGCCGCTCCCGAGATCCGCGAGCGGCTGGCGGAGCTCAACACGCTCTGGGCGCGGCCGCCCGCCGCGCCGTCGCGCGGCGCCCTGGGCCTGGTCCGGCGCCAGGCGCAGGACGCCGTAGCCCCCGCGCTCGAGCGCCAGCAGGCGTTCAACGCCGCGCTGGTGCAGCTGCTCAACGCCTACGTGGGGCAGGCCGAGTCGCTCCACGCGCGCCTGCGCGAGCTGGCCGGCGCGCTCGTGCGCTACGCCCAGCGCGTCGAGCCCGTCGTGGACGCGCGCGACCGCGTCGCAACCGCGCTCGCCACCACGCGCTCGGAGCTGCTGCTCGAGGCGTTCGACCGCAGGCTCGAGTCGCTCGCGCGGCGCCTGGACGCGCTCCCCGGCGGGACGAAGCGCGGCTAGGAGCGGCGGCGCGCGTGCGGCTCGCGTTCGTCTCGCCGTTGCCGCCCGCGCCGAGCGGCGTCGCGGACTACGCGGCCGACCTGCTGGCGCTCGTGGCGCAGCGCCACGAGATCGAGCTGTTCCACGCGCAGGACCCGGTCGACGCCCAGCGCCTCCCCGAGGGCATGCCGCTTTATCCCGCCTCCCGCTTCCTCGAGCGGCACCGGAGCCGGCCTTTCGAGCTCGCCGTCTACCAGATGGGCAACGGTCGGAGCCACGACTTCGTCTACGACCTCGTCTCCCGCGTGCCCGGCCTCCTGGTGCTCCACGACCTGGTGCTGCACCACGCCCGCGCCGCGCAGTTCCTGGAGGCGGAGGCGGTGCGCGCCTGGCGCGCGAACGCGGGCGACGTCGCGGCGCGCGAGCGGGCCCGGCCCGTGCTCGAGGCGTGGCGCGCGGAGCTCGGCTACTCCTACCCGGCGCAGGGGGAGCGGCTTTACGCGGTCCACCTCGGCACCGTGGGCGACCTGCTGCCCTACGCCTACCCGCTGTTCCGGATCCCCGTCGAGGCCTCGCGGCTGGTGGCGGTCCACAACCGCTTCATGGCGGAGGCGGTCCGCGAGGAGGTGCCCGAGGCAGAGGTGGAGTGCGCGCCGATGCCGGTGAGCCGCGTGGCCGTGGACGCTCGCGCCGTGAGCGAGCTGCGCGCGCGCCTCGGCTTCGCGGCAAGCGAGCTCGTGGTCGGCGTGTTCGGCCTGCTCACCCCGGAGAAGCGGCCGCTCGCCGTGGCGCGCGCCGTCGCGCGCGCGGCGGGAGCGTACCCGGGTCTGCGCCTGCTGCTGGTGGGACCCGTCCCCGACCCGGACCGCCTCGCGTCCGAGCTCGAGCGGCTCGGCGTTCGCGGGCGCACGGTCCTCACCGGCCGCATCCCGCTCGCCGAGCTGGCCGCGCACATCGAGGCCGCCGACGTCGTGGCGCACCTGCGCTACCCCACCGCGCGGGAGACCTCGGCGGCGCTGCTGCGCGTGCTGGCGCAGGGACGCCCCACGATCGTGTCCGACCTGGAGCACCAGGCCGACCTGCCCGCGGACGCGGTGCTGCGCGTGGACGTGGCCGACGAGGAGGCGGAGCTCGGCGCGGCACTCGCGGCGCTCGCGGGCGACGCCGCGCGACGCCGCGAGCTCGGCGAGGCGGCGGCCGACTTCGTGCGTCGCGAGCACGCCCCCGAGCTGGTGCGGGCCGCGTGGGAGCGCGTCTTCGAGCGGGCGCGCGCCG
>CAZMRX010000318.1:0-6499 GCA_964568755.1 uncultured Acidobacteriota bacterium | reverse complement strand
GGCATCGGCCTGGACGGCCACGAGTGGCCGTACATGGTGCGCGGCAACGCGACGAAGCTCGCTGCGGGGATGACCTTCACGGACGAGCCCGGGATCTACATCCCCGGCGAGTTAGGGATCCGCCACGAAGACACCGTCGCCGTCACCGAGAACGGCTGCGAAAACCTGTGCCCGAAGTGGTCGGGGACGCCCGAGGAGCCGGCGGTGGTGTGAAGGCCGCCATGCGGCCTGGTACGTTGATCTCGCAGGTCTCGGTCGCCGTTCCCGGCTTGGTTTCGCCCGTGCGGCAGAGAGCGCACTTCATGGCTTCGGCTTTCTCCTGACAGAGCCCGGCTGATATCCGCCACGAAGGACTGGCGCCATCACCGAATCCGGCTGCGAGAGCCTGTGCCCAAGGTAGTCGGTCAAGCCGGAGGAGCCGGCGGTGGGCTATAGACTGGCGGGCCCTGTTCCGCAGAGCCTCTCGCGAAGCCCCTCCATGGGCCAGCCCCGCCAGTCCCCTTCCCTCGAAGAACCTGTGGACGCCGGCCGCTGCGCGCCGGTAGCATCCCCGTATGGCTCATCGAGCGGGGCGGGGACGGGCGTTGTCCGCGGGCCGCGTGCTGATACTGGGGGTCGCGGGCGGACTACTGAGCCAGGGCGCCCGCGCCGGTCTGGCCGAGGCTCCTCAGGGCGCCACCCAGCGCTTCCGTAAGCTCGCCCGGACATACCTCGAGGACTTCGCGGCGGTCCGCCCGGAGGAGGCGACCAAGTGGGGCCTTCACGCGCACGACGGGGCGCTGCCGAGCCTCGACGCAGGCGCGATCGAAGCACGGGCGGCGCGGGTGAGCGCCACGCTCGCCCGGCTGGAGGGGATCGACCGAAGTGCGCTGCGCGGGACCGGGCCCGCGCCGCAGCCGGAGTACTTCGACCACCGCCTGCTCGAGTACGCCCTGCGGGACGAACTCCTGGAGCTCCGGGACGTGCGCCTGTGGCAGCGCAACCCGGTGCTGTACAACACCGTGATCGCGTCGGGCCTCGCGTTGCTCGTCGACCGCGACTTCGCGCCGTTGCCGAAGCGGCTGGAGATGCTGATCGCCCGGTGCGAGCAGGTCCCCCGCGTGGTCGCGGCCGCACGGGAGAACCTGCGTGACGTGCCGGAGCTGTGGGCCCGGCGGGGCGCAGAGGCGACGCGCGGCACCGCGTCGTTCCTGCGGACCGACCTGCTGGAGGGATTGCGGGCGCAAGGCCTGGACGACCTCGAGATTCCGCTGGCGGCCCGCTGGCGCAAGGCCCACGCTGGCGCCCTCTCGGCCGTCGAGGCGTTTGCCGCGTGGCAGGAGACCGAGCTCCTGCCGCGAGCGCGAGGGGACTTCCGGCTCGGACGCGAGCGCCTTCAGCGCAGGCTGCTCTACGCGGAGCACGTCACAGTGTCGATCGAGCGCCTTCGTGAGATGAACGAGGCGGCGATCCGCGATTACCAGGAACGGGCGCGCAAGGAGGCCGCTCGAATCGACCCGGGCGCCACTCCGGAGGCCGTGATGGAGGCGATGAGCCGCGACTTCCCTCCGCCCGACCAGCTGGTCGACACCGCGCGCAGCCTCATGGCGGGAGCCCGCCAGCACGTCATCGACCGCCAGCTCCTGACGCTGCCCGCCGACTCTGTCCCCGTCGTCCGGCCCACGCCACGCTACGCTCGGGGCGGCCCCTTCGCCTCGATGTCAGGGCCGGGGCCGTTCGAGACCGTGGCCACCGAGGCGTTCTTCAACCTGACCCCGCCCGACCACGCCTGGGACGACACACGCGCCCGGCAGCACATGACCTATTTCAACCGCCCTGGGCTTCTGGGAATCGCCGTGCACGAGGCGTTCCCCGGGCACTTCGTGCAGCTGCTGTACCAGCAGCACATGCCCAGCGACGTCCGGAAGGTGCTCCAGCCCTGGACCCTGGTCGAGGGCTGGGCCCACTACACCGAGCAGATGATGGTCGACGAGGGCCTGGGCGGCGGGGACCCCAGAGTGCGCCTCGGCCAGCTCCGCCGCGCGCTCCAGCGCCACGCCCGCTGGTACGCGAGCCTGGCGCTGCATGCCTTCGGGGAACCGGTCGAGACGGTCGCCCGCCGTTTCCAGGACATCGCGTACTTCGCCGAGTTCCCTGCACGAAGGGAGACCGAACGCGGAACGGAGGAAGCCGTCTACCTCTCCTACGCGCTGGGTCGAATGCAGATCCTGGACCTGCGCGAAGAAGTGCGCCGCGAGGCGGAGCGCACGGGCTCGCCCTTCTCCTTGCGGGAGTTCCACGATCGCTTCCTCCGCCTGGGGCTGCCCCCGGAGCTGGCGCGCGAGGCTCTCTTGGGGCGCCCCGTTGACCATGGAAGTGGTCCTTCCACTGCTCCATGAAGGTGCCTCGAGGCCGGAACGCCAGCTCGCGCGCGCGCCGTAACTCCCGGTCTTAGTAATACGCGCTTGACTAACAGGACTCCTTAGGCAAGACTCCTTTACTAAACCATGGCGCGCACCACCGGGAAGTACGAGCGCACCTCGGTGGGCGGCGAAGAGGTGGCCGCGTTCGTTCCGAGGCCATTGCCGCCAGCCAATCCACCCCTCTCGCTCGGCCCGCCTGTCGTCCAGCTCCTGCGCGACGCCGAGCAAGGCCTGGGTCGACTCGACCTGGCCAGCGAGATCGTCCCATCCCTCGAGTGGTTCCTCTATGCATTCGTGCGCAAGGAGGCGGTGCTCTCGTCCCAGATCGAGGGGACGCAAGCCTCTCTCGTCGACCTGCTGCGAGTCGAGGCGGGAGCGCAACCCGAGACCGCCAGGGAGGCGGACGTCCAAGAGGTCTCCAACCACATCGCGGCCCTCACCTACGCGCGAAATCAGATCGACCGCAAGGGCGGGCTGCCGCTTTCGGTCCGATTGCTCAACGAGACGCACAAGCGTCTGCTGAGGGGTGCCCGGGGCGCCGACAAGCGTCCGGGCGAGATCCGGCGCAGCCAGAACTGGATCGGAGGAACGCGCCCGGGAAACGCGGCGTTCGTGCCACCCCCACCCCGCGAGCTGCCACGCCTGCTGGGCGACCTCGAGCGCTACATCCACGAGAGCGATTCACTACCCCCGCTCGTACGAACGGGCCTCGTGCACGTGCAGTTCGAGACGATCCACCCCTATCTCGACGGGAACGGACGCATCGGACGCCTGCTGATCTCGCTTCTGCTCGATCACTGGGGACTGCTCTCGAAGCCGCTGCTCTACCTCAGTCTGTTCTTCAAGCGACGACGCGCCGACTACTACGATCGGCTCGGTCGCGTTCGCAGCCATGGCGACTGGGAAGGCTGGACGGCGTTCTTCCTCGAAGGCGTTGCGACGGCCGCGGACGAAGCCGTCCGGGATGCCCGGAGCCTGTTCGCTCTCGTGGAACAGGACCGCACTCGCCTTCTCGGCTCAGCCGGCGTTTCCGTGTCGGCTCTACGCTTGTTCGAGGAGTTGCCGCGTCATCCCGTTGTCACCCTGGCGAGCGTCGTCAGGCTCCTCGAGACGACCAAGCCCACGGCCGCGAGCGCCCTCTCCTGGTTGGAGCGAGAGGGAATCCTGGCGGAAACCACGGGGCGCAAGCGTGACCGCGTCTTCGCCTACGCCGCGTATCTGAAGCGGCTGCGGAGCGGGACGGACCTCGCAGAGTAGCGCCCCGTGGCGACGCGCCGGAGCTGCGCCGGGGATGACCTTCACCGACGAGCCGGGAATCTACATCCCCGGCGAGCTGGGTATCAGGCACGAAGACACAGTCGTGGTGACCGAGAACGGCTGCGAGAACCTCGCACCGAAGTGGTCGGGGACGCCCGAGGAGCCGGCGGTGGCGTGAGAGCTGGCAGCGAGCACCCTTGCGCCCGCCCCCGCGGAGGCGAGATTCCCCGAGCAGGCCACCGTAGGCCCTGCGGAAAGGCTTGGCGCCAAAGATGGAACCGCCCGTCAGCAAGCTGCGCTCCGTAGCAGTCCAGGGCGACTCACGCCGCACACAGCTACGGCCGCCGCTTGCCCGCATCGTGATGGGCGGCATCATCAGATCGCGGGAAAGAAGCTGCCACGAGATGCCTCCCGCTTCATGCGTCGGGCTATCCACGGTGCGTCGCCGATCGACATTCTCGAGGACGCGGCACGCTCGAGTTGAAGCAGGCGGGCCTTGACCGGGCCCCGCGTCGGGCGTCAAATCAGGCCAACAGCCCGGCCAGCGTTTTCGCGAATCTCCTGGCCAGGACTGCAGCCGAGCACAGTGGCCATCTTTCGGCAGCGAGTCAAGACAGGGGCGCAGCCAGCCGCCGGCACTCGATGAACTGGATCACGATCGTCTGGTCCATGATCGTCGGGGCCGTGCTGACGCTCGCCGCGATGCACATGCTGGTGTGGATCAAGGACCGGCGAGCGTGGGCGCACCTCGCCTTCGCCGTGCTCGCCGCCTCGATAGCCGCGACCGCCGTGCTCGAGCTGATGCTCATGCGCTCCCAGACGACGGAGCAGTTCTGCGCGCTCCGGAGCTGGCTGCTGGTGCCGGTGTTCGTGGCCTTCGTCTGTGTGCTCGTCTTCGTCCGGCTGCACTTCCAGGCCGGACGGCTCTGGCTCTCGCACGCGACCTGGATCGTCCGGTTGGGAGCCACGGCCTTCAACTTCATCAGCCCACCTCACCTCTTCTACCGCAAGCTCACCGGTTTGCGACACGCCGACTTCTTCGGCGCCACGATCACCGTGGCGGAGGGTGTCCCCAGTCCCTGGCTCTGGCTCTCGCAATTGAGCGTCCTGCTGCTGCTGATTTTCGTCGCGGACGCTGCGCTCGCGCTGTGGCGTCGTGGCGGCGACGTCGACCGGCGACGCGCCGTCGTCATTGGCGGCAGCCTGACCTTCTTCATTCTGCTGGCGGGAGCGCTCATGGCCGTGGTCAGCTTCCAGATGATCGATGCGCCGTACCTCGTGAGCCTGCCGTTTTGCGTCATGGTGGGCGCGATGGGTTACGAGTTGAGCCACGACGTCCTGCGGGCGGCACGGCTGGCAGGCGAATTGCGCGAGAGCAAGCAACGCATCGACCTGGCCGCAGACGCCGCGCAGCTCGGGTTCTGGACCTGGGACGTCGCTCGTGACGAGATCTGGGCCAACGACGCCGCACGCTCGCTCTTCGGCTTCACGCCGACGGAGCCGCTCCCATTGTCGCGATTCATGGACGCGTTGCACCCGGAGGATCGCAGCGGAGTCGAGCAGGCGATCGCGGCGGCCCTCGCCCATGGAGGCGAGTACGAGCGGGAATATCGCGTCCCGCTCGCAGGCGGCCACACGCGATGGATCGCCGCGCGCGGGCGAGCCGAGCGCGACTCGACCGGCCCGTCGCGCCTCATGCGTGGCGTGGTGATGGACATCACCGCCGAGCGCAACGCGGAGCTGGAGCTGCAGCGCGTGCGTGCTCAGCTCACGCATGTCGGCCGCGTGTCGATGATGGGCCAGCTCGCGTCCGCGCTCACGCACGAGTTGAACCAGCCGCTCGGCGCGATTCTCCGCAATGCGGAAGCGGCGGAGCTCTTCCTGCAAGCCCACACGCCAGACATCGAGGAGCTGCGTGCCATCATCACGGACATTCGCAAGGACGACCAGCGGGCCGGCGACGTCATCGACCGGATGCGCTCGATGCTCCAAAGGCGCGTTCTCGAGTTTCAGCCGATCGCGATGGCCGAACTGCTCGCCGAGGCGACCCTGCTCGCGCGCGCCGACGCGGCCGCGCGCCGCATGACGCTCGACGTTTCCGCCCCGCCCGATCTCCCGCCGATCATCGGCGACCGGGTTCACCTCCAGCAGGTGTTGCTCAATCTCATCCTGAATGCGATGGACTCGATGAACGGCAACGCAGAGCCTGCGCGGCGCGTAAGGCTCTCGGCGCGGCGTGTCGGCACGGGTGAGGTCGAAGTGGCCGTCAGCGACTTGGGCCACGGCATCGCGCCGGAACGACTGCCGCAGGTCTTCGAGCCGTTCTTCACGACGAAGCCGCACGGCATGGGCGTCGGCCTAGCCATCTCGCAGACGATCATCGCCGCGCACGGGGGCAGGCTCACCGCCGAAAACAACGCCGACGGCCAGGGCGCGACCTTCCGCCTGACGCTGCCGATCCCGGACGAGAGCCGCCTGACGGCATGAGCGACGCCACGCCCGTCGTACATCTCGTCGACGACGATGCGTCGTTTCTGGCCGCGACGGCGCGGCTGCTGCGCGCGAGTGGGTTCGCCGTGAAGACGTTCCCGAGCGCCCGTGAGTTTCTCGCCGAGACCACTCGCGACGCCGCGGGATGTGTGATCGTGGACCTGCGCATGCCCGGTATGAACGGCCTCGACGTCCAGGCCGCACTCGCGCAAGCCGGCCACTCGCTGCCGATCGTGTTTCTCACGGGACACGGCGACGTCTCGACCAGCGTGCGCGCCATGCGTGGCGGCGCCGAGGACTTCCTGGAAAAGCGGGCGCCAAAGGCGCAGCTGATCGCTGCCGTTCGGCGC
>CAZMRX010000317.1:0-6514 GCA_964568755.1 uncultured Acidobacteriota bacterium | reverse complement strand
TGCGGCGAGCCCCGCCGCCAGCGGGCGCGACAGCGGGCGGGCCCGCGTCCCGGCGGCGGCCGCCGCGGCCGCCGCGACGAGCGCCGCGAGCGCGGCATTCGACGGGATGCGCAGGTTGAAGTCGACCAGCGAATGGACCGCGAGCGCGGCGAGCGCGGCCACGGCGCCCAGCCGGATGCCGCTCACCACGGCTCCCGGCGACGCGCGCGGCAGGCGAGCGCCGCTCGCCACCACGAGACCGAGGCCGGCGAGCGCGAGCCCCAGGCCGAGCGCCCCGGTCTCGGCCAGCGTCTCGAGGTAGTCGTTCTCCGCGTGCTCGACGCGCACGATGCCGTGGCCGCGCTTGAAGCGCGGGTAGGCGTCGTGGAAGGCGCCGAGGCCGTGCCCGACGAGCGGGCTCGCGGCGGCGAGCCGCAGCGTGTCCTTCCAGGTGTCGAGCCGGAACGAGGCGCCGCTCAGGCTGCGCAGGCGCTCGTGGGCCTCCTGCGGCACGAGTCCCACCAGCACCGCTCCCAGCACGAGCGTCGGCGCCAGGGTGGCCACGAGCGCGCCGCGACCGCGCATGCTGAACAGCCGCAGCGCGATCAGGCAGCAGGCGCCGGCGGCGAGCGCCAGCGTCCCGCCCCGCGACAGCGATGCGAGCGCCGCGAGCGCCATCGCCAGCGACGCCGCCACCGCCAGGATCACGCCGCCCGCGCGGGTGTCGGTGGTCCAGTCCCGGCCGCGCCGGCGCGCCTCGTCGGCGAGGCCGAGCGCCAGGCCGGCCGTGAGCAGGGCCGCCATCTCGGTCCAGCCGGCGAAGTGGTTCTTGCTCACGAACGGGCCGAAGGGAGCGGTCGTGGGCACGGGGATGCTCCCGTAGAGCAGCGCCCCGAAGCGAGCCCGCGCCCAGATCGCGTACGCGGAGAGCGCGAAGCCCGAGGCGGCGACGACCGAGAGCGCCCGCAGCGCCGTGCGCGGGCTCGCGAGCGAAGGCGCCGCGAGCACCGCCAGCAGGACGAGGCCCCCGGTGAGCGCCAGCGCCTGGAGCGTCGTTCCGGGATCGAGCGAGACGGGACGCGCCCGCTCGCCCAGCACCGCCGCCACCGCCGCGTCCGCGGGATGCCAGACGGCGTGGGAGCCCGGGGCGACGAGCCGGTGGAGCGCGTCGGGCAGCGGCAGCAGCTGAAGCAGCACGAGCGCCAGGAAGCCCGCGAGCGGCCACAGCGGCACCGCCGGCAGCTCGAGCGTCCCGCGAGCCGCGCCGATCGCGAGCGCCAGGGCAGCGGCCACGAGCGCGGTGCCGCCCACCGCCGCGAGCGCCTGCGGCATCACGGCGCCCATCGCCCAAGGGCAGAGCACCGCGAGCGCGACCAGGGCGAAGAGCGCTACGGGGAGGGCAGGACCGGGCTCGGCCGGTGGGCGCAACGGCGCGATTGTACGCCCGCGCTCAGCTGGCGGTCGCGAGCGTCGGGGTGGTTGGGGGCAGGAAGGCCGCGGCGGGGCGTCCGAGCAGGAAGCCCTGGCCGTACTCGATCCCGAGGTCGAGCAGCGCCTGCAGCTCCCCGTCGCGCTCGATGCCCTCGGCGATGATCGTCGAGCCGATGCGGTCGGCGAACGCCTTGAGCGCGCGCGTCATCTCGCGACGGATGTAGCTCGAGTCGAGGTTGCGCACGAGCTCACGGTCGAACTTCAGGTAGCGCGGGTTGAGACGCGCGATCTTCTCGAGGCCGGAGTAGCCGGCGCCCACGTCGTCGACCGCGATCGAGAAGCCGTGCTTGGTGAGCTCGACGAGCGCCTCCACGAAGACGCCGTAGTTATCGATCGCAGACTTCTCGGTGATCTCGAGCACCACGCGGTCGGGGGTGAGCCCGTGGGCCTCCGCGAGCGCCACGAGCGCCGTGCCCTGGAACTCCGGGTCGTACATCGCCGACGGGAACACGTTGACGAAGAGCTTGGCGCCGCTCGGCAGCGCCGCGGCCGAGACCAGCGCGCGGCGGCGGCACTTGCGGTCGAGCTCGAACACGAGGTCCGCCTCGGCGGCCATCTCGAAGAGGCGCAGCGGCATCTGGTAGACGCTGCCCGCGGGTCCGCGCGAGAGCGCCTCGTAGCCGAGCACGCGCCGCCGCCGCAGCTCGACGATCGGCTGGAACACCGTGCTGAGCTGGTCGGTGAGCAGCACCTCCTGCAGCTCGCAGCGGTCCTGCAGGTCGCGCTGCGCCTTCAGCACGTGCACGCAGCTCCAGGCCTCCTCGACGAGGCGCGAGACGAGCCGCTCCGGCATCACGAGCGGGTTGTAGAAGGAGAGCGCGAAGCCCACCGACACCCGCCGCAGGCTGCCGAGGTAGGGGCTCGCCAGCCGCGTCAGCTTGCGGTTGATGTGCCCCTCGACGCGGTCGGCGGCCGCCTTCAGGTCGGCGATCCGCAACGGCCCCTCGCGCCTTTTCGGCGAGAAGAACACCAGGAACGCGTCGCCGCCGCGGTCGTTGAGGCAGATGATGTCCTCGTGGCGCACCTCGTGGCCCTTGAGCTCGAGCACCAGGTCGCGGGCCATGCCCATCACCTTGGCGAAGGCGGTCGAGCCGTACTGGTGCTCGATCTGGGCGAGCGCCGAGGTGTCGATCAGCAGCAGCCCGAGGCTGCCCTGCTGCACCAGCACCCGGCGCAGGTCCTCGACCCGGTCGCGATACGGGAACGCCCCTTCCGGGGCACGCTCCTCCGTACGCGGGGCGAGGGTCACTAGCGCCTCGCTTCGAGCGGTGCCGGCGCGGGGGCAGGCGAGGCCGCGCGCGCCGGCAGGACGCGGTTGCGGCCCGAGCGCTTGGCCTCGTAGAGCGCCTCGTCGGCGGCGTGCAGCAGACCCGCCGCGTCGAGGCCGTGGAGCGGGTACTCGGCCACCCCGCCGCTGATGCTGATCACCTTGAGCGGCTGCTTCTCGGCGAACGCGAACGGGTGCGACGCGAGCAGCGCGCGGATCTTCTCGGCCGCGGCGAGCGCCTGGTTGGCGCTGGTGTGCGGCATGATCAGCAGGAACTCCTCGCCGCCGAAGCGGCCGAACACGTCGTCCTTGCGGACGCTCTCGTTGACGAGCCCGGCGAGCTGCTGCAGCAGCTTGTCGCCCGCCAGGTGGCCGTTCGTGTCGTTGTAGTTCTTGAAGTTGTCGATGTCGAACAGGAACACCGACAGCGCCTGGGCCGGCGCGGCCTGGCCGGCCGAGCGCTGGTCGTAGGCGGCGCACGCGGCGCGGTAGATCAGCTCGTTGAGCGTCTGCTCCAGGTGCTTCTTGTTGTAGATGCGGGTGAGGCCGTCCATCTCGGCCGTCGTCTTCATCCTGCTCACCTGCGCCGCCGTGTGCAGCACCTGCGCGCCCGTCTGCGTCACGAGCCGCAGCGCGGCCTTGGGGTCGCCGCTCTTTCTCGGCTTCGAGAGCACGATCACGCCGAGCGTCTCCTGGTCGAACACGAGCGGAGCGATGAACTCCGGCTCGGCCATGCCCGGCAGCGGCGGGCCGGGCTTGATGCGCGTGGCCGCGGTCTCCGCCTGCAGGTCCTGGCGGCTCAGGACCATCTGCGACTCGGCGGCGAAGCCGATCTCGCCGGTGCCGAGCGCCACCTCGGTCCCGACCTTGACCGCGGCGCCATCCGGATACGCGGCGGCCACCACCAGGCGCGGGGGCTTGGCCTTGTCGCCCTTGACGTCCGTGCGCCTCACCAGCACGGCCACGTGCTGCGGGTCCAGGCTGCGCTGGACCACGTTCAGCAGCGTCGCCGGGATCTGCCGCTCGGTGAGCCCGCTGTAGAGCTCGCGCGCCAGGCGCGGGAAGTCCTTCAGGAACTGGGTGAGGAAGCGGAGGTCCTCCTCGAGGGCGGCGTTCGCGCGCTTGAGCTGCACGAGCTGCTGCCCGGCGGAGGACTTGTCGAAGCGCGCCTCCCCCACCGTGCTGCGCAGCCGCAGCAGGATCGGCACGAGGATGCCCGCGGTGATCGCGAGCCCCAGGAAGAAGGCGATGAACTGGGACGCACTGCCGCCGGACTCCAAGGGCACCTCCAATCAACGACCAAGCAACGTCTGTGCCGGCCGCAGGGGCAGGCAACACGGTCATTTATTGTCCACACCCCGGCCGTCGGGTCCAGAGCGCCGCGGGCTCGAGTCCGAAAAACGGTCGTTACGATGGCCCCATGAGTGGTTTAGAATGGATGGAGCGTGGCCCTCGTCTTGCTTTCGGGACGGGTGGAGGGGTCTATGTGGGGCAGGCTGAAGACGTTCGTCCTCGCCGCTGTCGTAGCCGCAGCGGCGCTCGTGCCGCTCTTCGGTGATCCGCGGCAAACGCCGGTCACGCACCCGCTGTGGGCGCGCATGCTCCTGCGTTCGCTGGACATGACCGACGCGGTCCGCGCCAGCAGCCAGGCGTCGCAGGTGTTCGCGGCGCTCGCGCCGCGCGACAGCCTGACGTACCCGGCCGATCGCTTCCTGAGCGCCGAGGGCGCCCAGGTGACCGGCGAGGGCGCCCAGGCCGTGCTGACCGCGGGCGCGAGCCCGGCCGAGATCAGCTTCGCGATTCCCGTGGCCCAGCCCGGCGACTATCACCTGCGCGCCCGGATCGCGGGCGCCGGGGGCGCGCCCGCGACGGCCGAGCTGCGCCCGATCGCCGGGGGCGAACCGCTCAAGAGCTTCACGCTCGTCCCGGCGGTCGAGACCGCCTGGGTGTCCGCCGGGAGCACGCACCTCGACCCGGGAGCCTACGCGGCGCAGTTCCTGCTGCCCCCCGGCGCCTCGCTCAGCCAGATCGAGATGGCTCCGCCGTGCGTGAACGCGATCGAGCCGGCAAACGGCTGGCAGGCCGCGGGCGTCACGACCGGCGACGATCTCGCCATCACCGCGCTGAAGGCGATCGACATCGAGCACGAGCTGCCGCCGGACGCGACCCCGATCGAGCTCACGGGCGACGCGTTCCAGGTCGAGGCCCCGCAGGCCGCGATCGACGAGCGGGCCCAGGCCGCAGGCCTCGACGCGATGACGCTGCGGGCCGGCGGCCCCGGGCTGCGGGCGGTGGTTTCGTTCGACGTGCCCGAGGCGGGCCTCTACAGCATGTCGGCGTTCGGCACGGCCGGGTCGGGGCAGCGCTTCCTGGTGGACGGCTGCCGCAAGGCCGTGGTGTGCCCGAGCACGAGCGGCGCCGGCTGGCGCCCGATCATGAGCCAGACCCTCGCCGCGGGACGCCACACGCTGGTGCTCTCGCTCGCGAACGGCGCCTCCTTCGAGCGCCTCAAGCTCGAGAAGAAGAAGAGCTCCGCCGCCGACTACGTCGCCACGATGCGAAGGCTCGGCTTCGACCCGGGCCCGCAAGGCCCGGTGACCCGCACCCGCGCGCTCGACGCGATGCGCTTCGTGCGCGAGCAGCGCCGCACGCTGCTCACCTCGCTGTGCGGCGACCGCATCTTCATCGACGATGCGCTCAAGGGCCTCACCACGCAGGTCGCGGGCGGCGCCGCCGTCGTCCCGGGCCAGCCGCCGGGCGAGCCGCTCGGTCCCGGCGAGGTGCCCGTCCCGCCGCCGCTGCTGCCGCCGCAGCCCCCCAGCTCGCCGACGACGCCGGGCGGCGGGAACTAGCAGGGCCCGCGACAGGAACGCCGCAGGGCGAATGGCGCTCTTCAACCACGCGACCAAGGAGGTCACGGCCAAGCTCGTATATTACGGGCCCGGCCTGTGCGGCAAGACCACCAACCTGCAGTGGATCCACGACAACCTGACCTTCAAGTCGAAGGGCAAGCTGGTGTCGCTCGCCACCCAGGCCGACCGCACGCTGTTCTTCGACTTCCTGCCGGTCGAGCTCGGCACCATCCGCGGGATGCGCACCCGGATGCAGATCTACACGGTGCCGGGTCAGGTCTTCTACGAGGCCACCCGGCGCATGGTGCTGAAGGGGTGCGACGCGGTCGTGTTCGTGGCCGACAGCCAGGCCGCGATGCTCGACGCCAACGCCGAGAGCCAGCGCAGCCTGCGTCAGAACCTGCTGGTGAACGAGATCGACCCGGAGATCCCGCAGGTCATCCAGTACAACAAGCGCGACACCGCGACGGCGCTGCCGCTCTCGGTGCTCAACGAGCGGCTCAACCCGCGCGGCCTGCCCTACTTCGAGGCGGTGGCCTTCAAGGGCACGGGCGTCGAGGACACGCTGAAGGGCGTCACCAAGCTGCTGTTCCAGTGGCTCTCGCGCTACTACGGCGAAGGCGCGGGCGAAGCCGCCTCGGCCTCGGCGGGCACCACGGCGCCCGGGCCGCCCGCTGCGGCGCCGGAGCGCGTGATGATCCGCGTGTCTCACGCGACGCTGCCGGAGGCGTCGCGGCCGCCCGCGGCCGCGACTCCGCCCACAACGCCCGCGCGGCCCCCGGCGGCTCCCAAGGCACCGGCCGCGCCCCCCCCGTCGGCCCGGCCGACGGCGCCTCCGCCTCCGGAGCCCGAGGACGAGATCGCACCGACCATCCGCTTCGCGAAGCAGGCGCAGCCCGCGGCCCCGACGCGGCCCCCGGCGCCC